>NC_023065.1:3845000-4145000 GCF_000513295.1 Magnetospirillum gryphiswaldense MSR-1 v2
AGCGCTAGCTTTGCAAGCTTGAGGTCGTCGGTTCGATCCCGACTGGCTCCACCAAACAGGTGGAGACGGTGGATCGCCGATGCGCTTGCTCTGGTTCATTCGTGTGGAAGTGGTACTTCCTTGCCGTCGACATTGTCGAAGGCTTTTGCACCATGCTTGGTGCAAGGCTCTTTGTCATCGTGAATAGGTTTTTCTGATCTGCCATGTGGGCCGAGCCAGTGATGGTTTGGTTTGCATGAGTGGTATCGCTGAATTTCTCAAGTAAAGAGTGTCCTGACTATCGGGTTTGTCCCTGGTTAGGATGCGATCAAGCGCAATAAGGGCATTTCGTGGATGCCTTGGCACTGAGAGGCGATGAAGGACGTGGCACTCTGCGAAAAGCCACGGGGAGCCGAGAGCAGGCTTTGATCCGTGGATATCCGAATGGGGAAACCCCACCGTAAGGTGATCCTGAACTGAATACATAGGTTCAGGAGGCGAACCGGGCGAACTGAAACATCTAAGTAGCCCGAGGAAAGGACATCAACCGAGACTCCGTTAGTAGTGGCGAGCGAACGCGGACCAGGCCAGTGCTGGTACTTACATAATCTGAACCGTCTGGAAAGTCGGGCCATAGCAGGTGATAGCCCTGTAGGAGTAAACCGAGTATCAGCCTTGAGTAGGGCGGGACACGTGAAATCCTGTCTGAACATGGGGGGACCATCCTCCAAGCCTAAGTACTCCTCAGTGACCGATAGCGAACTAGTACCGTGAGGGAAAGGTGAAAAGCACCCCGACAAGGGGAGTGAAACAGTACCTGAAACGGAATGCCTACAAGCAGTCGGAGCCCTCTTGAAGGGTGACGGCGTACCTTTTGTATAATGGGTCAGCGAGTTAGTGTATGCAGCAAGCTTAAGCCGGTAGGTGTAGGCGCAGCGAAAGCGAGTCTGAATAGGGCGTCGAGTTGCATGCATTAGACCCGAAACCGAGTGATCTATCCATGGACAGGTTGAAGGTGGGGTAACACCCACTGGAGGACCGAACCCACGCCTGTTGAAAAAGTCGGGGATGATCTGTGGATAGGGGTGAAAGGCCAATCAAACTCGGAAATAGCTGGTTCTCCGCGAAAGCTATTTAGGTAGCGCGTCAGACGAATACCGCCGGGGGTAGAGCACTGGATGGGCTAGGGGGTCCCAAAGACCTACCAAACCTAACCAAACTCCGAATACCGGTGAGTACTATCTGGCAGACAGACAGTGGGTGCTAAGGTCCATTGTCGAGAGGGAAACAGCCCAGACCGCCAGCTAAGGTCCCCAAGTTATGGCTAAGTGGGAAAGGATGTGGGAAGGCCAAAACAACCAGGAGGTTGGCTTAGAAGCAGCCATCCTTTAAAGAAAGCGTAATAGCTCACTGGTCTAATAGCAATCCTGCGCCGAAAATGTACCGGGGCTCAAGCCATACACCGAAGCTGCGGATGTGCCGCAAGGCACGTGGTAGCGGAGCGTTCCGTAAGCCTGCGAAGGCGTCATCGTGAGAGGCGCTGGAGGTATCGGAAGTGAGAATGCTGACATGAGTAGCGACAAAGAGTGTGAGAAACACTCTCGCCGAAAGTCCAAGGGTTCCTGCGCAAGGCTAATCCGCGCAGGGTGAGCCGGCCCCTAAGGCGAGGCCGAAAGGCGTAGTCGATGGGAACCACGTTAATATTCGTGGGCCTGCTGGAAGTGACGACCTTCGTAAGTTGTACCTGCTTATCGGATTGTGGGTGCAGCGAAGAGGGTCCAGGAAATAACTCCAGCGTATAGACCGTACCCGAAACCGACACAGGTGGACTGGTAGAGTATACCAAGGCGCTTGAGAGAATGGTGTTGAAGGAACTAGGCAAATTGACCCCGTAACTTCGGGATAAGGGGTACCTGTCCTTACGCAAGTAGGGATAGGTGGCACAGACCAGGGGGTGGCGACTGTTTACTAAAAACACAGGGCTCTGCGAAGTCTGTAAGACGACGTATAGGGTCTGACGCCTGCCCGGTGCCGGAAGGTTAAAAGGAGGAGTGCAAGCTCTGAATTGAAGCCCCGGTAAACGGCGGCCGTAACTATAACGGTCCTAAGGTAGCGAAATTCCTTGTCGGGTAAGTTCCGACCTGCACGAATGGCGTAACGACTTCCCCGCTGTCTCCAACACCAACTCAGCGAAATTGAATTCTCCGTGAAGATGCGGAGTACCCGCGGCTAGACGGAAAGACCCCGTGCACCTTTACTACAGCTTTGCAGTGGTACTAGGGAATGAATGTGTAGGATAGGTGGGAGGCTATGAAACATCGGCGCCAGCTGGTGCGGAGCCATCCTTGAAATACCACCCTTTTGTTTCCTGGTATCTAACCGCGACCCGTGAAACCGGGCCCGGGACCCTGCATGGTGGGTAGTTTGACTGGGGCGGTCGCCTCCTAAAGAGTAACGGAGGCGCGCGATGGTGAGCTCAAGCTGGTCGGAAATCAGCTGTCGAGTGCAATGGCATAAGCTCGCCTGACTGTGAGGCCCACAAGCCGAACAGAGACGAAAGTCGGTCATAGTGATCCGGTGGTCCCGCATGGAAGGGCCATCGCTCAACGAATAAAAGGTACGCCGGGGATAACAGGCTGATCTCCCCCAAGAGTCCACATCGACGGGGAGGTTTGGCACCTCGATGTCGGCTCATCACATCCTGGGGCTGGAGCAGGTCCCAAGGGTTCGGCTGTTCGCCGATTAAAGTGGTACGTGAGCTGGGTTTAGAACGTCGTGAGACAGTTCGGTCCCTATCTACCGTGGGTGTCGGAAACTTGAGAGGACCTGTCCCTAGTACGAGAGGACCGGGATGGACGTACCTCTGGTGTACCGGTTGTCATGCCAATGGCATTGCCGGGTAGCTACGTACGGACGAGATAACCGCTGAAAGCATCTAAGCGGGAAGCTCCCCTCAAAACAAGGTTTCCCTATCAGAGCCGTCGTAGACCACGACGTCGATAGGTGGCGTGTGGAAGTGTGGTAACACATGAAGCTAAGCCATACTAATAGCTCGATCGGCTTGATCGCTCCTAACTAGCGGCAAGCCCGATATCAATGACACTCTTCGAAATACAGCGCTGCACGCGGATCAGAAAAACCTTACATTCTTCGACGACCTGGTGGTTATAGCGGGGAGCCTGCACCCGATCCCATCCCGAACTCGGACGTGAAAATCCCCAGCGCCAATGGTACTGTGTCTTAAGGCACGGGAGAGTAGGTCGCTGCCAGGTCTTCCAAGAATGTAAGTAAACCTAATCACGATACAAACGCCTAGGCCCGGTCAAAAACCGGGCCTAAAACTTTTCCGCGGGGTGGAGCAGCCCGGTAGCTCGTCAGGCTCATAACCTGAAGGTCGCAGGTTCAAATCCTGCCCCCGCAACCAAATTAGATAGAAATATCAAACAATTAGCCGCCCCTAGGGGCGGCTTTTTGCGTTTGGATAATCGCCATGGACTCACCATGGACTCACCAGGAATCGAAATCCTGCGCAGGCGCGTAGATGGAACAGCACGATCTGGTCCAGGAGTTTGATAATTGGAAGTGTGATATAGGTGGCGGATTCGTACCCGTCCGGTGAAGGCCACCTACCGCGCGCCCGCGTGATCTGACGTAATCAGCACCGGTGCAAACACCGTGGTTTGCACCGGTGCTGGAGAATATGCCATGGGGCAAGTCCATATCCTGTCGGGTCCTGAGCGGCGGCGGCGTTGGAGCGAAGGCGAGCGGCGCGCGATTGTCGCGGCGGCGTTCGCGCCTGGCGCGGTGGTCAGGGAGGTGGCGCGGCAGGCCGATGTTTGCCCGAGCCTGATCTATCGTTGGCGACGCCAGGAGGGTATCGCGGCGCCCGAATTCGCGCCGGTAGTGGTGATGGCGGACGAAGTCGTGGCCGCCGCTCACCCTGTCTCGGCCAGCATGGCGGTGATGGAGGTCGAGTTCGCCAACATGCGGATCCGGATCCCTGCATCGACACCGCCGGAGCTGGCGGCTGCGGTGGTCAAGGCGCTCGGCCGATGATCCCGGTGCCGAGCAACGTCCGGGTCTGGCTGGCGGTGGGGCGGACCGACATGCGGCGCGGCATGAATGGCCTAGCGCTGCTGGTTCAGCAGGGACTTGGGCGCGATCCCCATGCTGGCGATCTCTTTGCCTTTCGCGGATGCCGGGGCGATCTTTTGAAGATCATCTGGCATGACGGGGTCGGGATGTCGCTTTACGCCAAGCGGCTGGAGCGCGGCCGATTCATCTGGCCATCGCCGACCGACGGCATCGTGGCGATCACTTCGGCGCAGTTGGCCTACATGCTCGACGGTATTGACTGGCGCAATCCGCAATCGACCTGGCGTCCGGTCGCCGCCGGTTGAAGCTCCATCGAACAATCCGATAATGCCAGATTCAATGAATAAATTCAATGTGATGAGCAATATTCCCCACGACTTTTTCGGCGTGGTTGGGGCAAAATTCGGGCATGGACACCGAGCCCGCCGATCTTCCCGATGACATTGCCGCGCTGAAGGCGCTGGTTCTGGCCGGGCGCTCCGAGCTTCGCGCCGCCCGTGCTTTGAACTCGGGCATGGAGGCGATGATTGCCCATCTCAAGTTTGAGATCGCCAAGCTGAAGCGCGAGAAGTACGGCCAATCGGCGGAGCGGGCCAAGCTGCTCGACCAGCTCGAGCTCCAACTTGAAGAGTTGGAGGCGACAGCCACCGAGGACGAATGCGCCGCCGAAGCCGCGGCAGCGGCGGCTGGCCAGGACACCAGCGTGGTGCGGAGCTTCAGCCGTAAAAAGCCGGTCCGGGCACCGCTCCCCGCCCATCTGCCACGCGAGCGGGTGGTGTTGCCGGGGCCGAGCGAATGCCCGTGCTGCCGGGGCAAGCTGGTCAAGATCGGCGAGGACGTCACCGAGACGCTGGAGGTGGTGCCGCGCCAATGGAAGGTGATCCAGACGGTGCGGGAGAAGTTCAGCTGCCGCTCCTGCGAGACGATCACCCAGCCGCCGGCACCGTTCCATCCCATCGCGCGAGGCCGGGCCGGCGCCAGCCTGCTGGCGATGATCCTCTACGGCAAGTTCGGCAACCACTTGCCGCTCAACCGCCAGAGCGGCGATTTCGCCCGCGAGGGCATCGCACTGGACACCTCCACCTTGGCCGATTGGATCGGCGCCGCCACCGCCACCTTGAGCCCGCTGGTCGAGTTGATCCGCCACCACATCTTTGCCGGGGATCGCGTCCATGGCGACGACACCACGGTGCCGGTGCTGGCCAAGATGAAGACCGTCACCGGCCGGATATGGACCTATGTCCGCGATGACCGCCCCTTTGGCGGGCCAGCGCCGCCGGCCGCATTGTTCTACTATTCGGCCAATCGGGAGGGCGAGCATCCGACCCGGCATCTCGTCGGCTATGCCGGAATCCTGCAGGCCGACGCCTATGCCGGCTACAACGACCTGTACGATCCGAATCGACGACCCGGCCCGATTACCGAGGCGATGTGTTGGGCTCATTCCAGGCGCAAGTTCTTCGTCCTGGCCGACGTGGCCAAGCACGTCGCCTCGGCCAAGCCGATCGCGCCGCTGGCGCTGGAGGCGGTGCGGCGGATCGACGCGATATTCGACATCGAACGGGCGATCAGCGGCTTGACCGTCGCGGAGCGGCTGGCACACCGCCAACGGGACGCCCAGCCGCTGGTTGATGACCTCGAAGCCTGGATGCGCCGGGAGCGCGCCCGATTGTCCCGTCACAACGACGTAGCCAAGGCCATGGATTACATGCTGAAGCGATGGGACGCATTCGCCCGATTCCTCAAAGACGGCAGGATCTGCCTCACCAACAACGCGGCCGAGCGAGCGCTGAGAGGAATTGCGGTCGGCAGGAAGGCTTGGCTATTCGCAGGATCGGAACCGTGGCGGCGAACGCGCCGCCGCCGTCTATACCCTCATCGCTACATGCAAGCTCAATGACGTCGATCCCGAAGCGTGGCTCGCTGATGTGCTGCGCCGCATCGCGGATCACCCGGCCAGCCGCCTCGGCGAGCTATTACCCTGGAACTGGCGGAAGGCCACCGTCCCAGCCGTCGCGGCATAAGGATCAGCCCCCCTGTGGCCTTCACCGGATGGGTACGCGGATTCTGAGTGACCGCTGTCGGAGGGACAGCGGTTACATGCTGAGCCGGGGCCAACAGGCTCTACCTGACCCTCATGAGCCAGTCAGCAGGTCGTCACCCTCGTCCGCCGCCTCGTCACTGATGGCATTGCCGCCTAGCTGCGGCTCGTTGGTGGGAATGATCTTGTCTAGCGGCAGCACACCGTGGATGGCTGGATGTGGGAGATCTGGGCCATGGTGTTCGACGCCGCCATTGAGGAGCTGCCGCAGCAGAACAGGGGGGGGGAACGGTGACAATTAATGGCTAGATGGCCGTAATTGGCAATGAACATGCCTAGCGGACGTTCTCGCTGACAAACAGTGGCCGGGGCCACTGCGGTCGCCTGCCTTGTTGCGACAAAATGGCCCAGCATGATCCAAATCGTTCATCCGAAAGATTGAGCCGCCCTTATTCTCGTCGTCCAACAGCCAAGAACCTTGGTCACGCAGGCATGCAGGCATGCAGGCTCTTAGGCTGAATATTTATCTTCAGCCTCCAATGCCAGAAGACCAAGAGGACGGTTGTCCACGGCGGAATCTCTCATCCAGCGCTTATACTGCATGTCTTCGACCATGATATGCTGGCGAAGCCATTCGGTGACCAAAGATGGCAGATTGTCGACAACGGAAAATGTCCCATGCTGGTAGGCTTCCGCTATCGCCTTGATACGACCATGAAACATCCTGTGCTTGTGATGGTGCTGAGCCAGATTGTTATAGCCTAGGGCTCTGAGGGCATTTTCCTCGCGGTAGAAATGGCCTGCGACATATTCCCCAAGCATGTTCATGGAACTAGCGATCGTAAAGTGGCTATCATCCTTATGGCGGAGGGCTTCCGAAATATTCCTCGCCAATTCAAAGAACGCTTTGTGGTCGGCATCCAAGGTGTCATTCCCAACCGACATTTCCTGAGACCACTCGGGAAGGGCATCCTGCCCAGGGTCTTTCCAGCCCTGCGCATTGGGAAGGCAGGGGAAATCGGGGGGCTCAACCAATGAGCTCATGTGGCAGACATGGGTCACCGCGTACAGCGTCTGGGAGAGCCCCTTCGGATTGAACGGTTTGGTGATGCATTCGGTGGCGCCGAGTAGGTTCAGCTTTGCCATGGTCGCTTCGTCGGTTTCGGCGGTAAACATGATGACCGGGATTTTTGAAACATCGTCTTCGGATGAATTTCGCAGCCCAGCCAGGAAGGAAGCACCTCCGACCGGCGTCATATGATAATCGCAGATAATGGCTGTCGGCTTGTGCTCGTGCGCCAGGGACAGCCCTCGCGCTCCATCGGAAGCGGTTAGCACCGTTGCTCCCATTGCGACAACAACCTTCGACAGCAGCATCATCGTCGTTCTGTCATCATCGATCAGCAGAACAACAACGCCTTCAGAGTCGAATCTTTTAAATGTCATTGCGCCCTATATCTCCGACTGTCCAATAGCATACGTGGCTGACGGGGGGGCAATAATGGAGCCAGCAGCCATCACACAAGCTTCAGCGCTATCAAAAATCACAATGAAGAATAACGTTATTATTTATAGAATGAGGGATTTGCGGATTGATACATCGATTTTCACTGACAAAATGAGCGCCATATCTGAGAAACTCCTCTCTAAAAAGCATTCTATTCAGAGAAAGTTTCCATATTCTATGGTGTTTTACTTGTCATGTCTCTTGCTCATAAGCGCTTCGAGCTTCGCAACAGTGTTTGCCTGGAGGAATTTAATATTTCTCGCCATTTCAATTGATGCCCTATATGCCTCGTCGGCTTGATCAAGAGAGGCAATGGCAACTGGCGTTAGCGCCCCCATAGCCTTAAGACGGTCGCGCAGGAAAATGACGTTCCGCCGAGCCTCGGCCAGTTTGTTCAGAAGAAAGTTGTCGGTTTTGTCGTTTTTCTCCAACGAGACGTTATTTTCTTCCATGAGATGCCCCATGCCATTCGGCGCGCTTTCACAATCCCACGCGATACACAAGCGGGATGGTACCGCAAAAAAATGAATGGGGTTTGGGGTTGCGAGAAATGGAATGTAAACGAAAGATGTGGGCTCGCCCCTATGCTAAGGCCTACCCCTGCTCCCCTACCGTAACAAGCCTTCTGTCTGCTTTCCCCGACCAGTTTGGGAGGGTTGATCTAGGCATACAACGTGGGCATCTCGTCATGGCACAAAGTGGGGGTGACCACGCACCAATCCATTGACTCCCCTCCCTGATGCGAAGGATATATACCGTCAACACCCTAGGCTATCGCTCGGCGAAACGGGCGGTTCCAGCGGATTTCCTGTTGAGATCGACGACACATGGTTCAGCCACAAACATTCGTACTGACCGGTAAGGAACGCTTTCTGGCCTCAGATGCCATCGTAGTCAGTAAGACAGATCCTGGCGGCCGGATAACCTACGCCAACCGCACCTTCCTCGACATTGCTGGATACAGGGAGAACGATGTCTTGGGGCGCCCCCACAACATCCTCCGCCACCCAGACATGCCGCGCGCGGTGTTCAAGCTGCTGTGGGACACCATCCAAGACGGTAGCGAGATTTTTGCCTACGTTATCAACCGGGCTAAGAATGGCGACCATTACTGGGTTTTCGCCCACGTAACGCCGACCTTCGGTGCGGACAACACCATTATCGGCTTCCATTCCAGCCGCCGCGCCCCGATCCGCAAAGCTGTGCAGACCGTCACCGAGGTTTATCGCGAGCTGAAGCAGGAAGAGTCCAAGTTTGGCAATCCCAAAGACGCAGCGGCGGCAGGACTGGACATGCTCAATCGAAAATTCATTGGCGCAGGCGGGACCTATGAAGACCTTGTCTTCTCTCTCTAAATCCTTCGCGGCGAGCCTCGCCGCTGGACTGGCATCCATGTTGGCGGGAATCGCCTGCCTTGTGGCGGGCAACACCATGGCCGGGGTCCTGGCCATGGTTGCTACCGCCCTCACCGGGGCCGCAATCCTGTGGAACCGCAGGAGCGCTGCCCGCGTGAGTGAGGCCTCCAGGGCCTTGGCTGCCCTAGCAGACGGCGACCTCAACAGCCGCATGGTTTGGCTGTCGGATGGCGGAGACGTCCATGCCCTGAGCGAGAACTTCAACGCTGCCGCCGATAAGGTAGAAGCATTCGCACGCGAGGTCAGGGGCGCCCTGGAGGCGGCCTCTCACGGCCGGTTCAAGAGGACCATCCGGCCCGAAGGCATGAACAACGACTACCGGGGCTATGTGGAGGCCATCAATGTCGCCTGTCATCGCCTGGAACAGGCGGAACAGGGGATCGGCGTCATGGTCGAGCGGATCGATAAGCAGGTGGCGGACACGCTGGAAAGCGTCGCCCACTTGACTGAGGATCTAGTTAACAGCGCACATACTATGTCAAGTGTCACCCAGGAGGTGAGCGCCGACGCCGAGATCGCCTCATCCTCAGCGGAAAGTGCATCGTGCTCGGCACAGACAGTAGCGGCGGCGGCGGAAGAGTTGCACGCCTCCATCGCCGAGATCTCCGCCCAGGTTGGACGCTCCTCGACTGCCGCACAGTCGGCGGCGGCGAGCATGAGCGACGCCCGTCATGTGATCGTCCGGTTGGGCTCAGCTGCACAGGAGATCGGCGACGTCCTAGCCCTAATCCGCGACATCGCTGCCCAGACCAACCTGCTGGCCTTGAACGCTACCATTGAGGCGGCCCGCGCGGGGGAGGCGGGAAAAGGCTTTGCGGTGGTGGCCAACGAGGTAAAGAATCTAGCCAACCAGACGGCACGGGCTACCGAGGACATTACCGAAAAAATTACTACCATCCAGGAGGTCGCCAACGACACCACCGCCATGATGGCGACTGTGTCTGAGGCGATCCATGGCATGGAGGAAGTAAGCTCTGGCATCGCTGCGGCTGTGGAGGAGCAGACCGCCGCGACTAGCGAGATCGCCCGCACTGTGGGGGTCACCGCTGAGCAGGCGGAAGAGGTCAAGCGGCGCATGCGCTCGGTTGAGGACAGCGTGTCCAAGGCTGACAACGCCTCGGTTGCGGTCAACGAAAGTGCCGTGCGCATGGACGAATCCTTGAACGGTATGCGCAAGCTGCTGATTAAGGCGGTACGTACCTCCTCGGAATTCGCCAATCGGCGCAAGGGTCCCCGCCGGGCTGCCATGTTAGACGCAGAGATCCGCCAAGGGGGACGCGTAATCACGGCCCAGATCCATGACCTGTCTGAGGGCGGCGCCATGGTCACCAATCCTAGCGGTTCGGCCCTGGCCCGTGGGGCAAGTGTCCTGCTCGTTATTCCAGGGGACGGAGTGGAAATTCGCGCCGAGATCTCGGCAGCAACCGATGCCTTCTACCATATGCACTTCGTCGAAGGAGCCCTGCCCACTGCCAAGGTCGATTCCCTTTCCAAGAGCAGTATCGGCCGCCTACTGGAGACGACCAAGGAGGATCACCGGCAGTTCGTCAGACGAATCGCAGACGCGGTGGAGGGCAAGGTCGCGCTGTTGCCGTCGGAACTGAGCACCCACCACACCTGCCGTCTGGGCCGTTGGTACGACAATGTCACCGACGACCACATGATGGCGCTTTCTGCTTTCAAGAAGCTGCTTGACCTGCACCGCCCGGTCCACACTACGGGTCGCAATGTGCTGATCGCCCTAGAAAAGCAACAGCTTTCGGAAGCCCGTGACCGCTATCAGAGGCTGGAGGAGCAGTCCCAAGCAGTCATTGCGGGGCTTGACGCGTTGATGCGCGAATACACGGCCTGATCCATGACCACCACAGTCTCAAATTGGCACAACTGGGCCATAGCGGACGCTCCAGCCGAGTGGCGGTTGCCGGGGGTACAGCGGTCAGATACCAACGGGTTGCGCACCTCTACCGCCAGCTTACGCTGTGCGGAGAAATAGGGTTCGCGGCAAATGGTGGCGTGCCCCCGCAACAAAATTATATAGAAATATCAAACAATTAGCCGCCGATCGGGGCGGCTTTTTTTTGCGTTTGGGCAATCGCCATGGACTCACCATGGACTCATCAGGAATCGAAATCCTGCGCAGGAGGGTCATGGCCTCGGCCCCAGCAAGGCCATCATCTCGGTGAGCCCAATGGCCTCCAGGCCATCCTTCAGGGTGCCGGTGATGACCCAGGGGTTGCCGGGCAGCCGGTCGAACTTGGACAGGGCGTCCACCGCCGCTGCGCCGATGTGGACCGTCTTGGCGCCGGTTTTGGAATCGGGCAGGTGCAGAGCGCTGTTCTCCAGATCGACGAAGTCCCATTTCAGCGTCATGATCTCACCCAGTCGGCAGCCGGTGAAGATCAGCAGGCGGATGGCGTTGATGGCCGACTGGCTCTCGATTCCGGTCAGTTCGCACTGGCGCAGCACCTCGCCGAGTTTGGCCAGTTCCTGCTTGGACATTCGCCGGAAGGTCCGGCCGGCGCGATACTGCACCATGTAGGAGCGCTTGCCGCTGGGCAGGATGCGGATGCCGAAGCCGGGCAGATCGCTGTCGAAGATGATGTAGTCCTTCTCCCGCGGCTCGGCCGCTTCGACAATTCTCTTGGTGATCTTGGGCATGGGGCAGGGGCCTTCAGGTGGTTACGGTGGGCGGCGCGCGGCCTTCTTGCGGACCACACTGAAGGGTGATTGAATAGATAAGCAAGTTGAATCAATGGGTTGTCGAAGTGGTGCGGAGTCTTTCGAAGCCGCTCGCAATCAGGATTCAGAGGCTTGGCGATGATGCGATTGGAGATTGCTTACCGCCATTCATCCATGGACTCCCCATGGACTCATGAGGGCACAAAATGCTGCGGTGGGGTGCGAAGATGCGAGGGGGCTGGAACTTGGCTATCACTTTGATATGGCGGGAAAAAGCGAAAACGTGCGGGGTGTTTGGAAGGCGCGAGAAACACAAAATATAGGTCTCATAATCTGGAAGTAGCAGAGCGAAATCCTGCGAAGCAGAGTGACAGAGGAGCGAAAATCTGGGTACGGGTTTCCGGTGGATGAATTTTCGATCAATCCCGCAGGAATCCGCTATTTTCCGCAGTTCTATGAACCCTCCTCGGTTCTCGGTCGAAGGGCTGCCGCCGCAGTTCCAGCGTTTCTGCGGCTTGCCGAGATACGACCTTCAGGTAATTCGACTGAACGGCTCGACGATGGACGCGCAGTCTATGGTTGTGTTTTTCCGACCGAATATCCGAGGCTATCGTACCCTTTGATCCGTTTGCCGCTCATGCGAGCCAGTACCGGGACGGCCTCATCGACGTAATCGTAGATGATGACTTCCCGCTTGCCAGGGTGAAGGCGGTGCAGGCGGCCGGCATATTGGGCCAGGGTTCCGCGCCAGGAAATCGGCATGGTCAGGAACAGGGTGTCGAGGCGGGCGTCGTCGAATCCTTCGCCGATGTAGCGGCCAGTGGCGATCAGCACCCGTTCCTCGGTGTCGGCGATGGCGGCAAGCTGTTCTGCCTGCGCACGCCGGGCCTTCACCCCCATGCCGCCGTGCAGAACGATGACATTCCGGGCAAATCGCGACAGCCGTTCTGCCAGAAGCAGAGCGTGTTCCTTGCGTTCGGTCAGGACCACCGGCGAGCGCCCGCCTTCCAGGGCCTTCAGCACGTCGTCGAAGATCATGGTGTTGCGCGGCTCGTCCCTGGCCAGGGCATTGTATACATCCTGGATCGCGAGCCGGTCGCCGTTCATCCCGACGGGCAACGTGAACCCGGTCTGTCTGAGGATGACCCGGTGCCCGAACGGGCGCTGGGCGGCCTGCCGCTTCGCATCGACTCGAAATCGCACCGGACCGCATTGCATGAAGATGATCGGATGATGCCCGTCCTTGCGGGTGACGGTCGCCGACAGGCCGAGGACGTATTTCGCCTTGCAGCGCCGGGCCACCGCCTCGAAGCTGACCGCCGACAAATGGTGGCACTCGTCGATGATCAGATGGCCGTACTCGCCGACGATGTCATCGACCTCGCCCTTGCGGGCCAGACTTTGGATGACGGCAACATCGACAATACCGGTGGGTTTGCGCTTTCCGCCGCCGATCTGGCCGATGGACTTGGGCGGTAGATCGAGAAAGGTGGAGAGCCGGGCAATCCATTGGTCGAGAAGCTGCCGACGGTGGACCAGAACCAGCGTGTTGGTCTTGCGGGCGGCGATGAGGTGCGCGGCCACCACGGTCTTTCCAAACGCCGTGGTTGCCGCCAGCACCCCGGTGTCGTGGCGCAGCAGCGCATCGGCAGCCGCCTGCTGTTCCAGTGTCAGCGTACCGGTGAAGTTGGCATCGATCAGTTGGCCGACATAGCGTTCATCACGGCAACGGATGCCAATTCCCAATGAGGTGAGCAGGGCCTCTGCCTGATCACGGCATCCTCGGGGCAGGGCGACATGGTGTGATGGCAACTCGGCGCAGCCGATGATGCGGGGAATGTCGAAGATGGGCAGGCGCATGGCCTGGGCGCTGTAGAACTCGGGGTTCTGGAATGCCGCCAGACGGACCAGGCGATTGACCAAGGCCGGGGGGAGGGCGGTGCGGTCGATGTAGACCTGATTACCCAGGACCATGTCGACCGTTTCCGGCAAGGGGCCGCTGACCGGAGCCTCAGGCTTGCGCCGGGATGGCGGTGCCAGCCACGGCTCCTCGTCATCGTCGTCTATGGGCAGGCGGACACCGAGGATGCGGCCCTGGCGGCTGGCCTCGTCGGTCAGGGTGGAGACCTCCGCCAGCGTCATTCTTCGGACCCCCGACAGGTATTGCCATTGATCGGGATGGGGTTCGAATTGGTCATCCAGGAAGACGCTGTTGCCGGCCTCGCGGGGGCGTCGCTGCAGGGGCAGGGCGATCAGGTTGCCGAACCCGCCGGCCGGCATGGTGTCCTGGTTGGGGAAGAAGCGGTCGTAAGAATCGAAGCCGAGCTCGGGGGCGCGCTCCATGGTCTCGGTCAGGATGTGGGCACCCAAACGGCGGGCCAGTCCGGCCGGAACCGGTTCGGCAAAGAATATCCAGACGTGTCCGCCATTGCCGGATCGGGATCGCTCCACCGCCGTCGGGATGTTTTTGATCCGGCAGGTTTCCAGAAAGGCAGCGACGTCGTCCCGCCACGATTTCTTGTCGAAATCGGCGGCGAGAAACCAGCAGGTCTCGTCAGCCAGCATCGGATAGACACCGATAATGAAGTCCCGCCCATCCGATCCCTCGCCGCGAAGATGCTGAGCGATGACGGTATCGGTCACAGGCAGGAAGTGCCTGTTTGGACAATCTCCGCATTTGACCTTGGGCTTGCCGCATAGGCGCGGCACCCATTCGTTGGCGCAGGCCGGTGAATAGCCCGATTTGCCACTCCTGGGATTGCTCCAGCGCTTCGGAAAGACATCCTCGCGCCCCCGGAATAGCGACCGGAACAGAGCGATCTTGATGGCGGGGGAGGCGGTCCCTGTCATCGTCCCCGCAGTGGAGGAGGAGGGTGGCGGCGCGGGGATCGGGCGTTCCATCTGAAGCGTCAGGAGACCGGCAAGCCTGCTTTCCAAGGCCGTCCGTTCCGCATCAAGCGCGACAAGGCGTTCCCGGATCGCGGCAATCTCGTCATCGTCGGAAGGCGGGGGCAATGTCACGACGATGACCTCCCGCGATTATCGTTCGGACAGCCAGTCGCGGATCTCGGGCAGCAGCGCCTCGATGTCGGCCAGTGCGGCCTCGACATCGCCCGGATCGGGCATGGCCGGGAACCAGCCGCCGGGGCTGGGGTAGCGCCACGCCGTGGCTGCCGCCGACAGATTGTCGAGGCCCAGAAGATCCTCCTTGAAAACATGGCCGTCGGGAAGGGAGCCGGCGGCCTGTCCGATATTGTGTGTGCGGCCGACGGCGAGTCCTTCGCCTTCGCAGACCGCCCGCGTCATCTTCTCCGCCGCCTGCTGGGCATGGAAGATCGCCTGATCGGGCATTTCGGGAAGCAACCGTCGCGCGGCTTCGATGTCGCGCTCGGCAGCGGTCATCAGGGCGGAGAGGCGCCGGTTTGTCATTGGCTGACCGCCTGACCGCGCCAGCGGTCACGGAAGGGAGAGCCCGGGCTGGCATACAGCAACCGGCCTGCGCTGTCCGCCGCATGGGCAATGGTGCCGGGCCGTTGCCGTTCAGCCTCGAAATCGGCGAGGCGGCAGGGCACGACGTCGACGCCGATGCCGCAGCCCGCCACCGGCGCATAGGCGGCGAAATAGTCCGGGGGGCCGCTTTCGTCGTCGGGCAGGATGACCAGAAGGTCGAAATCGCTGTCCGGGCGCGCCGATCCGGCGGCGCGGCTGCCGAACAGGAAAAGCGCCACCGGGCGCAGGGCCGTCTTGAGGCGTCCAACCAGAAAGGACAACGCCGCGTCCTCGTTGCGGAACGGGCCGATGTTGCGGATCGCCGTGTCGCCACCAGTTCCCGGAACCAAGGACGGTCGCGTGCGGATGAATTCCAGCATGGCTGCCGTCATGCCCGGATCATCCTTGATGGCGTTGACGAGTTCGCGGACGGCATGTTGCCGATCGGGCTTCACCCGGAAGGTGATCGTGGGGGTGGACATGCGGAGCGTTCCAGTCTTGTGACACAGACTTTCACATATGTAATACGCAGTCGTGACGCAGGCAAGAGCTCGTATGGAAAGCACCCTGTGGTCCGATGCTCCTGCGCTCATTGCCATCGATCCATGGACTCCTCATGGACTCAATGAGGCACAAAATGTAGCGGGGTGGTGCGAAAGCGAGAGTGGTCTCGATATGGCCTATCGGTTTGATATGTTGAAGAAATGCGAAAATGTGAGGGGTGCGTGGTAGTCCCGAGAAACACAAAATATGGGTCTCATAACCTGAAGGTCGCAGGTTCAAATCCTGCCCCCGCAACCAAATTAGATAGAAATATCAAACAATTAGCCGCCCCTAGGGGCGGCTTTTTGCGTTTGGGCAATCGCCATGGACTCACCATGGACTCATCAGGAATCGAAATCCTGCGCAGGCGGGTTACGGCCTCGGCCCCAGAAAGGTCGTCAATTCGGTCAGCCAGGAAACCCAGGTGATACGCGGCAGGCCAAAATTTCCAGCGATTCCTGAACCTGACAAGAAAATCATCCCGAATTTTCCGCGGCATGGATGAGGTAATAATAATAGAAGAGCGACTTAATTAGCTGGTGGAGGCGGTTCATTTCCCGGTAGGCAATAAGCACTCTCCGCATGAATTCGATAAAATAGATCTCCTCCGACTTCTCCTGTCTCATGCCCTCCTTGCGAGGGTGATAAGTAATATTCTGAGTGATCTCGTCGTAATCCGTTTTGCAGTGCGCGATCGCGTTCCTTAGCTGGTTGTCGGCGGCCTGATCACCAAATGAAAACCAGTTGTCATCGATAAGGTCGTCCTTCTGACCAAAGGCCACATCCGCAAAGGCATGCAGGCTGTTAGGTGTGAGGTCCCTGCCCGACTTGGTTAGGCCGATCTCAGGCTTGAATGCATTGTGGTCGCCGCGTTTGAGCAGGTTGTTGATGCCGGCAACTAGGACAAATTGCCTAGAGATGATCTCGGTGATGTCTTTATACAGGTCCTTGAAGGTATCGAACTGATCGGCTGAAATCCGCATTGGAATGGCTTGATTTTGGTATTCAGTGTCGAAGTCCAGGAATAAAGCGGGCCGCAATGGTAGCTCAGCTTTGAGGATCCGGGGATAAATACCAAGGCAGGCCACCTGCATATTCTTTAGGAAGCCGGTATCCAGGATCTCGTCGATGAAGGCGCCGAAGCTAAGCTTTTGGGTGTTTGCTAAGTGCAACTGCACTTTCATGTACTGCTCGATATCCTCCAGCGCTTGCCCCGGCTTTGCGAAGGGCCACATCGTCACGGCGATGACGTCATAGAGAGCCGCATTCCGATCCTGCATTTTGTCGGAAACTACGGTGCCGTCGAACCGCCTCTCGATAGCATTCTTGAAGGGCACCCAACGCTCGCGGACGTAAAGCTTCAGCAGGGTCTCGAAGAAGCCGAACGTTGTGTATGTCGCGTCAAGCCGCTGCAGTCGAGCATTGTGAAGGTGAATGTTCTCTGCTCCGATGCGGCTGACTGCCCGCATGAATGGCGTATCGCCCATGACGTATTTGCCGAAATGCACCGGAAAATCCAAGTGCAGATCGACAAAGTTTGTTCCGTCGTCGAACGGCCCCATGGCCTCTATTTCGCTGGCACCGGAAACCCCCGCGTGCTTCCCGCCAATGACGATATCAATTGGCTGTCCGCAGTCCGGACAGCAGAACCGGAGGGGCTGCTCGGCCCGATTGGACATGCCAATCCGGCAATTCGTGATGGCGCCGCAGCTTTCGCATTTGAAGGACCTCATTATGTTCATGAGTGCGGTACCTCCTCGCGTTCATTTGCCGGCGGTGGTGGATTCTTTGCGTTGAGTGTACTTCGGGCGAAACCGCCTTCCAGAAACCTTGTGATCAGGTGATTTCGGAAAAGGATGAAATCTTCAGCTTGAACCGGTTATTGCTCGCCCAGTCCTCTAGGATGGTGTCGGCGGCCTCGACAGTTAGGGTTTCTGCCTGGATCAGGGTGACGATGATATCCTGCGTTCGCACGATATCCAGAGTCCGTTTCGCCAATCCTGCCTCGTGGAGCGCCCGGCTGATGGCGCGATTGTCGTCAATGGCCAGCCGGTGTCCCCGATTCAGCGCGACCGAGATGGCAGAGCATTCCCCCGTGCCCAGGCGCGGTGTCTGGCGGAGCCTCAGGAACAGTTCGACCTCGGTGGGGTCATCGACGCGCTGCTCGGAGAGGTATCCGGCTATCACCGCGGCACGGTAGCGCGCATGTTGATCGGGGTAGCTATCGGATATCTCGACCGCGACATGCTCGGTAGCCACGAACGCCGACGGGTGCGCCCCTATCAGATCCATCCGGTCGATTCGAAGGAAATTGATCAGGACGGAGGTGTCCGCGATGATGATGACCCCAGAGGACATTCGTTCGCTCCGGGTCAGCCTGCGCAGGCCGCTTCGGCAAGGTCGATCATTTCCGCCGGATCAATGCCCAGCTTGCGGCTGATTTCGGACAGGCGTCCGCGGGAGATTTCTTCCTGGCGGTACGCCTCCAGCGCCAGCCGGGTCAGCTGGTTGCGCAATTCGACCTCGTTCGCCTGTGGCGCTTCGCCTTCGTCGAGGATGTCCAGGAATCCCAGCAGCTTGATGTAGCGCTTGCCGACGTCCTTCTGCCCGATGAGGGCGTCAGTTTCCCCCTGGCCGATATGGCCCAGGCTTTTCAAGCGCCACACCGCCGCCTCGTAGCTGACACCGAAGTGCCGGGCCAGGGCGGCGGCATCTTGATAGGTGATGAACTGGGAGCCGGGACGGGGGCGAATTTCCGCCTCGATGGACGCATTGTTGGCGACGTCGAAAATGACCTGGGCCTGCCGGCTGGGCCGCCCCTTGTCGAGTTGCGCCAACTGCTCAACAACCCCTTCCGCCGGCATCAGGAAGGCTGCGGCGAATGCGTTCGCCCGCTTCTCGATTAGTTCTGAAGAATTCTCGCGCCGCGTCGTGGTGACGGGAGCCTGTCGGTCGAATAGCGCATGGGCGTATTCATGGGCGTAGGAGAAGCGTCGGCGCACCGGCCAATGGCGATCATTAACCAGGATGGCCAGTCCGATCGAGGCGTGCTTGACGAAGAATCCCGACAGGCTGTCGGGAAGGTCCGAGGCGGCGGCCCATATTCCCTGCTCGGTTATCATGCTGGCGATATTGCCCAGCGGGGAGTTGCCAAGGCCCATCCGTCGGCGCTCTTCCTGCGCTACCTGCTGGCCCTGGCGAATCGCATCGCCTGACGAGGCCATTCGGGCGGAGTAGTCGGGGACCGTTTGTTCGGTTGCCTGGTTCAGCATGAGCTTGAGGCCGGCACCCTCCCGGCACAGGTCGATGATGTGGGTGACGGCCTGATCGACTTCCGGCGTCTGGCCCATTTCGGGCAGGGCGCGGTGGAGCACCACGGAAATGTCCTCGGCGCCGGGTTCATCCTCGCCGAGAAGGAAGGCGGCAGGCTGTCCGTAAATCTCCGACAGGCGGCCCAGTTCGAGGGTGGACACCGTGCGATTGCCGGTTTCCATGTTGGTCACTGCGGTGCGGGGAAGACCGAGGGTGTCGGCGACAGCCTGCTGGCTCATGCCGCGACGTTCCCTGGCTGCGCGCAGACGGGCTCCCAAGTTCATCATGTCGGTCAATGCCTCGCAACCGTGGTTGGATGAGGATGCTCCGTGTCGGGCCATCTCATTTCCCTACTATATGGTGGCGGACAAGAAATGTCAAAAACATCCTTGACGGTCCGATTGATGGGGGTATTTTAAGTGGTGGAAGTGTGGGTGTCGGCGACAACCGTGGATGCGACCGAAGGGGCGCAAAAAGCATGGGCCACGTCAGGCTTGGGCGTCTTCCCTCGTCGAGGGATTGGCGCAAAATCGTCGGCTACGTGGCAGCGGGGGATATCTCCGTCGCCGAGCTTGCCGACGCCGTGGCCGATGCCTCGGACAAGTCGCTCATGAAGGCAATTCGGGACCCGGCTCTGATCGAGGCGATCTGGCTGCTCATGAAAATCCCACACGCAGCCCGGTCACCGAATTTTGCTCAGGAACTGCGCGCCCTGGGAATCTCCGTTCCCGCCAATCCGACCGTCACCGACGTGGTGGCCGGATTTGACGCCGCCGTGGAGGCCGTGCAGCGCCAGGGTGGAAAGGGCGTGACGGACCTGGGGGAAATGGCCAAGCAGGCGGGAATTGCCGCGCTGTACGGCGTTGTCCAGGATCGCCTGCCTTCCCTGTGGGCGCCGACCAGGGAGGATGAGCGAACGACACTCGCGAGCCTGGATGCCCCCGATCGCTTCGGTGATTTGTCGCAGCGGTTCTTCTCCCGGTTGGTTGAGCACAACATCCAGTATTTCCTTGACCGTGAAATGCCCAAGCACATCGGCCCGGACAAGATCAATCACTCGATCGGCGATATGGTCGCCTTTGACGGGGCTGTGCGGCGTCATTGCGAGGAAACCACGGTCATCATGCGGGCCTATGCCAAGGACTGGCTTGGAAACCATGGGTTCCATCAGGGGAAGAACCTGTCGCGCAAGGATGCCTCCAATTTTTCCTACACGGCTTTCGAGAAAATAAGAAGCGAACTGTCGGTCAGGAGAAGCGCCCATGTCTCAGTATAGCATCGTGTGCGGAGGCGAAAACGATCCTGGGGCCGCCGCTGATGTGGAGGTCATCCAACTCGATGTCCAGGGGCCGTCCAAGAATGTGAACCTGAGGATCGAGGATCTGAACAAGGCTCTGTTGAGCAACATTCCCGACGTTCTCCTCGATCTCCTTGAAGTCGCAGCATATGTCTATTGTGCCGACCAGAGGATTTCGCGCGGATCGGACAAGCGCAGCGATCCCGGCAGGACTGGTGCGGATAACGCTCACACCAAGCTGGGCGCACCCCTGTATTGGGGACGACCGACATGTGTGCATGCCCCAACGCCGACGGGGCTGGGGGGCAGGCTCACTGGCCGCAGGCAGGATGGCTGGATTTGGCACAAGGGGGCTACAGCGGACGTTCCCGACAAATGGCGGCTTCCGGGGGGATAGCGGTCGGAGGTGGAGAGCATGTCGGGCAGCATGAAGGCCATGTTCCCGAACAGTTCTGCCTTAGCGTTGTTTAGAGCATTTTCACATCGAGCGTCCATATCCGTCGTGGGCGAAGAAATTGGCGCATTCCTCGGGCGGAAACAGGTCGATGAGTTTTCCGATCACGTCCCATAAGGTGTTGATGGTGCGGGCTTGCGCCTTTCGCAGCAGGCTCTTGAGCTTGGCGAAGGCGAGCTCGATGGGATTGAGGTCTGGGGAGTAGGGCGGCAGATACCGCAGGGTGGCCCCTCGGGCTTCGATGAGTTGCTTGACCCCTGCCACCTTGTGGGCGGGCAGATTGTCCATTACGACGATGTCGCCGGGCCGCAAGGTCGGAGCCAGGACCTGCTCGACATAGGCCAGGAAGATCGCGCCATTCATCGCCTTGTCGATGACGAAGGGGGCGGAGATTCCGTCATGCCGGAGCGCCCCGACGAAGGTGGTCATTTTCCAATGACCGTGCGGCACCGCAGCCAGCAGCCGCTGACCGCGCGGCGCCCGTCCGTAGCGCCGGGTCATGTTGGTCGATGCCCCGGTTTCATCAAGGAAGACCAAGCGGGTTGGGTCCAGCGCCGGCTGCTCGGCTCGCCAGGCGATGCGTCCTTCGGCTACGTCGGGACGTTCCTGCTCGGCAGCATGCGCACTCTTTTTTTCAGACTGAGGTCGAGCCGCTCAAGCGTGTTCCACAGGCCGCCGACGCTGATCGACACGCCCAATTCGGCCAGAACCCAGGCGCGCAACTCAGCCAGCGTGGCATCGGGCTCGACCTTGATCTGCGCCTGCAACGCCTCAAGGTGAGCCGCCAGCTTCTGTCCTGGCCGCCCAGGCCGTGGCTTCACCGTCGTCTCGCCGGTGGCCCGGCGGCGGCCTTGGGCCTTGTAGATGTACGAAACGCTCACCCGGAACAGCGGCGCCACCTCGTAGGCGCTCATGCCGCTGTCCACAGCCGCCAAAACTCTATCGCGCAAGTCCTGAGAATAGGACTGCCCTGAGCGCCACGTCATCGCATCATCCTCGGGAGCGTTGTTACCGAAGATGTTGAATCACAAAATGACCTCAGGGGGAATCCTCTACCGATTCCGCTCGGCGTGAAACCGCTCTAGCTAACAAACAACGCGCTGCCCTCCACATTCCTAGTGAACAAGGCCCCATAGGGCCATCAGCACCACCAGCCCCGCCAGGGACTGCGCCAGGATTCCCAGACTGATCCGCTTCAGCGCCCCGGCCACGCCCAGACGGGCATGATCGGCGGCCAGCCAGAAGAAGCCATCATTGAGATGCGGCGCCGCCATGGCCCCCGCGCCGACCGCCACGGCGGCCAGGGCCGCGCCGTCGCCCCCGGTCAAGCCCAGCGGAACCAGCAAGGGCTGCACGATGCCGGCCGCCGTCAGCGTCGCCGTCAGCGCCGAACCCTGAAGGGCACGGGCCATCAGGGCCATCAGGAAGGGAAGGGCCGGCCCCAATACTGTCGGCAGCCCGGCCAGCCGCTCGGCCAGCAGCGGCGCCATGCCAGTATTGTAAAGGCTCATCTGCCAGCCGCCGACGGCCCCCACCGCCAGCAGCACGCCGACCGAGCGCCGGGCGCCCTCGGCCAGCCAGCCGTCGGAGCCAAGTGCCTGGCGCCCCAACGCCCCCATCACAACCAGGGCGCCGCCCAGTCCGAACAACAGCAGCAGCATGGGCCGCCCCAGGCCCAGGATGTTTTCTCGCGTATTGCCGCCGCCGAACGGCTCGGCGGGGATTTGGCCCAAGGCATGGCCGATGACCAGCCCCACCATGATGATGACGCCCGCCAGGCCGGCCCAGCCGGCCCGGCGATTGGGCGGCGCCGATGTGTTGTCCGCATCGCCGCAGTCATCGGCCCGCCCGGCCAGCCACAGCCCGACCAAAGCCTGGACCAGCGCCGCCGCCAGCCCGAAGCCCAGCCCCCAACGCCAGTCGCCGCCCAGAATGGCCAGCGCCGCGATGGGCAGCGGCGCCGGCACCAGGCAGCCATGGGCCGCGCTGATGCCGGAAGCAAGCGCCAGACCGACGCGGCCCCGCGCCTTGCCGGCCGCCCAGGCGATGGGGGTGACAGCCGCCAGACCGGCCAGGGGCGTGCCGCCCAGACCGGCCAGCAGGCCGCCGATCATTCCCAGCAACGGTCCGAACCGGCCGTCCAGCCTGGGCCGCCACCACAGGGCGGCGCCCGCCCGGTTCCAGGCCACCGAAAGCATGGCGCCCGCCACCACCGCCAGCCCGGCCGCCGCCAGGGTCTGGCCGAAGCCCATGTTGAATTCCTTGGCCGCCCAGGGAAACGAGCTGCCCGCCAATTGCCCGAACAGGGCGGCCCCCAGCAGCAGGGCGACGAACGGCATCAGGCCCAGCCGGCCTACGGCCAGTCCGATCAGCATCAGCACGATCACAAGGTAAAGGGCGTTAAGCTCGGGCACGGTGAAGCCTGTTGCGTGGCGGATATGGTGATTGGCTCATGCCCGCCGCCGCCGCCGCCTTCGCGGGGCTAGGCTACGACCGATATAACAGCATTGCGCCTTGGGGCGGCAAGGATTAATCAGAACGCATGACACTGCGGGCCTTCATCACGGCTGGATTTTTGGTGCTGGCGACGACCTTGCCGGCCTGGGCCGAAGGATTCATCCATGCCAGGGGCCGCGACCTGATCGCGCCCGATGGCAATGTCTTTCTGATCCGGGGTATTGCGCTGGGCAACTGGCTGATGCCGGAAGGCTATCTGTTCAAGTTCAAGAAGGCCAAGGCGCCCCGGGAAATCCATCAGCTGATGGAGCTGCTGCTGGGACCCGACGATGCCTGGGCGTTCTGGAGCGATTTCCGGGACCGCTGGGTGGCGGAAGACGATATTCGCCTCATCGCCAAGGCCGGCTTCAACACAATCCGCGTGCCGCTGCATTACGGCCTGTTCCTGGCTCAGAATGACCGGCTGGGATCCGACAGCAACCAGCCCATCCGGTTCGAAGGACCCGGCTGGGCTCTGCTGGATCGGCTGGTGGGCTGGTGCCGCCAGGCGGGCCTTCGCGTCATCATCGATCTGCACGCGGCGCCCGGCGGCCAGACCGGCGTCAATCACGACGACGGCACCGGCTTTCCCCTGGTCTTCTACCTGCCGCGCGAAAAGGCCCGCACCACGGCGCTATGGCGGGAAATCGCCCGGCGCTACGGCGCTGACCCCACCGTGCTGGGCTATGAACTGCTGAACGAGCCCATCAGCACCTATAACGACGAGGACCTGCTGAATTCCGGCCTTGAGCCCCTGTATCGCGAGCTGACCCAGGCGGTCCGCGAGGTGGCCCCCCACCAGCTGGTGTTCCTGGCCGCCGCCCAATGGGACCAGAATATGGGGCCGTTCGGCCCGCCCTTCGCCCCCAATCTGGTCTATGTTTATCACCAGTTCTGGTCCACCACCGGGCTGGACGCCATCCAGGATTACGTCAACTTCTCCAGGCTGAACCGGGTGCCCATTCTGCTGGGCGAGGCCGGCGAGGCCGAGGACGCCTGGAACCGCGATTATCACCGCCTGAACGAGCGTTACGGCTTTGGCTGGAGCTTCTGGACATACAAGAACCTGGAAAGCTCGGCCAGCGTGGTCAACGTCACCGCCCCCAAAGGCTGGACCAGAATCGCCGCCGCCGGGTCCATGGCCGATCCCAGCCTGGAGAAGGCGGGGCTGACCAGGGCCGAGGCCAAGGCCATCCTGTGGGACTATCTGGATGCCATTCGGCTGGCCCGGACCCAGGTCAATGTCTGCTATATCCGATCATTGGATCTGGGGGCGGATTTGCCCGATTCCCCTTGCCCGCGCCCGGCCAAGTGGCCGTGACGGCTGGTATTATTTCCGTACAAGCGTAAGATTATCATTGATGACCATTGGGGAAATCCCGATGCAGGGCGGGACGCTTCGTGTCATCGAAGCAGACGGTTACGCCAAAGCCCTCGACCTTATCTTCGAGAAACAGCCCCCCTCGAATATCCGCTTGGTACCCGCCTCAAGGAACAGCATGCGCCATGCCATGATGACGCTTCGAATACCGGCGCTGTGCTGCTAGCGTAACGGAGGATTTCTGTCTCATCTTCGTTCCCTTCGGTCACTACGATGAGCCAGAAATCCTCCGTTACGCAAAGACCCGATTTTGTCCCACGGGCGCTGACGTCAGACAACCTGAGACCAGAAAATTCGTCCAAATTTGGGTAGAGCCCGCCATCTACGGAGACGGACTCATGAAGCGCAGCCGGTTCACGGAAGAACAGATCATCGGCATCCTGAAGGAGCAGGAGGCCGGTCATGCGACGGCGGATGTGTGCCGCAAGCATGGGATTTCGAGCGCCACCTTCTACAAGTGGAAGGCCAAGTACGGCGGCCTGGAAGTGTCGGAGGCCAAGCGGCTGAAGGCGCTGGAGGAGGAGAACGCCCGGCTGAAGAAGCTGCTGGCCGAGGCCATGCTCGACAACGCCATCCTGAAGGATGTCGCCTCAAAAAATGGTGACGCCCGCCTCTTTGCGGTCTGCCGTTGCTCATGTCCGTGCCGATCACGGCGTGAGCGAGCGGCGGGCGTGCCTTGTGTTGGGGGCGGATCGGTCGACGATCCGGTATCGCTCCCGGCGCCCCGATGACACCGAATTCCGGGAGCGGCTGCGCGAGTTGTCGCGGCAGCGGCGACGCTTCGGCTATCGCCGCCTCCATCTCCTGCTGGCCCGGGAGGGCCATGCCATGAACCAGAAGAAGCTGCGTCGATTGTATGCAGAAGAGAAGCTCCAGGTCCGGCGGCGGGGCGGGCGCAAGCGTGCTTTGGGCACGCGGGCACCGATGACGATCACGCAGGGACCGAATCAACGCTGGTCGCTGGACTTCGTCGCCGATGCCTTCAGCGACGGGCGGCGTTTTCGCATCCTAACCGTGGTCGACGATTTCACCCGCGAGTGCCTGGCGCTGGTGGCCGACACCTCGCTGTCCGGTGCCCGTGTCGCCCGCGAACTGGATGGTTTACTCGCCAAGCGCGGCAGGCCGCTGATGATCGTCAGCGACAACGGCACCGAATTCACCAGCATGGCCATGCTGCGCTGGAGCCAGGATCACCAAGTGGAATGGCATTACATCGCCCCGGGCAAGCCCATGCAGAACGGCTTCGTCGAGAGCTTCAACGGCAGGCTCCGCGACGAATGCCTCAATGAGACGCTGTTCTCGTCACTGGCCCATGCCCGCCGCGTCCTCGCCGATTGGAAGGACAACTACAACCACGCGCGGCCCCATTCCGGTCTCGGCGGCCTTACCCCCGCCGAAGCCGCCACCAAGGCCGCGACGCAAGCAGGGCTGGGGCATGCCCCAGCCCTGCTTGCAATCACCGCCCGCTTCGGGCATCAAAACCACTCGGGTCTCCACCCATAACCGGAGGAAACTTCGGTCTCAGGTCAAAGGTCATTACGCCTCTTCCCAATCCCCAACATCCATGAGACGCGCCCATTGGGTGTTTGTCGGCTGTTCGGATGGGAAATGTCGACTCAAGATTGACAGCAAGGATGACCTGATCTCAGGCTCTGGAGCATTTTGTAAAAATGATAGCGTCTCTTCGAGAGCTACTCGTGGAACGTGGCTTAATGTCGAGCTGTGCATTATCCATTCGCGAATGTCGAAAGCTATGCCGATTGTGGTCTCGGCGCCGATGAGCCGCAACCAATGGTGAAAATCCACTGGTGAGACGGCGTAAATGATTTCACCCGGTCTGAGCAGAGCATTCAGGAAATGACTGTCCTCGATGGGATGGGCGCTATCTGATCCTGCGGGAATGATACAGGGGGCTGTCCCTTGGTTGGCTGGAGGTAGAATCAGCCAGTCAACTTTTGGCAGGGTGTTGTTGTCATACATGTCTGTAGCGAATGAACAACCGCCCATCTCGATATAGTCAGTGCCGGCCAAGATTGCGGCAGGATGGGCCGTGCAGAGCACCATGCCATTGAACAGAAGCCCTGGCCTGCCGCAGGAATGGCACGTGCGAAGACTCTCGGCCCGGACTCTGGAGATTACCGGTCCGGTGATTTCAGGATGAGAGGTTGTGACCACCAATTGCCCATCGATGTCGTCTATCGTCAGTATAGATGGTTGTTCCGGCAGGGCATCCAACGCATTCAGCATACGCCGGATGATGACGCTCCAGCCGATGTTGAAATCGACGCGCGTGTGGGGATCTGAATAGGAATGGAACGTTTGTTGGAAAGACCTGCACAAGACTGGATGATGTTGAAGGGTGCGCCATAGGTGGCTGAGCCATTGGCCACGGAATGGTCTTTGTTGCGGTTTCCGGGGACGAAACGATTCCATGGGGGATCATCCTTCCAGGGTGGCGAAGACGCTATGTGCCTTATGTCTTGCCTCTGAAGCATCAGGCTGTTTGGACGTCATCGTTTCCATAATTGAGCCAATGGCTTCAGCCACTAAGGGTGCCATGTCGAACATTGCCTTTTGCAGATTGTCCTGTGCCAAGGCGTGGCGATAAGCCTGCCGCTGTGGCTCGGATTTCAGTGAGTAGGTCAGGTCAAACAGGTCGCCGCTCAGACGATCAAAGCAGGTCATTCTAGACGCAGGGGTGCAAATCAGAATGGTCCGGCGTAATTCGTCATTCATCAGCAGTTCGAAGTAAGCTTGTCCGCAGGTGTCGATTGTGCTGCGCAATTGTGTGGTTACGTCATCGGCACAATAGTCTTGTGGGATCCACTGAATATGGGCTGTGGCGACGGCGACAACCGGCGAGTCGCTGTCTTGTTGTCTGGGCAAGGTTAATGCGTCGTCATCAAAAGGGTCCGGCCATTGGCCCATTCCATAGCTGTCCAAGGCGTCTTCGCTTAGCAGGCAGAAGAACCGTTCAGAACGAACCGTGCCGTATTTAAGGAACAAAAAGGCCCTGTTCGCCGCCCTATCAGGGGTAAGGAACTTAAGGGGCTCATCGGCTGCTACCAAGCTTTCGATCTGGTTCATTTCATCTTCAAAGGGAAAGCCCATTCTAAGCCCCTGTGGTGATTGAACACTTCGTGCGACCAGCCCTCGTCAGCCTTACCGATCACCCGATCTGCGGTGCGAACAACGGATTGGGGCGAAACTGTCCTTGGTAGCGCAGATCGGTCAGATAATTGGGGCGACGAGCGCGAATGGCGGGAAGGCCCGCCATGGACAAGATCTGTTCATCGTGTCGTAACCCCAGGATTTCGCCCTCGTATCCGGTCACTGACTGAATGGCGGCAGCCGACATTGCTGTCGCCGCCCCAAAGGCCTGGATGATGCCGGCATTTTCGATCAGGGTCCGCCAATCAGGATAAAGATGCTGTATCTGTGCGAGGGATTGCCAATGGGTCCACACCTGCACCCCTTGCCCACGCAGCAAGGTAATGGCCACACGCAATTCGTCCAGCGGTCCCAATTGGGCGGCTTCGTCCACCATCAGCAAGGTCGGCATGGGCGGTCGGTGTTTACGCATGGCTAGGGTGCGAATGATCGTCGTCATCCAGACCCGCAGCAATTTGCTGTGGCTGTCCAGTTTGTCAGGCGGCAAAACCAAATACAGCGTCATCGGGGCACCACCGGTCAGGTCGGCCAGATCAACGGCGTTGCCTGAAGAAATGCCGGCTCGCGTACCGGGAGATGACAGGAAATTCAGTGCGGCGCGAATGGATGACAACACGGAACCGAATGTCTTGTCGGGCAGTGACAGCAATTGGTTTGCCGATTCGGCGATGCGGCCGTCGAACTTGCGTTCGATTTTCATAGCCCCCAGAAACGCCGCCAAGCCTTCGTTTCCTTGGGCGAACAGTCGCTGCACCGTGTCGATGCTTTTCAGGTGTGGCGGGGCGTGCAGGGCAACCCACAACAAGGCGCCGGTCATGATTTGCCGGGCCGATATATCCCAGAATGGATCGCTGGAAATGGATGCAGGGGTCAGAGATTGGCTGAGGGCCACGGCCTCGTCGGTGGCGTTCGGAGAGTCGTCGATCAAGTCCAAGGGGTTGAGTGACGCACATTGGGCCTCCGCGGCATCCGCGATACCGAACGGGTCGATCCGCAGGACTTTCTGGCCCATGCGACGGCGTGCGGCCGCAGTCACCGCGCAGACCTCGCCCTTGGGGTCAACCACCACCGCTGGGCCTGGCCATGTCAGCAGGGACGGAATCACGGCCCCGGTGGTTTTGCCGGAACCGGTGGGGGCAATGGTGACGAGGGGCGCGTCCGAGGTATAGACGATGTCGCCACCTCTCTCGTCGTGGCAATGGTGATGCCTGCCAAATCCCATGGGGGCGGTCAAGGGCGGCAATCTGCTGCCCAAAAATAATCCGGGGACGGACGAAACCTTGTCGTTCATGTCGTCGCTCCTCCAAGCCCTGCTTGCGATCACATTCAGGAGGGAGAGCGGAGGACAGCTTTTGTGAGATTTTTTAAAATAATGAAAATGATGCTAGCGGCGAGCCGGCAAAAAACTGCGATTTCACAGGGATTGACCAATAGTTCTGCCAGATGCCCATGGTTGCATCGGTCATGAACCAAGGGTAGCATCACCTTGCGCGGGATAATCTGAGCCCCCCTACAGCGTGGGGCAGGTTGGGGCCGCACAGCGAAAGGAGCTAAGTTGCTCTACGTCTTTTGCATATGATGAATCATAAGATACCTTTTCGTTTTTGGGATCTGATGACTTATATGTGCGGCGGTGCGGAATGAAAAAAGTTTGTGTGATGATTGATGCCGGTCACCTGCGGGTGGCGGCTAAAAATCTGAATATTTCATATGATAACGATTTTATTGAAGAATTCGCTCATTCCTGTGTTCTATCGGATCAGGAAGACCTGCAGCGTATTTTTTATTACGATTGCCCCATGTATAACGGCGATTTGACGCTTCCTGTGTCTCGGAAAGTGCGAAACTATCCGGGAAATGATGGGCAGCTTCGCAACTTAGCGGCGCGCGATTATTTTGCGGTGCGCCTTGGTGTCCTCAAGTTTCGCGGCTGGAGGCCCAAGGCCGAGCTGGCCGACCACTTGCCCCGTGACGACGATGATTTCCGCCCGGATTTCGAACAAAAGGGCGTCGACATGCGCATCGGCTTGGATATTGCCGCACTGGCGGCCAACCGATCTGTCGACCGCATCATCATGGTCACCGCCGACACCGACTTCGTGCCGGCCCTAAAGCATGTCCGCCGCATGGGCCTGCAAGTTGTGGCGGTGACTTTCCCGCCGCCAGTGTCAGACCTGTCCCTTGAATTGCGAGCTCATGTGGACCTTAGCCGCCAGTGGAGGATTGAATGAAAAACGCGCCAGAAACCCTCCCGGAAGACGGCATTTTGGTTGGCTACAGTTTGGAGCATGAGCATCGGACTACTCCCATGGGGTTCAGTTTCGGTCCGCCCGAGGCTGTGGCCGATGATCGCTATCTTGATCCGTACATGTTCAACGATGGGGGGCATCTGATCACAGTGGCGCCGACTGGCGCCGGCAAGGGGGTCAGTTGTATCATCCCCACCTTGCTGCGGTTCCAGGGCAGCGTCATCGTCATCGATCCCAAGGGCGAGAATTACGCGGTAACCCACCGCCAGCGCGAGGCGTTGGGCAGCGAAATCCATTTGCTCGACCCGTTGGGGATGTTCCCTGATTCCCCCCATCGTTCGTCGCTCAATCCGCTTACCCTGCTCGATCTTGATGGCATGCAAGCGATGGATGGCGCTGAATTGTTGGCGTCCCTGGTCACCCCGGTTATGTCCCAGAAAGATCCGTTCTGGGAGTTGGCTGCGCGAACGGTGTTGACGGGTTTGATTCTGCATTATGCGACGCGGCACGAAGGGGGCGATTTGGCGGCCATTCGTCGGGATATGCTGTGTTTTGCGCAAGGTGAGCCAAATGAACGTCTATCGGCTCAGCACACTCCTACTATTTTTGACGAAATGTCGCAGCTTTTGCAGACTTGTGGGGTGCGAGGGGTGCCCAACGCACAGCAACTGACTGACGCCCAAATTACTGAATTGGTTGCAGGCTATTTGGCTGATGGTCAGGTCCCGAATCACTTACCGTTCGACCATGAAAAACTGCGGGCTTTGACACACGGTGTCGCCCAGATCGACGCAATCTTGGAAGAATTGCGGCTTTATGCCGTGTTTGCCCAGCCGGACACAGAGGCGGAGGAATTGCCGATGGCGATCAAGTCCTTGTTGGCCTCTGGAAACAAGGATGCTCGCGACTTGGGGACATTCGCCACCAAGATGGCTGACAAGACGTTGCTCAGTGTCTTGGTCACCCTGAACCAGGCCTTGGCCTGGGCCAAGGGCGATGGTGTGGTTTCGGCGATCTCTTCGTCGCGGGTCAACCTGCAGGATGTGTTGGACGGCAAGAATCAGACCATCTACATCGCCGTGCCTTCGGCAAATCTGACCAGTCATGCGCCTTTGTTGCGCATGTGGATCGCCACGTTGATCAAGACCCTGTCGCTGCGGCGGACATTGCCGGCGAATCGAACATTGTTCATGTTGGATGAGGCCGCCCAATTGGGTCCATTGGACGATTTGCGTACCGCCATCACTCTGTTGCGCGGCTATGGCGTTCAGACGTGGTCTTTCTGGCAGGATTTGTCGCAACTGAAGTTGCTTTACCCCATGGATTGGCGTTCGATCCTTAATAATTGTCGGGTGATGCAGTTTTTCGGCCCTAACAGCATGATGTTCGCAGACGATATCGCCCACGTCGTCGGCAATTTCACGCCCGGTGAAGTGATGGCTTTGGAATCTGACGAAATGATTCTGGCGGTGTCCGGTGATGACCCGGTGATCGCGCAAAAGCCTAATTACCTGACCGACCCGGCCTTTCGCGGGCGTTATGGCGACAATCCCTTTTTCACGGCGCCGAACCCACCATCACGACCTAAACTCAGCCTATCCAAGCCGTTGCGTGGTCGTTCGCAAACTGTGGCTGAGTGGTCGGCGGGGCGCAGGGAGGGGTGATCAATATTGCAAGTGCGTATTGATAATTATTCTGCAGCGCTTGACCGGTGAGCCTTTTTTACAAAGGGATGTGACTATGATGAAAATGTTGAAAGGGACATATTTTGCGGAAACCTTACGAAGCATTGACGGGATTTACCTTACTTTTACGTCAGTTTTTATTTTAATAGTATCTTTTAGTGTATTTATTTACTCTCATTATTTTTTCTCTGGTTCTGGCGATCTTCCTGGCGTCTCGCTGGCGAAGCTCGACAATCCGTCCGAGGTTCTGGCTCAGTATTGGGTCGGCGCTTTTACAATACCAACCAGTTTGGCGGCATCTATTGTGGCGATCTTCCTGTCTGTGCGATCAGTGCAGCTTTCCCGCCGTCAGGCGATGGTTGATTTGCGCGAGGCAGCTGAGGAGCAGTGCCGAGAATTCAGGGCGATGGCGGTTGAGGTTGTCAATTGTTTGGACCAGTTGGCTATTATAGGTCACGCCAAGCTCCGGACCGATTATCAAAAAATTCAAACGTCAGGCGACAATATCAGCACCATGGATGACCAAAAGATCGCTGAAATACGATCCACTTTAATAAAAAATCTTCGAGCCATATCCTTGACGCCGATTTTCGACTATCTGCGGGGCAAATTACAGGAGCAATCTATCGCGCCGGAAGTGGTTAAAGGGCAGAAAGATATGTTCCACATCGAAATTTTGTTTAAATTTGGACGCCATGCGAATGGAAGTAATACTGTTGATGAGTGTGACAATGCCTTTAAGGGAAGAGTTAAAGCTATTCGTAATAACGCTGTATCTACAGACATTAATAACCTGTGCAAATTCCTGCAACTCGAGGATCATGCGTTGCGGAGTTGCGCCCCCCCCTATATGGATGCATTGAAGAATTCGCTCGCTAGCTCTGGCCAGTCTTACGGATATGAATATCCTGGTTTGGGCCTTGAAATGTTGATCTCTAAATTGGCTGAATGTCGTCGTATCTATGATGAGTCTAATAAAATAAATGAACTGACGAAATCGATTCGTGAATTTGTCGATCATTTTTCCATTCAACATGAATCTTTTAAAGATAGCTTTAAGAAATACCTCTGTTCAGTGGACACCTATGTAGATGGCGACTATACAGATAATGAAATTGTTAACAAATTGCTAAAATACACTAAGGATGAGTTTGATTCGTTTTTATCAGAACATGGGCACGAAGTCGGTGATGAAATTGAAGATGACGAAGCTGATGCCTTCATAACCTCCAGAATTGATGAATTAAAAGAAGGCTGGGGTTTAACTCAATTGGAAGAAGAAATTTCCAGGCTTGAAAAAATAACAATGAATGATATTGATAAAAAATATAAAGTTCTCATTTCAAAATATGACGACTATCTTGATGATGTCGCAAATCAATCATCGGATGTTGCGCTATATGGATTTGATATTTTTATTTCAGGATCCTTGCTTACTCCACTGTCCGCAAAAAAGGGAGCCAATGTTGGCGCATCAATCGTAACTGACATAATATTGTTTTTTTCTAATGAAAAACTCATCAGAGACTACTTTAATAGTCGACCCACTGGCACCCGATTGGATCGGGTTGATGTAGATCGTTTAGTTGACTCTATGAATGTCGATTGTTTATTTTCGAAACAAATGAAAGAAGCGGCCGAGGAAATTAGACGTAAACCAAATTTTATTTACATCAATCATTCAGGCGAAATCGACAGGCTGGAAGGAAATAACAAACCCGTGTCGCATCCCGATGATGCTACCCAGAGCCCCAAGATGATTTATAGGAAATATACTGAAGAATACATAAATATAACGATAGCCACTTGCTGGAAAAAATTGAAGGACAAGATTGCTAAGTCTGAACCTGAGAATCCGGCTGAGCCCATGTCCGACGACGATATTCCATATTGAGGCACACAATGCTCCGCCTTAAGTCCGGCCTCAAAAGTGTACAGAGACGGTAATCACCTGACAGTTCCGCTCCGATAGGCGGTCAGGCGGCTTGGTGTGGAACCCGATGAAATGATTCTTGCGGTGTCCGGTGACGACCCGTTGATCGCGAAAAACTCAATTATCTAGCGGACCCAGCCTTTTGCGGACGTTATGGCGACAACCCCTTTTTCGCAGTGCCGAAACCGCTGTCGCGGTTCAGGATTAATTCGTTCAAACCGTTGCGTGGTCGTGTGCAAACGGTGGCGCAGTGGTCTGCCAATCGTAAGGAGGGGTGACTGCACGTCGCTGTTGCCGCAGGAGGTCAATCCACCAAACGCACGCCAGTCGCCCGGTCAACGATGGCCGCTACCACGGTTCCGCCGACGCTTTCCACCCCCTCGCTCAGGCGGACTTGCCAGGAATTGGCGTAAATCATGTGACGAGCAATACGGGCCAGTTCTTCCTCGCCCATGAAGGCGAAGACGTCGGCCATTTCCTCGAAGCGGTGGTGTTGCACTTTCTGAAACATCTGCAGGAACTGGGCCCCTTCTTGGGCGATCAAATCCTCGATGGCTTGCTGGAAGTGCTCCATGGTCGCCGACGATGCGCTGAAGGCGTGTTGCGCCTTGGTCATGATCTTGGTGCCGAAATCGGCCAGGGTGGCAGCCAGAAGATCCCGGGTGACCTGACTGACTTCGGGGTCTGAGCCATAGAGCATGGTTTCCGAGGCGGCGCTGTGGGCCAGGGGCACCACGACGACCGGCAAAGAATCGCTGATCGCAAGCATGTCCTGGTGTCGGCGCAGAATGCCCCCCAGGCGGCCCCATAAAGACAGGCGGGCCAGCGAGGGAAAAATCTCGTCATGGCCGAAGCCGCAAATCACAATGGTGGAATCGTTCATGCGCATGGGGCGGATCAGTCGCTGGGCGACCGTTTCAGCAGCCTGATGACGGTGCGATGGTGACAACTTGCGGAAAGCAGTCATCACTACGTCGATCAAAAGCGGGTCAGTGTGCTCTGTGGCGGCGTAGTGATCGCTGAGGCTTTCCAGAATCCTCGCGACCTTTGGCGCCAGGCTGGGGAGCAGGGATTCGCAATTGCCGAACGGGGCGGGGGCTTGTTCCAAGGTTTGTTTCAGCGCGGGCCAAAATCCCTCAAGGAAGTCACCCGCTGGATTTAAGTTTTCGCGACCGGCTTGGCGCAAGGCTTGGCGCTGGTGACGATCCCACAATTCATTGGCAAAACGCTGTATCACGCGTTCGACTTCCAACTCGAGCCTTGGTTCCATGCGCTCATCGGAAAAATGACGGCCTGCCTGTTCTAAGTAATTGACGAGTTCCTGCGCCAACGCTTCCATGGTGGTTGGGAGGCGGTCGCAGCCACTGTTTTTTCGGAAGTCGTCAATAAGCGTGCGCCACGGGACGCCATCACATTCCGCTGAGCCAGAGATCATGACCAAGGCCGGCCAATCCCCCAGAGGAAAAATCTTTTGGGTGCCGGCGAAGACCTTTGCCAAGCCATCACTGCGAAAGATTGTGGCTGCGCTATCGCTGGCTGCGACGGCGGCTTGTTTGTTCAAGATCACGATCTGCGAGGTCATGGCGGTCCAGGTTTGGCTGTCTTATGGGCAGGTATGAATTATTGCCCGGAAGGATGACCGTCACAAGTCTGTCGATTGTACCGCGACCTGTGATGGCGCGGCTCGGCTCGGGGCTCCGTTAATAAAAAATTAATCTTTCCCATGGCATAGTTTTTCCCCTGATTTTTTCATTGTCGAAGAGGTGCGCATGTAAATATCCACATTATGACCGCTTTGGAAATCTGGAATGTTTCCCGGCTCATGTGAGTTGAAGCCGGTAATTTTTCTACCAAGGAGGGGGGCGTGGATATTCTTGCGTTGCGCGGTGTGGCCAGAGGCCATCAAGGGTTGTCTCTCAACCGCCTTAAGCTGTCCCGTTGCCTTTGCTGGGTTCTTCCCACCAAGCCTGCCGATTTCATTCGGCTCGAGCAGGCGGTTCGTCGGACTGCGGCTAAGGTTCTGGCAAGCCATCGTGCCGGCAATCAGATGGAAGACGAAATCGTTTCGGATGTCTTGTTCTCGTTGGAGCAAGAACCCGAGAACGCCGACATACGCGACATGCGGCACATAGCTGCGTTTCGGGCTGCGCGTCATGCCGTCCGACTGATCAAGAAGCGTGGTCGGATCGATGGCGTCGAGCCCGATGTTCTATCGACGTTTCCGGGGGAGAAGGATCCTGAACGCTATATGGTCTATCGGGATCTGGTCACGCACATTGACCGGACACGGATGAAGATGCCCCCTAAAGAGCTACAGGCTTTCGACCGGATGACCGGCTTGTTGGATGGTGACGGCGGTCCCACGACCGCCGCCGAACGACAAGCGCTCAGAATGGCGCGACGGCGTCTGGCCGGATACGAACCAGATTAATCGCGACCGGTCTGAAGGTTGTTAAGGTTACGGCGCTCCAGGGTATGATGGGGCGTCGTTTTTTATTCGTATCCATCCGGTGAAGGACGCAGGGGGGGGGCGGCGTCAGGCGGCGACGGCGGAGGCCGGGTTGGCGTTCCGCCAGTTCCAGGGCAGGAGTTCGTCGATGCGGCTGGCGGGGTGACCCGCGATCCGTGCAAGGACATCGGCCAGCCAGGCTTGCGGATCGATGTCGTTCATCTTGGCTGTGACGATGAGGCTGTACATGGAGGCGGCACGCTGTCCACCGCGGTCGGACCCGGCGAAGAGCCAGGACTTCCGGCCGAGCGCGATGCCACGAAGGGCGCGTTCGGCGGAATTGTTGGTCATGCAGACGCGGCCGTCGTCGAGGAAGCGGGTGAAGGCGGGCCAGCGTTTCAGCATGTAGTCCATGGCCTTGGCAAGATCGTTGCCTCGCGACAGACCGGCGCGCTTCTCCGTCAGCCATCGTTCCAGGTCGGCGACCAGGGGGGCGCTGAGCTCCTGGCGGATCGCCCGCCGCCGGTCGGCGTCCTGGCCGCTGATGGCGCGCTCGATCTCGAACAGGGCGTCGATGCGCCGGACCGCCTCCAGCGCCAGGGGCGAGATCACCGAGGCAGCCCGGCCCTCGGCCTTGCGGCGGGCATTGGCCGCCAGGTCGGCTAGGGCGAAGAACGGACGCCTCGCATGCGCCCAGCAGGCGGCCTCCAGGATTGGCCCGGGTTTTCGGTCGGGCAGGTAGAGTGCGCCATAGCCCCCATAGGCGTCCGCCTGGAGCAGCCCGGCATACCCAGCGAGATGGGCCTGGGGGTGTTCACCTCTCCGGTCGCGCGAATAGTAGAACATGGCCGCCGGTGGTGCCGGTCCGCCGAAGGGGCGGTCGTCGCGGACATAGACCCAACATCGGCCGGTGTCGGTCTTGCCCTTCGCCAGGACGGGCACCGTGGTGTCGTCGCCATGCAGACGCGCGGCGGCAAACACATGGGCCTCGATGCGCCGGATCAACGGCTCCAGGGCGGCGCAGCCGGCGCCCACCTGGTCGGCCAGCGTGGACAGGCTGAGCGGCACACCCTCCTTGGCATAGCGCTCGGCCTGGCGGTTCAGCGGCTGGTGCTGCCCGAACTTCTCGAACAGGATCATGGCCAGCAGGCTGGGGCCGGCCCAGCCGCGCGGGGTCACATGGAAGGGCGCCGGCGCCTGGCTGATCTTCTCGCAGTCCCGGCAGCTGAACTTCTCGCGGACCCGCTGGATGACCTTCCACTGGCGCGGGATCACCTCCAGGGTCTCGGTGACGTCCTCGCCGATCTTGCGCAGACGGTCACCGCCGCAGCAGGAGCAGGCCGACGGAGCCGGCTCGACCACCCGCTCGCGCGGCAAATGCTCGGGAAACGGCTTGCGGGCAGGCCGGTTGCGGGTGAAGGCCGCCACGTTGGTGGTGCGCGCCGCGGCCTTCTCGGCGGTGATCTCGTCCTCGGTGGCCGCCGCCGCCAGTTCCTCGAACGCCAGCTCCATCTGGTCGATCAGGCGGGCCGAGCGTTCCGCCTGGGGGCCGTAGAGTTCGCGCTTCAGTTTCTCGATCTGCAGCTTCTGGTGCGCGATCAGCGCCTGGTCCTCGGCGGCCCTGGCGCGCGCGACCGCCAGCTCCGCCCTCAGGGCGTCGATGTCGTCTGTCGGGGTCTCGCGGCCGATTTCCATGCCCCAATGGAATCATAAAACCCGGCCGCTGACTCGCTAAAAATGTGGGTTTCCGCCCTATCCGGCACTTCGCGGGCGGAAGGTGTGGCGCGGGTTGCGCCAGTCGATCCCGTCGAGCATGTAGGCCAGTTGGGCCGACGAGATCGCCACCACGCCGTCAGCCGGAGAGGGCCAGATGAACCGCCCCTTCTCCAGGCGCTTGGCGTACAGCGACATGCCCAGGCCGTCGTGCCAAAGGACCTTGATCAGATCCCCCCGAGCACCCCGGAAAACGAACAGGTCACCGGCGTGGGGATCGCGGCCGAGCGCCTCCTGCACCTGCAGCGCCAAGCCGTTCATGCCGCGCCGCATGTCCGTCCGCCCGACCGCCAGCCAGACCCGGACGCCCGTCGGAACCGGGATCATCGCCGCTCCAGCACGTCCAAGACCCGGCACAGCAGCTGGGCACCGACACCATCGCCGACACGGACACGGTAGCCACCAGCCAGATCGATCTCCACCACGCCGGCAGAAGAAGAGGCTTCCTTCCGCCCGGAGGCCGCCATGTCCTCGGCCACCACCACCGGCACCATATGGGCCGGCACCGTCTCGCCCTGTTGTCCCCCGAAACGCTTGTCCGCGCGGCGGCTCCCTGACATTTGGGGCAATGTCGATTGCGGCAGCTGTTATAGGCGATCCGCCAATGCCCGCACTCCTTGCAGGCTTCGACGTGACCACCCAGCGCGGCGGTACGGCAATGCTCGATCGCCGACATGACCTTGAGCTGATGCAGGCTCAGATGGCCGGCATGGGCAGCCCGGTAGGCCGGTCCGGCAACTCGGAAGATATCGGCGACCTCGAGCGAGGCCCGCAACGGCTTAGCCGTTGGGCTCGATCTCTTCGGCCTTGAACAGAGCCAGCCTGTCGAGCGGGCTGACCACGGTGCGCACCGTCCGCGTCGCCACCTTGGTGTAGAGGGCGGTGTTCTCCAGCTTGCTGTGGCCGAGCAGGACCTGGATGATCCGGATGTCGACTCCGTCTTCCAACAGATGGGTGGCGAAGCTGTGGCGGAGCGTGTGCGGGCCGACCCGCTTGGTGATCTCCGCCGCCTGGGCCGCCTCGACCACAACACGATGCAGTTGCCGGGTGCTGATCGGCTTCATCGCGTGCTGGCCAGGGAACAACCAGCCATCGCGATGCATGACGCCCTGCTGACGTCCGAACGTCCACCACTGGCGCAACAAAGTGAGCAGATCAGGCGACAGCATCGCGTTGCGAGACCGGCCGCCTTTGCCGCGTTCGACCCTTATCAGCATGCGTTCGCTGTCGATATCGCGGACTTTGAGCGCGGAGACCTCGGCGACGCGCAGACCCGCGCCATAGGCGACCGACAAGGCCGCCTGGTGCTTGAGGCACGTCGTCGCATTCAACAGGCGGGCGACCTCTTCCCGGCTCAGCACCATCGGCAACTGGCGTGGATGGGAGATCCGCATCAGCTTGCGCGCCAGTTCGGGCCGGTCGATCGTATGAGTAAAGAAGAACCGCAGTGCCGAAACGATGCTGTTCATCGTCGGCACCGGCACGCCGGACTCACGCTGCTCCAACTGGAACTGGCGAATATCCTCCGCCGTGGCCGTGTCGGGCGAGCGCCCCAGGAATGCGGCGAAGCGCCCGACGTCACGGATATAGTTGCGCTGCGTCTCGCGTGAGAACCGGCGCATGGTCATGTCCTCGATCAACCGCTGACGCAATGGGCTGACCGGGGCGGAGGGGGGAATGAGAATGGTCATGGCATGGCTCCTCAAATCCAGTGAAGGAGCCAAAATGCTCGGACTATGCCGGCCCACACTCAACCATGGCGCAACTATCCGAACCTGACAGGCGCATCAACAAAGAACATCCATCCCGCGCAGCGGGTTCGTTCTCCGGCCGGGGCAGCCGTCCAGCACGATGTGCGGCGGCGGTTGCCGTGGGATGTTTTAAAAGCGGTGGCGAGGCGACGGGTGCCCGGCTTTCCCGTCCGCATTCGGCCCGGGGTTGACGGTCCGCCCAGGCGTGGACCGCAGCGACACTAGTCTCGCTGGGGCTGGCGATGATCGTGGGCAAATTGGGAAGCAGCCGGGCACGCCCGGCTGTACGCCTGCCATAGTGGGAGGACGCCGTTTCGAGGGAGCCATGCCCCATGATGGCGGCGATGTCCACCTTATCGAGGACGGCTTTCAAATTTGCTGCGGCCTGATGCCGGGGAGAGTACAGCGTGTAGTGCTTGGCTGTCCGTCGTCAAAACAAATGGGACATCGGCGGCGGTTTTGGAACGGAGGTTCTGGCTCACCAATGATTGATGTTAAGCGGCTTGGCGCTGATGGTTCAAGCGGCGGGTTTCTGTCTCATCTTCGTTCCCTTCGGTCACTACGATGAGCCAGAAATCCTCCGTTACGCAAATGCCCCAATTTGTCCCAAGGCCGATGACGTCAGACATGCTTGGATAGCCGCCTCGCCGCGCGTTGGAGCGCCTTTCCCGCCGAGGCCACGAGCGTTTCGTGCATCCCGGCGGCAGCGGTCTGTCCTGTCACGCTCACCAGCAATAGAATGAATCCCTTGAGGGTTTCGCCGATGCCGGTCAGATGGAATTCCCGGAATTCAACGTGGCTGCGGCCATTGGTGTTCTTTGCATTTCGGATGCGCAAGGTCAGCCCGGAGGGCAGGGGGGTGACCACTACCGACACCCACTCGCAGTGGCGCAACCCGGTGATCGTGCCGCACAACAAGAGCAGGGTGGCCATGCCCCTGGTGGAAATGCCATTTGACGACTGGCGGGGGCGCCGTTTGGCCTCATCCAAAAGGTAGTCGAGCAATTTCTGGAGGTCGTCGGGCGGGAGGCGCTTTTCCTTGAGGCCGGAGGTGCGCTCGTCACGGGGGGCTGGGGGAGGCAATTCGCTCCGGCTCGGGATTCCGGACAGTTGCGAACCAGTGACAAAGTCGAGTGCCGCGCGGTACTGGCGCCAGGTTGCCGATGCCCATTCGGTCCTGTGTTGGATCATCCATCCTGCCATCATGGCGACCGTCAGTTCGGACGAATGGCGTCCAAGGTCACGGCCACAGGTTTGCATCAGGCGCCGGGCAATTTGGCGATAATGCTCTTCGGTTTCCGGTGTTCGCGTAATCATGTTCTCCTCCCGTTACTTGGACATATCCAAGGGGTTCAGAGGAGCCCAATCGACGTGCAAACAACGTTGGTTGCCTGCCCCCGCAACCAAATACCGATGATGAAAGCCCTTCCGTTCCCGCGGAAGGGCTTTTTGATTCAAGGGATTGCCGCGAATAGACCGCCTTCGCCACACCCGGCAGATTACCGTGCAGAACCGTGTGCAGCTCGGAGCCGTCTTCGCTCGGGGTCATGGTGATCTGCCCCACGCTGTTTAATTAGTATTTACCGCCGCCATATACAGCGTTAAATCTTTTGTATTAGGGTCAACCTAATCCAAAGGATAGGTGTTGGGGAGGCCTTCGTGCTGGGAAGTTTTTTCCGTTGGAGTTCAGGGGGCCTGGTGACGCTGGTTCTCCTGTTGTCGTCCGCCAGCGTCCGCGCGGAGCCCCGAACGTTGAGCTTCGGCGTCGTTCCCCAGGCAGCAGCGTCTCGCATGGCGGAGCAATGGGTGCCGTTTCTCAACGAAGTCGGGCGACGTGCCGGGGTCAAATTTATTTTTCGCACCCCAAAGGATATTCCTGCTTTTGAGGCTGAGCTTGGCGCGGGCGCGTATGACTTCGCCTATATGAACCCCTACCACTATTCGGTCTTCCACCAGCACACCGGCTACTTGGCCTTTGCCAAGGAGAAGGATCGTCGGCTGGTCGGTATCGTTGTCGTGCGCCAAGATGCCCCCTATCAAAGCATCAACGATCTGGCGGATAAGCCTGTGATCTTCCCGGCTCCGGCTGCTTTTGCAGCCAGCATCCTGGCCCAGGCTGAGTTCTCGAGCCACGGCGTCAGGATTATTCCCAAGTATGTGTCGTCCCATGACTCGGTATATCGGGGCGTTTCAGCCGGAAACTTTGCCGCAGGTGGCGGCATCACCCGCACGCTGGACTCCTTGCCGACCGAGCAGCGCAATGATCTTCGCGTTTTGGCTACCACCAAGGACTACACGCCTCATCCCTTCGCAGCCCATCCTCGCGTCCCCTCCGAGGTAGTTAAGCGGGTGCTGGACGCCATGAGGTCGCTTCAAGGCGACGATGTTGGCCGTTACGTTCTAGAGGGCGTCACGATGAAGGGTATTGAGGCAGGAGCTGACCAAGACTGGAACGATGTTCGCGCCTTGGACATTCATCTGTTGGAACAATGGCAGAAGCAGAAGGCTGAATGACATTTCGTTCAAAGACAATTACGGGCGTCGCCCTGCTTCAAATTGTCATTCTAGGCATCCTCCTGTTCATCACGGTTGGAGCCATGAAGCGATCTGGTCGCGAAGAGGTTGATCGGCGCGCCGATGTGACCCTTCGCCTGATCTCTGCCAGCGCCAGGGACGCCCTGATCTCCAAAGACTTTGCGACACTGGACGCTATCGTCGCTGAAACGCTGACAACGGGTAGCGTCACCTATCTCCGCTTTCTTGATGAGGACGGAAAGGTTTTGGCAGAGTCCAAGGCAACCTCCACCTCAAACGTTGTCACCGAGCGCCTACAGCAGGTGGTCGTCGCTGGGAACAATTTCGGGACAGTGCGACTCGGCATCGACAGCCAAGCCCTTGACGATGCCATTTTCGCCGCCGGTCGTCTTTCCTCCTCGATTGCCGCTCTTGGCCTCGCTCTTACGGCCTTGTTCTCGTGGTTCCTTGGATCGTATTTGACCCAACAACTCGAAGCACTGCGATTGGCGGGAGCGCGCCTTGCCGCAGGCGAGCTTGAGACTCGCGTCCCCATAACCAGCAACGATGAGCTGGCCGATACCGCCAAGGCGTTCAACCGTATGGCGGAAAAGCTGCAAGAGGTAGTGGGGACGCTGTCCGAGAACGAGGCCAGCCTGAAAACTTTCTCGGAAGCATCCAGTGACTGGTATTGGGAAACGGATGAGGCTCATCGCATTACGTGGCTTTCTCCTAGCTTTGCCGAGGCAGCACAAATCGATCCCTCCATCGCTATCGGGAAGCTTCGGTGGGAGCTTTCGGCTCGTGGAATTGAAGAGGATCAGGCGTCTTGGCAAGCGCATCGCGATGACCTGGCAGCACACCGAAAATTCCGCGACTATCGGTATTGGATAGGCAAGGGCAAAACGGCTCAATGGATCAGCATCAGCGGCGGCCCGCGCTATGACGATGGCGGCAACTTCATCGGGTATTGTGGCAGTGGCACCAACATCACCGGCCAAGCCGATGTCGCGATTCAACTCAGGCTGTTCTCACGCATCGTCGATCAGTCTCCGGTTTCCGTGGTGGTCACCGACCCCAGTGGAATAATTAAATTCGTCAATCCCAGATTCACCGAGGTAACTGGCTATACTCCGGCAGAAGCGATTGGAATGAATCCGCGGCTGGTGGCGTCGGGCGAAACGCCAATAACAGTCTACGAGGGGTTATGGGCGGCGATCAGGGATAAGCGTCACTGGCAGGGTGAACTTCGCAATAAGCGGAAGTCCGGCGAGCCCTACTGGGAACAGGCGATCATCTTTCCTATTCTCGATGACCACGGCGAGATCGCCCATTTTGTCGGGATCAAGGAAGACATTACCGTCCGTAAGGATGTCGAGATCGCACTCGCTGAGCGGACACGCATGGTTCAGCGTCACTATGAGAGCCTCCGTGCATTGAGCGATATTGCGGCTCTTCCCCGTGTCGATGCCTCCGGGCAATTGACCGAGGCACTTGCGCTCGGGGCAAGGCATCTGGGGGTGCCTATCGGGATTATCAGCCGGATTGACGAGAACACCTACGCCGTCCTCCACCATAAGGCTCCGCCCGAGGCGTCTCTGCACGACGGCCAGGTGTTTGAGCTTGGTGAGACCTATTGCGCCCTCACCATAAGCGCCAATGATGTCGTAGCCGTATCCAACATGGCGGAGTCAAGATATGCAGGACACCCTTGTTACAAAGCATTCGGCCTTGAAGCCTATATAGGAGCGCCGGTCACAGTTCGGGGACTTGACTTCGGGACGGTAAATTTCAGTTCCCCCAAACCATGCGGACGGGAGTTCGACGATGGTGACATCGAGTTCGTGCGTCTGCTGGCACGATGGGTCGGTGCCGTCTTGGAGCGTGATCTTTCGAATCAAGACATCCTGGCAGCCAAGGATGCGGCGGAAGCGGCGCAACGAAACCTAGCTATCCAAGCCAGGAAGTTGGCCGAGATCAATGGCGAGTTGGAACAGTTCGCCTATGTCGCCTCCCATGACCTGCGTCAACCGCTGCGGATGGTCAGCAGCTATCTTGGCCTGATCCGACAGCGGCTGGATATTGATTCGGATAACGACCTGAAAACGTTCTTTGGCTTTGCCGTTGACGGTGCCAAGCGGATGGACCGGATGATCCTCGACTTGCTCGAATACTCCCGCACTGGACGGCATGAAGCCTCATTCCAACAGGTGCCGTTGTCCGATGTCGTCACCAACGCCCTTACCAACCTGGAGGTAGCAGTTGCCGATGCTAAGGCCACAATCGAGATAATGGATGGTATGCCCTCTGTCCGGGGATCACCGACAGAGCTTGAACGCCTATTCCAGAACCTTATTGGTAACGCCATCAAGTACCATGCCAAAGATCGTCCCATCCGTGTTCAGGTTAACTGTAGGTGCGATGGTCGAGATTGGATTGCATCTGTCCGCGACAACGGCATCGGCATAGCTCCCAACGACCGCGAGCGGGCATTCAAGATTTTCCAGCGGCTAGAGACCCAGGATGCCTATGAGGGCACCGGCATCGGCCTGGCGGTCTGCAAGAAGATCGTCGAGAGCCATGGCGGGCGTATATGGATCGAAGATGGTTTGGATGGCGGGACTTCGGTCTGCTTCTCTCTGCCTAAAACCTGATGTTGGAACCCAGATATGACCGGTCATGCCGAACACACAGTTGAGATATTTCCCTGGGACGAAAATTTCGCCACCGGGATCGACATTATCGACACTCAGCATAAGCGGCTGATTGAGCTGTTGAACGTCTTGGTCGCCCATCTGGCCTTCCAGCGCAATGCCCCCGCCATCGATCAAGTCATCAGCGATTTGAAGGACTATGCCGCGATCCACTTTGCCACCGAGGAGGCGATCTGGAGCGCACACTTTGCCGGAGATTCCTGGGAAGAGTGGCACCGGAGCGCCCATTCCGACTTCGTCGACAAAATTATCGAAATGAGCCGTGGAGTGGAGGGAAAACCCTATGATGAGGTGATCGAGCAGGTCGTCAGATTTCTGACCCACTGGCTTGCCCTTCACATCATCGAGTCCGACAAGCGAATGGCGAAGGTCGTTCTGGCGATGCCGACGGGTGTTTCCCTTGAGCGGGCAAAGGAGCTCGCCAACAAGGAAATGTCCGGAGCCACCCGGGTCCTGATCGAGACCGTCATGGGCATGTACGATAACTTAGCCCACAAGACGATCCAGTTGACACGGGAAATCAATGCTCGGATCAAAAGCGAGGCCGCTCTCCAGGCGTCCCAGGCCGAGCTTGTCCGATTGAAGGATGAGGCCGTGGAGGGCGAGCGAAGGACTGTTCACGAGATCAAGAATTTTGCCTATGTCCTGTCCCACCACCTCCAAGAACCCGTCCGTGAACAGTTGCTCTATACTTCAAAGCTGAAGAAAATTTTCAGCAATAAAATAATAGCTGATGGTGAGGCGCGGCTTATGCCTCTGACCCATTAGCGTCATCATCCGGTTTCGGGCGCCGCTTTTTCGGCCCGGTCCCGTCGATCTGAACGCCGTCCTGGGTCTTGCGTTGGCGGGGGCTTTTTCGGTTCACCGGTCTACCCTTCCTGGGATTGTCGCGTTTTATGATTTCCCAGTACGACATCGGTGCATGGTCGGCGGACAGGCCGAGGATGGTCTCGAACGAGACGTGGCGGTAAAAGCGCCGGTTGTAACGAAAGACGAACTCATTGAGGTAGGTGTCGATGTGCTCGCGGCGGAAACCATGATAGGTGCCGAGCCCCCAGCGCTTCAGAAGGGCGAAGACCCGATGGATCCAGTGCAGGGGGATATGAGCGGCCATATTGCCGATGACGCGGGGATCATGCCGGTATCCGACCAGCCCGGTGTAGGATGCGTGGCCATCGGAAACCAGGGTGGCGCCGGGGACGATGTTGGCCTTGATGAAGGCGTGGATGTTTGGCTTCTCGTTGCTGGGGATCACGGCCATCCGGCAGCGGCCCGACAGGGTGTCGAGGTATTTTGCGCCAAGAGCTTTGGGTTTCTGCGGCTTTCCCGTGGTTCGATCACGGACCTCGACTGCGCCGATCACGAGGATTTTTCCTTCCTTGAGCGGCTTGCCGGGTTCCTCCAGGTCGTGGAACGGCATCTCGGTCTGGTCGATTTCGATGACGCCATTCAGTGGGGCGCGCTCCGGATCGATCATCGCTCGCCGAAGCTTCTGCTCCAGCAGCCAGGCAGCCCGATAGGTGATTCCCAGTTGCCCAGCCATCTGTCGCGCCGACATTCCGTTGGAATGTGTCACCATCAGGTGGGCGGCGCAGAACCACGCCCGAAGCGAAAGGCGGGTCCGATGCATGATGGTTCCGGCTGTCGCCGACGTCTGCGATCCACAGTCCCTACACGCGAACGTATAGGCGCGACTGCTCAGACGGGCGGCGTTCTGCGCACCGCATTTCGGGCAGACAAACCCGTTTGGCCAACGGCGCTCCAGTAGCAGACGGTAGCAGCTTTCATCGTCGGGAAACCACGTTTGGAAGTCGAGAAGGGACAACTGCTTCGCCATGGTCGCGAACATATCCCGACGTCAGACCCTTCTCAAGGCACTTAATGGGTCAGCGGCATAAGCCGCGGTGAGGCGGCGGATACGGTTAATCATATCGTCCATGGCGGCGAAAGGCTTAGGAAATTGCTGGCTGACATGCAAGTCCATATGGCCCTGTCACATTCGCCATGGAACCCGAAACGTTGCGCCACTAAAATTGCTTTGAATAAGGCGTTGCAACGGCTTGCCAGAAAAATCCGAGAGTCTGGTGCGGTCATTGATCATGGGGAATTGCCGACCGCGCGAGTCGATCTGGAGCGGCTGTCAGATATTTTCACGGCTCTGATCGACAACAGCATGACGTTCAGTCACAAAGCGACAATCCCATCAGTCAGGGTCACCTGTGAGGCGAAAACAGATCAATTGGTATTTCGCGTCGAGGATAACGGGGTTGGGATTGCTGAGGACATGAGGGAGCGTGTGTTTGGTGTGTTCGAACGCCTTCATCCGCAGGATGCGCCATCAGGCACCGGGATTGGATTGGCGGTCGTTCGCAAGATTATAGAATCAGCAGGAGGTCGGGTCTGGATTGAAGCGGCAAGTCCCAGAGGGACCCGCGTATGCTTTACCATTCCCTCTCACCTTTCCGGAAAACAGAAGCTCACCGGAGACGAGACACCTATCTGACGATTCATGCCCGCGATTTGGGTCGGTAACTCGGATCCTAAGCAACTGACTGAAACTGGCACATCGGCAGACCTTCCCCCCTGTTTCGGCCCACTCAGAGGTGAGTGTTTCGGTTGATACCATGGTTGCCGCGGTACAGGCGACGGTGTGGTGGCCGGAGGGCGCTGAATGGCGGAAACGACGCTGACCGCAATCATCCAGGAAGTCTATGTCCAGGGTATCTCGACGCGGGCGCAACAGATGGCGTCGAGGTCGGGACGCAGCAGCGGCACCGTGGTCAACTTGGCGGCAATCTCGTCGTGGCGGGTTATGACGAGACGGTATTATTCGTAATCGCAGCCGCCGGCATCGACGCCGATTCCATCCTCATAAAGAACCCGGACCGTGCAGGTCGAGTCGGAATAGGCTGCCGTAATCGGGCCAAAGCATCCTTCACCTTGCCGACGTTTCGCCTCTTCCTCGGGCGTGATCGCCTCGAAGTACCAATTATGCCCCATATAGGTCTTGTAGGTTTTGACGTCATTGGGCTGAATCAAGGCGTATTCGATGAGACGCCCCCTGAAGTCGGCCCAATACACACGTGTGGTGTGAGCGGTGTAATTATGGAAAAGAATTTCGGTTTGCGCCCCGCCTTTCAATGACGGCTTTCCCTTCGAACCACATTCGCTCGCACTGGCCGAGATCGAGCCCACGAAAAAAGCAAGAGCTGCAATCGCTGATAAAACACGCCCGTTCATGCTTATTCTCCAAAAATCAATTGTCGCGGAGGAGGCCGGCTCAGAAGGCCGCAATCTCCCTCTCATTGCGGTGATGGCAGATGCTTCTTGGTCCGCCGCCTGTACCAGACGGCAACCGACGCGCCGATCAAGGCCACGACGAAGCCGGTGGCCACCAGCGGTCGCTGGGCCATCCAGGCGGTGCCGATGACGATGGTGGACAAGACAAAGGCCAGGATGCCAGCGGCGACGCTCAGGACCGCACCACTCAGCCATGCCAAGGGGGGGAGAAACGCGGCGATGGCCTCGATGATGGCGAAGACCAGCTTGAATCCCATGAACATAAGGACAAAGCCGGCGAGGCGTAGCGCCCAGGTGAGAACGGCACTTTCGCGCTCGGCGGTGCGAACCATGGCCTCGGGGCTCTTCAAGCCGTATTCCACCAACTGTACGTCGCCGGTCGGAGTGGAATAAGGAACGAACGACACCCCCCGCTGCCGCGACAGGACGCTGACGTCAGCTGGAGCGGCCATGGTGAACTTGACGCGCATGTCGCCGATCCGCGGGGCGTCGGGGGAATCGCCCAGATAGATCTCGCTGCCGGTGAACAGGACGCGCCGACCATCGAGTTCATCGGGAAGTTCCGCCGCCATTTGCCGAAGCGGCACCGGTTGCAGATCGTCCATAGCTTCGATCATGGCTTCGTTCAGCTCGAACGCCCCGAGCGTGACCTTGCCGGCGAGAAGATGAATGTCTTGGAATGGTGTGTCGGACGGATTCTGGTGGCCACCCGGTTTTTTGAAAGACGACGAATCCGCCAACCCGGACGACCAATCCTTGCTGTACTTGTAAGTGGTGACGGTTTCGGTTCCGCCCCCGAACTTGTCCTTGGTCTCCGAGGAACTGGTTTCCAGCCACTGGTAGGTTTCGACGCGGCGGACCAGCTTGATGGCGCTGACCTCAACGCCGAAATCGGGATCGGCCAGGACATCGTCGGTGCTGACCCGACCGCTCACATGAACCAGCTTGCCTTCGTTGGCGGCGCTCACCCGTTCGGCGGGAACGCTGATGACCACGTCCGCCGCCATGGCCAGGGCACCGCTTCTATCCACCGCCTGTTCCTCGTTCCACGACAGCAGGGCGATGGAAACGGGGATCAGCACCAGGCCGATCACAATGCCTTTCAGGGATTCCCATATGCGGTCGCCCCAGGTTCCGTGGCTCACTTCGACATACGTGTCGGAATCGTCGTTCATTTCTTCAGCCCCCGCCTAGAAGGATTCGTCGTGTCAGGAATTGTCACCCATCTCCCCTTCTCGCTTTCCGTTCACTCGCCGCGACGGATGGCGAAATGTTTGGTGAGAACCGCCCCCGGGCCACCTTCCGACTATTTGCAGCGCTCGCCCCACGGCGCTCGCCCGAACTCGACGATGACATCGTCGGGAGAGCGGGAAACGGCGGCGAGGGGCGGAACGTCCCGCGGGAAAACGCACGAGCTCCTGCGGCGCAGGTCGATGGCGCGTTCATTCACTTCCAACTGCCTGAAGACGGCGACACCGGTCGATGGCATCCTGGTCCGGCAAATATTGTCGATGACCTCGTGACCGTAAATCTCGACGAAGCTTACGGCATCCTTGTCGATGGTCAAATCCTGCCCAGGAAAGCGAACGCTGCCGACCTCGATGACCTTGCCGCTGTCATACTCGCCGACCACCAGCGCGACCCAGGTTCCGCCGCCATCGCTCATCGTCGGTTCCATCCGGAAGAGATAGCGTCCGGCTTTCCACGGATAGGCGACCCGCACACCGGCGAAATCGCCTTCGTTCGACTGCGCGTGGGTCAATGCCGCACTCCACCCGCCCTCGGCCGGGGCCGCGTCTTCTGATGAGGCCCGGCCCCAGCGGCTGAAGATGAAGCCGCGCTTGGCCCCGCCGGGGCGCGAGACGTCGGTCTGCATGCCGAAGTAGAAGCCGCTGCCGTTGATCTTCCCGTAGACCGGGGCGATGTAGATCAGCTTGTCCCGCCCCGGCTCGGTGACGTCGCCGTCCACCTCCACTTCGATAGTCAGGGACTTGAACGGCTGGGAATCGCCCAGGTCGTACCACATGTCCACCAGATGCCAGGCCGGCTGTTTCCAACGACCGCCGGTGATAGCCTCGCAAGTCTCCGCATCCGATTTCATCTCGGCGCGGACGTTGGAGACGAGGAATACACCTGCGAGCACCACGGCCAGGAACATGCGCATGTGATGAAATCCGCCATGGGTTTGAGTGAACCGGCACGCCGGAGGCGGTCGATTATCGCTTCGCCGATATGGCGCAGACGTCGACTTCGGCCAGCCTCTCGCAGTGGATGTCGTCGCCACGGTTGTCGCTAAGGTCTCTGCCCACCAATCCTTTCCTTGGGTGGGCGAGCACGACGCCATTCTTTTTATAGACGGCCACGGTCATGTCGTGGCGGTGGACGTCCCCGTACCCGTCGTTGAGCAAGTTAGCGCCATCGGCAGTACCGTATTGCTTGATGACGGCGACGGCATTTTTAACAATTTCGCGGGCATCGGTATCGGAACCGGCCATGGCGGCGCCAGTGAAGCTCATGCAAAGGGCGACGGTGACAACGGAAAGTGTGCGCATGATCATCTCCAATCTGGATATAAGCCAATGCGTTGGCTGTTGTTGCGCCGGTTCGTGATATTATGAAAAACAGCGGTTGCCTTGATGTCATCGCTTTGTCCACGAACCACCGCCGCTGTGAGTCCCGCCAGCACTACAGGCCTGACGGCGGGCGAGGTTGATCGCGCCATCATTTCGGCAGCGTGACGCTCAGCACCTTGGTGACCTCGATTCTGCCACCCGCCTCGGGGATGGTTTCCATCGTATTTTGCCAGGTGACGGTGATCTTCTTGCCCATATAGCGTTCCGGTGCGTTCAGAAGACGTTCCAAGGCATCGTCGGTCCGGAGGATCATGAACGAGTGTTCCTCACCGCCGGCGCGCAGATGCAGATAGGTGTAGTCGCCTTCCTCAAACCCGGCGAAGGTTCCGGTCGTCTCCTTGATCGGGCCACCCGCCGGCTTGCCGCCTGACTTGGGAGGGGATAGGGATTCGAGCACCGTCGAAAGGGTGTCGAGAAGCTCCTGTTCCTTGGCCTTGAACTCGTCGGTGTCCTGCGGCACGGACGTCTTGTTCTCGTCCAGCCAGCGGAACATCTGACCGTCACGGAAGTAATAACGGTGTTCCCGCAATGTCGAATTGCCGCCATCCACGGCCTGGGTGGTCACGCCCGCATAAACGAACAGCACTTGCACGCCCTCGCCCACCGGCTTCAGGTAATAGGCTTCGCCCGTGCTTCCGTGGTCGTCGGGATAGATCACCTGAACCTTCCGGGGTAGGCCGTTTTCCATCCATACGGTCGCCTGGGGAGGAACCGGCGCGCCGGGAAAATCGAGCTCGAAGGTTTTTTTCGTCATTCGACCCAGATCGTCATTGATCTGTGCATAGACGCGCTTGTGTTCGGCGGTCGGGTCGGGAGCGGCCCCGGCATCCGGAACTGGGATCAGAAAAGAAGCGGCGACGAGGGCCGCGAACACAGAAATCCGCATGGGGACTACTCCGGGAGCTTGGTCGGTACGGTCTTGTCGGCCACATGGCCCCCCGCGCCCAACCCCAGCGGTTTGGATATGTCGGTCGGGTCGTTGGCGTAATCATGAGCAGGGTTGGGGCATTCCAGCTCCTGCGGGCGTGCCCATGCCTTATCCACGTAGATCTGCCACTTAAACTTGTTCGCCGGGTAGGCCTCGCCGGGCTGGTCACACGCATCCTCAGATACTGACTGCCCCGGGCCGATGGCAACCACCGCTCCGGCTTTCAGGGTGCAGGAGGCAACCCAGGTCAGGTCATTCCAGGCGTTGCAGATTTCGTAATCGACGCGATAGCGGTCACGTTGCCCGGACGGCGCATCATAAGACCACCATTGACCCATGCGGTTGGTCTGTCCATGGGCGTTGACCGCCTGGGGGCCGCTCCACAGGCGGTATACCGTGACGGGCTCGGTGATGCGGACGACCATCCCCCTGGAAATGCCGCCCTGTCCTTCCGGTTTGACGGCGATCTCAAGGTTGGCGATCTCATAATTCGGCGATGCCCGATCGACCATCACCGCCTTCAGGGCGAGAGGGGGCGGCAGGGCGGTCGCGTCCTCGCGGATGGGCGCGCAGGCGGCCAGCGCCAAGATGACGACGGCAAGCCGGCTCAGTGCGGCGATCTTCATCCCGTCCCCCTATCGTATGGTGATCCGTGCTTCGGCAATTTGTTCATACACGTTGGGCATCCATGACCGCCGATACACGAAGGCGACCCGGTCGTGGCTTATCAGCGAAAACCAGCGAACTCGCGAGCCGCTTCGCGGACGACCTCGCCAACGGCGCCGGCGGGGATGTCCGCCGTGGACTTGCTTGGAAGAGTGGAGAGCGTTTCTCGGTTATGCGGTTGCGGCATCGAAGCGGCATGGGCTTCTATAACCCAGGGCGGAAATATGGCCACAAGACAAGTCCAGGCTACTCCAGCCCCTGCGGCACGACTTGAAGCTTGGCGGGGTCGTCGGCCAGCAAGTTCAGCACGACGGTGCCGTGGGCACTGCGCACCAGCAATTCGCAGAACCAAGTGCCGTCGTCCACCTGCTTGGGCGCGGTAATGTCGATGCGCGACACGCTTTCCATGTCCATGGAGAGGCTGTGATTATCGCGAAAGGATATGGCGGCGACGGTCTGCATAAAGGGCTCCCCCCTAGGGTAATGGCCTGACAGCAGGCTCGCCTAAAGCGGGCGTCGCGTCAATGCGGTTACAGGATGACGTGATGATCCAGGGCAAATGATCGCAGCCGATCGCGCAAAGACCGGTCGGGCAGTTTCAGGCAGTGATCCAGATAGTCGCGCACCGGCCCCACCGACAGCGAGCGGATCATGGTCTTGACCGGGCTGGTGGCTGGTGACGACACCGACAGGATGCGCACGCCGCAGGCCAACAGCGCCATGGCTTCCAACGGTCGTCCGGCCATCTCGCCGCACACCGACAGGGGGACGCCGGCGGCATCGCATTTGGACGCCACATAGCGCATGAAAGTCAGCATGGCCGGCGACAGTGGGTCGTAGCGGTCGGCGATGCGGGGATTGCCGCGATCGACGGCGAACAGGAACTGGGCCATGTCGTTGGAACCGATGGAGACGAAATCCACCAACGGCAGCAGCGAATCCATCTGGAAGGCCAGGGCCGGCACTTCCAGCATGGTACCGACGCGGATGCGTTCGGGCAGCACGTGGCCCTTGCCCTTTTCGTGGGCGATTTCCATGTCCAGCAGATGGCGGGCCTGCACCAGTTCGGCCACTTCGGCGACCATGGGGAACATGATGCTGAGTTCGCGCCCCGCCGCCGCCCGGATCAGGGCGCGCAACTGGTGGCGCATCACCGCCGGGCGGTCCAGGGTGATGCGGATCGAGCGCCAGCCCAGGGCCGGGTTGTCTTCCTCGTAGGGGTTCCAATAGGGCAGCACCTTGTCGCCGCCGACATCAAGGGTGCGAAACACCACCGGCTTGCCCGCCGCCTGATCCAGGATCTTGTTGTAAAGAGTGGTCTGGGCGGCGACGTCGGGCAGCGACGAGCGGGCCATGAACGGCAATTCGGTGCGATAAAGGCCGATGCCGTCGGCACCGCATTCGTGCAAATGCTGCAAATCCAGCAGCAGGCCGGCATTCATCATCAGCCGCACGGCGATGCCGTCGCGGGTGATGGCCGGCAGGTCTTTCAGCTTGGCATAATGGGCGGCGCGCTGCTGACGTTGGTTGAGAGCGTCCGAGAAGATGTCGCGGATGTCGTCGCTGGGGCGCAGGAAGACCTGGCCGTTATCGCCGTCGACCACCACCGGGTCCAGCGGCTCGACCTTGTCCAGCGCCTCCTTGCAGCGGCCGACCACCGGAATGTCGAGCGCACGGGCGACGATGGCCACGTGCATGGTCGGGCTGCCTTCTTCCATGACCAGGCCGCGCAGGCGCTTGGGGTCATAGTCGAACAATTCCATCGGCCCCATGGAGCGGGCGAACAAGATGGCATCGGCGGGCAATTCGCCCTTGGAGGCGGCGCCGCCTTCCCCCGACAGGTGTTGCAGCAGGCGGTTGGCCAGATCCTCGAAATCGTGCAGACGCTCGCGCAAATAGGGGTCGCTGATCTGGCTCATGCGGGCGCGCATGTCCTCGTGTACCTTCTGCACGGCGGCTTCGGCGGTCAGACCGGTGTTGATGGCCTCGCCGATCTTGCCCAACCAGCCCTTGTCCTCGGTGAACATGCGATAGGTTTCGAGCACGTCGCGGTGCTCGCCGTCGCGCATCTCGGGCCGCGAAAACAGGTCGTCCAGGGCCTTCTTGATGTCGGCCAGGGCAATCTTCAGGCGCTCGTGTTCGAGATCGGGGTCTTCCGCCACCAAACGGCGGATGATGATGCGGGGATTGTGTAAAACGGCGGTGCCGATGCCGACGCCGCCATTGAGGCGGATGCCTTCCAGGCGCAACGGCAGCAGGGCGTTGCCGTCCACCGGCACCAATTCGTCGCGGCTGACCAATTCGCCCGAGGCGACCAGTTCGGCCAGGACCATGGCGACGGTTTCCATGGTCTCGATTTCTTCGTCGGTGTAATGGCGCATGGTGCGGTTCTGCACCACCAGCACGCCGACGACGCGACCACCCCTGATGATGGGGACGCCCATGAGCGAGTGGAAAATCTCTTCGCCGGTTTCCGGGCGATAGGCGAAATTGGGATGGCTTTGGGCGTCGGCCAGGGCCAGGGGGCGGGCATGGGCGGCGATGTCGCCGACCAGACCTTCGCCCACCCGCAGGCGGGTATTGTGGATGGCGCCCTTCTTCAGGCCCTCGGTGGCGAACAGTTCCAGCACTTCGCCGGCGCGCATGACGTAGCACGAGCACACTTCGGCCACCATGTCGGCGGCGATCAGGCCGACCACCCGGTTCAGGCGTTCTTCCGCCCCGCCGCCACCGGCCATGACATCGCGCAGGCGGGCCAGCAGGCGCCTGGAAACCGAGGGCGCCGCCGGGCTCATCAGGACAATCCCGTACGGGCGGCCAGGGCGCCCAGCGCCTGATCCAGCAATTCAGCGAAAATCTCGGCGCAGGGCTGCACCTTGTTGACCAGCCCGACGCTTTGTCCGGCCATCACCGAGCCGGTGTCGACATCGCCGTCGATGACCGCGCGCTTCAACGCCCCGGCCCAGTAATGCTCGATTTCCAACTGGGCGTCCTTTTGCTCGAGCTCGCCGGCGCGGCAGCGGCGGATGACTTCGTGCTGGAACGCGATGAATCGCTTGGTGCCCTGGTTGACCAGGGCGCGGACCGGGATGACCGGAAAGGCCGGGTCCACCTGGGTGGTGGGGATGGCGTCGCGGGCGGCGGCTTTGATGAAGGCCTGCTTGAAATTGGCATGGGCCACGCATTCGTCGGCGCAGACGAAGCGGGTGCCCAACTGGACGCCCGCCGCCCCCATTTCCAGATAGCTGACGATGGCTTCGCCGCGCCCGATGCCGCCGGCGACGAAGATCGGCAGTTCGGTGGCCATCACCGGCAGGATTTCCTGGGCCAGCACCGAGGTGGAGACCGGCCCGATATGGCCGCCGGCTTCCGCCCCTTCGATGACCAGGGCGTCGACGCCGGAACGCACCAGCTTTTTCGCCAGGATCAAGGCGGGGGCGAAGCACACCACCTTGGCCCCGGTATCCTTGGCCCGTTTGATCGCCGCCGCGTTGGGCAGGCCGCCGGCCAGGACGATATGACTGACGCGGGCTTGGCCGCAGACGTCGATTAACGCGTCCAATTGCGGATGCATGGTGATCAGGTTGACGCCGAATGGTCTGGTCGTCAGCGCCTGGGTGGCGTGGATTTCCTCGGCCAGTCTGGTCGGTTCCATCGAGCCGCAGGCGATGACGCCGAAGCCGCCGGCATTGGAGATGGCCGCCACCAAGTGGCGTTCCGACACCCACGACATGGCGCCGCCCATGATGGCGTAATCCGTGCCCAGGAACGCGCGTCCCCGTTGCCACAGCCGGTCAAGCCGCCCGTTCAGGCTAGCCCCCATCGCCGTCATGTGCCGTCACCCGGTCCGTTCAATCAGGCCGCATCCAGGCCATAGGCGGTGTGCAGGGCGCGCAACGCCAACTCGGTGTACTTCTCTTCGATCAGCACGCTGATCTTGATTTCCGAGGTCGAGATGACCTGGATGTTGATGCCTTCGGCCGCCAGGGTCTGGAACATCTTCTGGGCGATGCCGGCATGGCTGCGCATGCCGACGCCGATGACCGACACCTTGACCACGTTGGAATCGGCGATCAGGCCTTCATAGGCCAAGGTGGCCTTGTTGTCCTCGATCACCTTCTTGGCCCGTTCCAGATCGGCCTTGCCGACGGTGAAGGTCAGGTCGGTGGACTTGCCGTCTTCCGACACGTTTTGGACGATCATGTCGACGTTGACGGCGTTGTCGGCCAGCGGGCCGAAAATGGCGGCGGCGACGCCGGGGCGGTCGGCCACCTTGACCAGGGTGATCTTGGCTTCGTCGCGGCTATAGGCAATACCGCTCAACAGTTCCTTTTCCACGATCTCATCCTCATCGCAAACCAGAGTTCCGGGCTTGTCCTCGAAGCTGGACAGCACCTGCACGCGCACATGATGCTTCATGGCCATCTCGACCGAGCGGGTCTGAAGCACCTTGGCGCCGACGCTCGCCAGTTCCAGCATTTCCTCGTAGGTGATCTTATCGAGCTTCTTGGCCTTGGTCACGATCCGCGGATCGGTGGTGTAGACGCCGTCCACATCGGTATAGATATCGCAGCGGTCGGCATGCAGGGCGGCGGCCAAAGCCACGGCGGACGTATCGGAGCCGCCGCGGCCCAAGGTGGCGACGCGGTTACCGGGGGCGATGCCCTGAAAGCCGGCGACCACCGCCACCTGACCGCGTTCCATGCCGGCGATCATCTCGGAGGTGTCGATGCTGTCGATGCGGGCCTTGCCGTGCACGTCGTCGGTGCGGATGGGCACCTGCCAACCGCTCCACGAGCGGGCATCCAGACCCAGTTCCTGCAAGCCGATGGCCAACAGGCCCGAGGTCACCTGCTCGCCGGTGGCGACGACGGCATCGTATTCGCGCTGATCGTGAAGCGGCGCCATCTGCTTGCACCAGTCAACCAATTGGTTGGTGACGCCGGACATGGCGGAAACCACCACGGCCACCTGATTGCCGGCCTCGACCTCGCGCTTGACGCGGCGAGCCACATTCTTGATACGGTCGATGTCGCCGACGGAGGTTCCGCCGAATTTCATCACGATGCGCGCCATGAGGTAATCCTTGAAACACCGCGGCCACTGCCGCCGGTTCATTTTTCTTCGTCTGCCCGGTTGCCGCCCGAAGGGCGCCCCTTCATACTCTGTCGCCACTTTCGAAGCAAGCCCGGCAACCCGTCAAAAACCGCCTTATTCAGGAGTATCCGATGACCAGTTCCACCCCCGACCCGCGCGCGCGGACCGCATCGCCCGAAGAGGTCGCCCGGTTCACCGCCATGGCCGAAGAATGGTGGGACCCCACCGGCAAATTCAAGCCGCTGCACCGTTTCAATCCGGTGCGGCTGGCCTTCATCCGCCGCGAGATGGCTGCCCATTTCGGCCGCGATCCGCAGGACCCGAAGCCATTCGCGGGACTGACCTTGCTGGATGTGGGCTGTGGCGGCGGCCTGTTGTCGGAACCTCTGGCCCGCATGGGTTTTAGCGTCACCGGCATCGATGCCGGCGACAAGAACATCGCGGTGGCTCGCATTCATGCCCAAAAGTCGGGCGTGGCGGTGGAATATCGTGTCGGCGGCCCCGAGGATGTGGCGGCGGAAAGCTTCGACGTGGTGCTGTCCATGGAGGTGATCGAGCACGTGCCCGATCCGGTTCGCTTCATCGGACTGGCCGCCGGCGCGCTTAGGCCCGGCGGCGTGTTCCTGGGGGCGACGCTCAACCGCACCGCCAAATCCTGGCTGATGGCCATCGTCGGTGCCGAATACGTACTGCGCTGGCTACCCAAAGGTACCCATGATTGGAAGAAGTTCGTCAAGCCGTCGGAATTCGCCGGCTGGCTGCGGGCAGCAGGCATCGACACCAAGGCCTTTCGTGGCATGGAATTCCAACCCCTGACCGATGAGTGGCGCGAAACCATGAATCTGGACGTCAATTACATGTTGATGGGGGTAAAGTCCTGACCCCACAATCTTAAGGCTGTGCAGTCCTTGCGGATAAAAGGTGTATGATGTTCCCCTGATGTGAATGCGGGGGGCCACATGCAAGGCGCCATTGCCGACAGAACGTCCAGGCATTTCGGTCGGCTGCGCCGTCAGTTGATCGCCGCCGCCCTGGGTTGGACCGTACTGGTCGGCGGTTCGCTGGCCTGGAACCTGCACAACGAACAGCGCCAGACCCTGGAATTGGCCACGCGCGAGGCCCGCATCCATTTCAACAAGGATCTGGCCTTTCGCCGTTGGGCGACACTGCATGGCGGTGTTTATGTCCCCGTGGATGACCGCACGCCGCCCAGCCCGTGGATGGCCCATATCCCCGACCGCGACATCACCACCGAGGGCGGCCAATTGCTGACCTTGATGAATCCGGCTTATATGCTGCGGCAGGTGATGGCCGAATATGCCAACGATTTCGGCGTGCGCGGACGCATCACCAGCCTGAAACCGCTCAATCCGGCCAACGCCCCGGACGAGTGGGAGGCCCAGGTGTTGCGCCGCTTCGCCGCCGGCGAGGCGGACGAGATCAGCGAACTGACCCAGGTGGACGGCAAGCCGCATGTGCGGTTGATGCGGGTGATGGTGACCGAGCCCGGTTGCCTCAAATGCCATGCTGGCCAGGATTACACCATCGGCGATGTGCGCGGCGGCATCGGCGTGTCGGTACCGCTGGAAGGCTATCAAGCGATTCAGCTGCGTGACAGCCGGATACAGTCCCTGACTCACGGTCTGATCTGGCTGGTGGGCTTGGGTGGTATCGGCTTTGGCGGCAGCCGGGCGCGGCGGCGCATGGTCGAGGAAGTCGCCGACGAAGCCCGCCTGCTGGAACTGAGCCATCAGAATCAGATGATCCTCAATTCCGCCGGCGAAGGCATCGTCGGCATCGATGATCAGTGTCGCATCACCTTTTTCAGTCCCTCGGCCTCACGTATTCTGGGGTGGTCGGCGGACGAGATCATGGGCCACAAATTCCATGACCTGATCCAGCCCGGATCGGTGGTCGAGGGCCAACCCTGTCCCGGTGTCAACACCTGCTGCCCGACCCTGGTCAAGGGACAGGGGCGGCAAAGCGTGGGGGAATTGTTGCGGCGCAAGGATGCGCCCCCCTTGCCGGTCGAGGTGCAAAGCGCCCCGGTCCTGGATGGCGAGCGGGTGGCCGGGGCGGTGCTGGTGTTCCACGACATTTCCGAGCGCCAGGAGAATGAACGCCGCCGCCATGAATTGCTGGAAAAGCTGGAACGCTCCAACCGCGATTTGCAGGACTTCGCCTATGTGGTGTCGCACGATTTGCAAGAACCGTTGCGCATGGTGTCGTCCTATCTGGGGCTGATCGCCCGGCGTTATGACACAAATTGGACGAGGATGGGCGCGACTTCATCGGCTTTGCCGTTGATGGGGCCAAGCGCATGTCGCGGATGATCTCCGATCTGGTGGAATTTTCCCGGGTCGAGACCCGAGGCGCCAGCTTCGCCCCGGTGGACATGGACAAGGTGGCCGCCGACGCAGTGGCCAATCTGGCCCTGGCCATCGACGAGGCGGTGGCGGTGTTGACCATCCAGCCCGGCTTGCCCGCCTGCCTGGGCGACCGCGAACAATTGGTACGGCTGCTGCAAAACCTGATCAGCAACGCCGTGAAATTCCGCCATCCCGACCGCCCGGTTCAGATCAGCGTCGGCGGTCGTATCCGCGATGACGGGCGGCGAGAATATTGGGTGGCCGACAACGGCATCGGCATCGCCCCGGAACATCATCAGCGCATCTTCATGATTTTCCAGCGCATCGGCAACGTCCAGGTGGCCGGGACCGGAATCGGTCTGGCGGTGGTCAAACGCATCGTCGAACGCCATGGCGGCGAAATTCACGTGGATTCCGCTGCCGATCAGGGGGCGACGTTCCGCTTCGACCTGCCGGGGTGAGGCCCGCCCGTCTCAGGTGATGACCGTCGGTTCCGTCCGACCGGTCCGCGCTTCGATCTGGGCCACGTCGCGGGCGATCTTGATCAGATCGGCCAGGGCGACTTGCGGGTCCAGATGGTGCTGGGCCGGGTCGGGCTGGAACTGCTCGACATAGAGGCGCAGCGTGGCGCCCTCGGTGCCGGTGCCCGACAGGCGGAAAACCACGCGGCTGCCGTCGTCGAAGACGATCCGCACGCCCTGTTTGGTGCTGATGCTGCCATCCACCGGGTCGGTATAGGCGAAATCGTCGTTGAAGGCGACCTTATAGGCGCCCAGGCTTTGCCCCTTCAGGTCGAGGCCGCGCAAATGCTCCATCAGGCCGTTGGCGGCAGCGCTGTCGATGGCTTCGTAATCGTGGCGGGAATAGACGTTGCGACCGTACTTGGCCCAATGCTCGCGCACGATCTCGGCCACCGGCTGTTGGCGTTTGGCCAGCACGTTCAACCACATCAGCACCGCCCACAACCCGTCCTTCTCGCGCACATGGTCGGAACCGGTGCCAAAGCTTTCCTCGCCGCACAAGGTGGCCTTGCCGGCATCCAAAAGCGTGCCGAAGAACTTCCAGCCGGTGGGGGTTTCATAGCAAGGAATGCCCAAGGCGGCGGCAACGCGGTCGGCGGCGGCGCTGGTCGGCATGGACCGGGCGATGCCGGCCAGTCCCTTGGCATAGCCGGGGCAAAGCGTGGCGTTGGCGGCCAGCACCGCCAAGCTGTCCGACGGCGTCACATAGAAGCCGCGGCCCAGGATCATGTTGCGGTCGCCGTCGCCATCGCTGGCGGCGCCGAAATCGGGGGCATCGGCGCCGAACAAAGCTTCGACCAGATCATGGGCGTGGACCAGATTGGGGTCGGGGTGGCCGTGACCGAAATCCTCGAGCGGGGTGCCGTTCATCACCGTGCCGGCGGGGGCCGCCAGCAAGCCTTCCAGGATGGCCTTGGCATAGGGGCCGGTGACCGCGTGCATGGCATCGAACTTCATGCGGAAGCCGCCAGCGAACAAAGCGCGGATGGCGTCGAAATCGAACAATTCCTGCATCAGCGCGGCATAATCGGCGACGGGGTCGAAAACCTGTACCACCATGTCGCCCAGGGGGTATTCGCCCAGTTGGTCCAGATCGACATCTCCCACTTGAGTGGTGCGGTATTTGTCGATCTGCTGGGTGCGGGCGTAAATGGCTTCGGTTACCGCCTCGGGGGCGGGGCCGCCGGCGGGGATATTGTACTTGATGCCGAAATCCTCGTCGGCGCCGCCGGGATTGTGGCTGGCCGACAAGATGATGCCGCCGAAGGTCTGGTACTTACGGATCACGCAAGATGCCGCCGGTGTCGACAAGATGCCGCCCTGGCCGACCATGACGCGGGCAAAGCCGTTGCCAGCGGCCATCTTCAGGATGATCTGAATTGCCTCACGGTTGAAAAAGCGCCCGTCGCCACCCAGAGCCAGGGTCTTGCCGGTGCAATCGCCGATGGAATCGAAGATGGCCTGAACGAAGTTCTCCAGATAGCCCGGCTGCTGGAATACCCGCACTTTCTTGCGCAATCCCGACGTGCCCGGCTTTTGACCATCGAAGGGGCGGGTCTGGATTGTGGTGAAGGCGGTCATGCGCGGTCTCCGTTGGCGGCTTGCATCCAGGGTTGATGGCCGAAGTAAACCGTTCTGTCAATGTCTGGGCATAGTGTATCAACCTTTTCGCTACATTTCGTCAAAGCGTTCACAACCCATTAAAAAATCGGAAAAAAACAACATCCCGTAAAATTTATACGGTTGAATTCCGTAGAAATTTACTCAACTTTAGTGCAGACCAAGGTATGTAAACTTATGTTTGGGGTGTGCCATGAGAGTCAATGAACCGATAACCAATCGCGAAGTGGTGATGCAAGACGGCGAGATGCTGGTCTCGCGCACCGATGCCGGTGGACGCATCACCTTCGTCAATCAGGCCTTCATCGACATCAGCGGCTTCACCCGTGATGAACTGGTCGGGCAGCCGCACAATCTGGTGCGCCACCCCCATATGCCGAAAGAGGCCTTCGCCGATCTGTGGGGGACCATCAAGACCGGCAAGCCGTGGGAAGGCTTCGTCAAGAATCGCTGCAAGAACGGCGATTTCTACTGGGTCCGCGCCAATGTCACCCCCTTCGTCGAAAATGGCCAGATCGCCGGCTTCGTCTCCATCCGCAGCAAGCCGTCACGGCAACAGGTGGCCGAGGTCGAGGCGCTTTACGGCAAGTTCCGCGACGGCAAGGCGCAAGGTCTGGTCATCCGCGAGGGGCGGGCATTCCGCACCGGCATGGCCGGAATCCTGTCGCGTGCCGGCAGCGGTATCAGCGCCATGTTGGTGGCGGCCATCGCTGTGCCGTTGATCCTGGCCTTGGCCGGGGCCGAGGCGGTGCAGTTGGACCGGATCGCCGTGGCTCTGGGCTTGATCGCCGGCTCCCTGGTTTCCGCCCTGGTTCTGGGGCGTATCGTCATCAACCGTGTCCGTGGACCGCTGGCGCGTATGGAAGATCACCTCGACGCCGTCGCCCGCGGTGATTTCGTCCACGAAATCACCGACGAGCCGATCAGCGATTTTCAGCGCACCACCGCCCTGATGCGGGCGATGAAGGCCAAGCTGGGCTATGCCCAGTTGGAAAAGGCGGAGATGGACCGTCTGGCGGAACAGCGGCGCCAGGCCGACATGGAGTGTATCGCCGCCTCGCTCGATGCCCGTGTCGCCAATATCGTCGAGCTGATTCAGATGTCGGCGGACAGTCTTTTGGGCAATTCCCAGACATTGTCGGGCAATGCCGATCAGACCATGATGCAGGCCGGCAACGTCACCACCATGACCGGTCAGGTGACCAGCAATGTGCAGGCGGTATCGGCGGCCACCCACGAATTGTCGTCGTCGGTGGATGAAATCTCGCGTCAGGTCAGCCATGCGGCGGTGATTTCCGCCGATGCGGTCGAGCAGGCGGGCAAGACCGACACCACCGTGCGCGGCCTGGCCGAAGCGGCCAACCGTATCGGCGAGGTGGTCAAGCTGATCAATGACATCGCCAGCCAGACCAACCTGTTGGCGCTTAACGCCACCATCGAGGCGGCCCGCGCCGGTGACGCCGGCAAGGGCTTCGCCGTGGTCGCCAACGAGGTGAAATCCCTGGCCAACCAGACGGCGAAGGCGACCGAGGAAATCGGCGCCCAGATCGCCGGCATCCAAAGCGAGACCCGCACGGCGGTCGAGGCCATTCGCGGCATCACCGGCACCATCGAGAATATTAACGAATTGTCGGCGGCCATCTCGGCGGCGGTGGAAGAACAGGGCGCGGCGACCATGGAAATCGCCCGCAGTGTCAGCCAAGCGGCGGAAGGCACCCATCATGCGGCGGAAAACGTCTCGGTGGTGGCCGGTGCGGCCGAGGAAACCAAGCTGATGGCCGATCAGGTCACTTCTGCGGCGCAGACCCTGCAACAGGTGTCGCAGCAACTGGCCGCCGAGGTGCGCGGTTTCCTGGCGGAAATCCGCGCTGCCTGATGCGTCGAAAACAGCGGGTGCCCTGGGGTGCCCGCTGTTTCAATCCACCGCCAAGATGACGTGGGACGATTTGAAGAAGGCCATGGCCTTGTCGCCCACCCTCAAATCCAGATCCTCGGCGGCATCGCGGGTGATTACGGCGACGATGCTTTTGCCGCCGCCGATATCCAGGGAAAACTCGGAACTGACCGGGCCGTCCTCGCGGTGGCTGACAATGCCGGCGATGCGGTTGCGGGCCGACAGGCGCGGATTTTGGTCGCCGGCGATCAGCATGACGAAGGACGATTTGATCAAGGCGGTGACGTCGCGGCCCGGTTTGATGTCCAACTCGCTGACGCTTTCGCCGGTGACGATGGCGGTCAGCTGACAGTCCGGAGTCAGGTGCATCAGCACCTCGGCGTTGACGCCGCCCAGGCGGACCTCGGTGACGGTACAGCGAAAGGCGTTGCGGGCGGTGGTCTTCATTCCCAGACTCCACAGCAGGGCAAAGGGATCGCCGTCGCTCAGGTCGTCACCGGTGAGCAGGCGGGCGACCTTGTCCAGACGCTTTTCCAGCAGACGGAAACTGGCGATCAGGGTATGGCCGTCCTCGGTGACCTGGGCGCCGCCGCCCTGACGGCCGCCGGTCTGCCCCATCACCGCCGGACGCGGCAGCAGATTGTTGACGGCGTTGAGCGCATCCCAGGCCGCCTTATAGCTGAGCCCCACCGCCTTGGCCGCCTTGCTGATGCTGCCGTGGGCGGCGACTGCTTCCAGCAATTCGATGCGGTCGCGACCGACGCTGGGTCGGCCTTCGCGCTTGAGCGCCAGCAGGGCCTCGACTTTTCCCTCCGCCATCATTCCCCCGTTGCCGTAAGGGCCGGAGTTTGGGGGGCTTGCGGTACGGTTTCCAGTAAAAAGCGCCGTCATGGCGGGACGGCGCCTTGATGACCTACTTGGCCAGCATGACTTCGGTCGATTTGATGATGGCGGAAACCTCTTCGCCCACCTTCAGACCCAGTTCGTCGATGGCTTCCACCGACACCAGCGAGGTGACGAACTGACCGCCCACATCGACCTTGACCTTGCCGACGATCTGGCCGCGCGAAATTTCCACCACCTTGCCCTTCAGGGCGTTACGGGCACTTAACTGCATGATCCATCTCCTTCAGGCTTGACGATATGCAGTCAAAGTACATAACGTTAACTCACGCCGCTACCGCCTTTTTGCCGTTCAGGAGATTTTTTCATGTTCAAGCAATTTGCCGTCGCCGCCCTGGCCTTGTGCCTGAGCACCGCCGCCGCCCGTGCCGACGAGGTGGTGGTGTTCGCCGCCGCCTCGCTGACCAATGCGTTGAACGAGATCGGCGATTCCTTCACCGCTCAGACCGGTCACAGCCTGAAGCCGTCCTATGCCGCCTCGTCCGCCCTGGCCAAGCAGGTCGAGCAAGGGGCGCCGGCCCATGTCTTCGCCTCCGCCGATCTCAAGTGGATGGATTACATGGTGGAAAAGAAGCTGGTGAACAATGACAGCCGCTTCAACCTGCTGGGCAACACCCTGGTGCTGGTGGCCCCCATGGACGCCAAGCAGGACAGGATCGCGCTGTCGCCCCAGACCGATATCGCTGGCTTGGCCGGATCGGGGCGCATCGCCACCGGCAACCCGGACAGCGTGCCGGTGGGCCTCTATTTCAAGCAGGCGATGGAGCGGTCGGGGCAATGGGCCAAGGTGGACGCCAAGATCGCCCGCGCCGATTCGGTGCGGGCCGCCCTGGCTTTCGTCGAGCGCGGCGAGGTGCCGTTGGGCGTGGTCTATGCCACCGATGCGGCGGTGTCGAAAAAGGTCAAGGTGGTCGGCGTGTTCCCCGACACCATGCATGACCCCATCGTCTACCCTTTCGCCCTGGTCGCCGGTAAGGAAACCCCCGCCGCCAAGGCGCTGCTGGATTACCTGAAGGGCGCGCAGGCCAAGGGCGTGTTCGTCAAATACGGCTTCAAGGTCAACTGATCGCCCACGGGGTGAAGATTTCGACGCCGTCCTCGGTAACGCCGACGGAATGCTCGAACTGCGCCGACAGCGACCGGTCACGGGTCACCGTGGTCCAGCCGTCGGCCAGGATCTTCACCTCGGCCTTGCCGGCATTGAGCATGGGTTCGACGGTGAAGAACATGCCCGGCTCCAGCACCACGCCGGTACCGGCCTTGCCGTAATGCATGACCAAAGGCGCGTCGTGGAACACCCGGCCCAGGCCGTGGCCGCAGAAATCGCGCACCACCGAAAAGCGTTCACGCCGGGCCACCGCCTCGATGGCGGCACCCACATCGCCCAAGGTGGTGCCGGGGCGGATGATGTCGATGCCGGCCATCATCGCCTCGAAGGTGGTGTCGACCAGACGCTTGGCCAAGGTCCGCACTTCGCCCACCAGAAAGGTGCGGCTGGTGTCGCCGAACCAACCATCGACGATGGGGGTGACGTCGATATTGACGATGTCGCCATCGGCCAGAACCTTGTCGCCGGGAATGCCGTGGGTGACCACGTGATTGACCGAAACGCAAGAGGCGTGCTGATAGCCGTGATAGCCCACCGTGCCCGGTATGGCACCGGCATCGCGCATGAACTGGTCGCACAGGCGATCCAGCTCGGCGGTGCTGATGCCGGCTTGCACATGGGGGGTAATGAAATCCAAGGTGGCGGCGGCCAGTCGCCCGGCCTTGCGCATGCCGGCGAAGCCGTCGGCATCATAAAGCGGGATGCGGCGGCCTTCGCTGTCGGTCTGGGACGAGAATCTTGTCATGACGCGGGTTTACCCGCGTCATGACAGTGCGTCCAGTTTTAATTAACCGCGGGCCAGAACCGCCTTCAGGGCGGCGCCGACGCTGCCTTCCTCCATATATTTCAGCCCCCACACCCCGCCGAACAAAATGGCGACCAAGGCGATGAAGGAGGTGGCCGACAAGGTGGAGATGCCGGTCAGGCCCTGGCCGATGGTGCAGCCCATGGCCATGACGCCGCCGATGCCCATCATGGCGGCGCCGGTCAGGTGACGGCCCATGTCGGCGGCGTCGGAAAACGCCTCCACATGAAAGCTTTTGCCCGCCAGCGATGACAGGAAGGAACCGACGATGACGCCGCCGACGGCGGCGATGCCGAAATTGATGGTCGAGCCGGTATAGGTCATCAGATACATGATGGTGTCGCCGATGGGGGCGACGAAGGTGAAGCTGGACAGCGGGGTGGGGTCGAACTCGTCATTGCCCAACACCCCGGTCACCCACCAGCCCGCCGGCACCATCAGGCCGATGATCAGGCCGCCGATGATGTCGTGGGGGGCGGCGCGGAAATCGGCATCCTTGAAGCAGAACACCAGAAGGCCGCCGGCGATCACGGTCACCACCAGCCAGCGGGCGATGGTTTCCGGCAGGCCGAGAGCGGCCAGCAAGGCGGGCACGCCCTGGTTGGCGGCCTTGCCGGCCACCGCGATATTGGTCAGGCTTTCGATCTGCACCCGGCCCAGGCCGATCAAGCCTTTCAGCGTCATATAGGCGAACAGGCCGACCACCAGGAAGGTGACCACCGATTTAAGGTTGCCGCCGCCGATACGGACCAGGGTCTTGTTGCCGCAACCGCCGGCCAGGGTCATGCCGAAGCCGAACAGCAATCCGCCGATGATGGCGCCGGCCCAGGCCAGCGGCCCTTGCAGATAGATGCTTTTGCCCAAGTCGACCAGGCCGGCATGATGCATGGCCTGGGACGCGATCATGGCCACGGCCAGCGCCAGCATCCAGGCGCGGAAGCGCCGCCAGTCGCCCATGAAGACGATGTCGGACAGCGCCCCCATGGTGCAGAAATTGGTGCGTTGGGCGGTGGCCCCGAAAATCAGGCCGACCACGAAGGCGGCCCCACCGACGATGGTGGAGATTGGCAAGTCGCTCACGTTCTTCCTCCCGTCACGGGCCCCCTTTTCAATCGCTGGCGCCGAAGGTGCTTGGCGGGCGAGGGGTTCCTCGTATATATTTGTTCATGCTAAATTAGCACCGCCTTGGACCATCGCACAAGAGCCGCTTGTAACGTGCCATGCGACCAAGGGCGAGTGAAAAACAGGTGTAGGCACCGGCTACTACCCATACCGGGGCAGCCGCGTCTTAGGGTGGTTTGCACATTATAAAATTCTAATGCAAACCGCAGGGAGGAAAACATGGCCGCCAACGGCAAGTCGATGTCCATTATCGTCACCAAGGGCTCGCTGGACTGGGCCTACCCACCGTTCATCCTGGCCACCACCGCGGCGGCCATGGATCTGGACGTCACCCTTTTCTTCACCTTCTACGGCCTGACGCTGTTGAAGAAGAAGCTGGATTTGAAGGTCACCACCTTGGGCAATGCCGGCATGGAAATGCCGATGATGGGCGGCCACATGGTCATGCCCAATCTGGTTGGCGCGCTGCCCGGCATGGACGCCATGGCGACGGTGATGATGAAGGACCTGATCAAGAAGAAGGGCGTCGCCTCGATCGAGGATCTGCGTGAGGCGGCGGTGGATTGCGGTGTGCGCATGATCGCCTGCCAGATGACCATGGATCTGTTCGAGTACGACAAAAGCGATCTGATCGACGGGGTCGAGTACGCGGGCGCCGCCACCTATATCGAGACGGCGACCCAGTGCGACATCAACCTGTTCATCTAGAGCCGGCGGTCTGGCCAGCGACCCCCGACGGTCCGCTGGCCCGGCTGTTCGGCCTGTGCAATCCCGAGCAGGCGCGGTCTTTCGCGCCGGAAAAACGCTCGGTCCGTATCCATGGCCATTCCACCACCATCCGGCTTGAACAGGCGTTCTGGACGGTGTTGGATGAAATGGCCAGGGAAGAGGGCGTAACCGCAAGCGCCCTCATTGCCCGTATCCACGACCACTGTCTGGTCACCAATGACCGGAACTTGGCATCGTGTCTGCGGGTGGTTTGCCTGAAATACATCAATCTCGGCCACTGACGCGGTCCGCCGGGGGGAACATCTAGGAGAGGTCACACATGAGCACGGTTCTCGACGTCAAGGGTTTGAACTGCCCGCTGCCCATCCTGCGCACCAAGAAGGCCATGAAGGACGTCGCCGTCGATGGCGTCCTGGAAGTGCTGGCCACCGATCCCGGTTCGGTCAAGGACATGGAAGCCTTCTGCAAGCAGACCGGCAACGAATTGCTGGAAACGGCGGAAGCCTCCGGCGTTTATACCTTCAAGATCAAGCGCAAGGCCTGATCTTGCGCGGGCTGCCATCCCTGGCGGCACTGGCGATGGCGACGGTTCCGGCCCTGTGGGCCGGGGCCGCGCCGGTCCACGCCGCCGAGTTGGTGATGGTCGAGGCCAGGGGCTGTCCGTGGTGCGTCAAATGGCACCGCGACCTGGGCGCCATCTATCCCAAGACGGCGGAAGGCAAGCGCTTGCCGCTGCGGGTGGTGCGGCTGGAAAACCTGCCCGCCGATCTCCGATTCATCAAGAATTTACGCTACGCCCCCACCTTCGTCGCCATCGCCTGCGGGCGCGAGGTCGGGCGCATCACCGGCTATAACGGCGACGACATGTTCTGGGGCGAATTATCCACCATTACCAAGCGGCTGACACCAGCCTGCTGACCCGGAGGCTTCCCATGCGCAAGACCCTGATCGTTCTGGCCGCCTTGGCCCTATCCACTCCGGCCTTGGCCGCCGATGGCACTTTCGACCAGACCATGCTGACGCCGGAAGCGGCGCTGAAGGCGGCCCAGGCGGCGCTGGAGACCTGCCGCAAGAACGGCTGGCAGGCGGCGGTGTCCGTGGTCGATCGCGGCGGCAACGTGCAAGCCTTGCTGCGCGACCGCTATGCCGGGCCGCATACGGTGAGCGTCGCCACCGGCAAGGCATGGACGGCGGTCAGCTTCCGCACCAATACCACCGAGCTGGTGGCCCTGACCGGGCCGGGCATGCCGCAATCGGGCCTGCGCGACGTGCCCGGTGCCACCATCCTGGGCGGCGGCATGAAGATCGAGGCCGCCGGCGCCCTGATCGCCGGCATTGGCGTCAGCGGCGCCCCCGGCGGCGAGGCCGACGACATCTGCGCCAAGGCGGGGATTGCCGCCGTGCGCGACATGCTTGATTTCTGACCGGATCGCCTGATCACACCAACAAGCCGCCGCCCCCGGGGGCGCCATCGGCACTGATGGCATTGGCATTGGCGGTGATGGCGTCGGCATCGTCGGTGGCGGTGCCCAGATCCTTATGCGCCTTTTCCAGGCCGCGCTTTTCCTCGTCATCCTCGGGCTGGCGGCGGCGCAGCATGGCTTTCAGCAATTGGGCGATCTTTTTCACCTCGGTGGCGAATTCCTTGTCGGCCTTGGCTTCGGCCTCGCGTTCGGCGGTGGCGGCTTCCGGCGTCGTCGTGCTGGTGGTCAGTTCCGAGGCGGGCGCGGTCTCGCGGAATTCCCGCGCGGCCCCCTTCAACTCGCGCGCCAGCCGCGCCAGTTCACGGGCGGCGCTCTTGGAATTGACCGCCATCCGTTTCAGCATTTCGATGCGTTGCTTGATCTGATCCAGCTTTTGCCGCGCCGCCCCCTTGCGGTCGGCGCGCGCCTGCTTGCGCGCCAGGATCACGTTGTCGATGGCTTCCTGGTCGCGGGCGGCCTTTTGCCGCAGCTTTTCCAGCTTTTCCTTGGTCTCGCTGTCGCTGACCTTGCCCAGCGCGGTCGCAGCCATCTCGACGGCGCGGAACGGGCCGCTGATGCCTTTCATGCCATCCTCCAGCTTCTGCCGAATGCGGGCCCGTCGTTCTGAAGGGCTCGGGTCCATGATGACCGATGGTAGTAAATTTTCGATAAAGAAAAACCCCCTGGGTTTCCCCAGAGGGTTGATCTTGGTGGAGCTAGGCGGAATCGAACCGCCGACCTCTTGAATGCCATTCAAGCGCTCTCCCAACTGAGCTATAGCCCCTTTATCTCGTTACCGTCGGTCTTGGGCGTCCGTCGGTGGAGGCGGAACATATGGATTTCAGGGGCGGGGGTCAAGCCTAAAAAATCACCGCCCCTGAAACTTTTTTCCGACCCGGATCAGACTTCGTCTTCCAGGCCTTCGTCGATGTGCTCCATGACCTCGGCCATGTCGTCATCGTCCTCGCCCAGGTCGGAGGCGTCTTCCATCAGGCCGCTTTCATCTTCCTCGGCGGCGCCTTCCTCGGCGTCCAAGGCTTCCTCGTCGACCACGTCGGGAACTACGGCGACCTTCTCGGCGGCACGGGCCTTTTCCGACGGCACGCTGCTGCGACGCACCTTGAAGGGCATCTCCGGTTCCACCGTCGCGCCGCACTTGGGGCAGGTGATGGGAGAGCGGGTCAAGTCATAGAAGCGGCACCCACAACTGGTGCACGTGCGCTTCTGGCCCCATTCCGGCTTGGCCACGGCGTAATCCTCCTGCAAATCTGTCTAGAAGCGGCATTTGCCATGTTCGCCCCCCCATGTCAAAACGAAAACGCGATTCGTCGCATAGTCTAGGCGCGATATGGGTATCTGTGCTAGACCAAGGCCGCCTGGATTTATGGAGCCATCATGTCAAAACCGTTGATTTCCCGCCGCGCGGCGGCCCTTTCCGGCTCGGCCAAGGTGCCTGGCGACAAATCGGTGTCGCACCGTGCCCTGATGTTCGGCGCTTTGGCCGTCGGCGAAAGCCGGGTCGAAGGTTTGCTGGAAGGCGACGACGTGCTGCGCACCGCCGCCGCCATGCGCGCCCTGGGGGCCGAGGTCGAGCGGTTGGACGACGGTTCGTGGCGCCTGTACGGGCGTGGCGTCGGTGGTTTGAAGGAACCGGAAGAGGTGCTGGATTTGGGCAATTCCGGTACCGGGGCGCGGCTGATGATGGGGCTGGTGGCCACCCATCCGTTCACCACCGTGTTCACCGGCGACGCCTCGTTGCGGTCGCGGCCGATGAAGCGGGTGTCGCTGCCTTTGTCGCAGATGGGGGCGCAGTTCTTCGGGCGTGACGGCGGGCGTCTGCCCATGACGGTGGTCGGCACCGGCAATCCGTTGCCCATCACCTATGAGCTGCCGGTGGCCTCGGCCCAGGTCAAGTCGGCCATCCTGCTGGCTGGCCTCAATACCCCGGGCCAGACCACGGTGATCGAGCGCGAGGCGACCCGCGATCACACCGAACTGATGCTCAGGAATTTCGGTGCCCAGGTGGATGTCGAGCACGGCGACCAGGGCCAGCGCATCATCACCGTCACCGGTTTTCCCGAGTTGACCGGGCGTCATGTCATCGTTCCCGCCGATCCCAGCTCGGCGGCGTTTCCCGCCGTCGCCGCAATTATCACCCCCGGCTCGGACATCGTGCTGACCGGCGTCGGTATGAATCCCTTGCGCACCGGCCTCTATCAGACCTTGCGCGAAATGGGCGCCGACCTCGCCTTTGAAAATCAGCGCGAGGACGGTGGTGAACAGGTGGCCGATCTGCGTGTGCGTCATTCCGCCCTGATGGGGGTGGACGTGCCGGCGGAGCGGGCGCCGTCGATGATCGACGAATATCCCATCCTGGCGGTGGCCGCCGCCTTCGCCACCGGCACCACCCGCATGTTCGGGCTGTCGGAATTGCGGGTGAAGGAAAGCGACCGCTTCGCCGCCACCTTGCGCGGTCTGCTCGCCTGTGGCGTCCAGGTCGAGGAGGATGGCGACACCTTGATCGTCCACGGCAGTGGCAAGCCGCCCATGGGCGGGGCGACCATCGCCGTCAACCTGGATCACCGTATCGCCATGGCCTTCCTGGTCCTGGGCATGGCGGCGGCGGAAGCGGTGGCGGTGGACGATGCCGAGGCCATCGACACCAGCTTCCCTGGTTTCGTCCAATTGATGAACGGGTTGGGTGCCAAGATTGCCACCACGGATGCCATCGTATGAGTCGGGTCATCGCCATCGATGGCCCGGCGGCGGCCGGCAAGGGAACCCTGGCGCGGCGCCTCGCCGCCGAACTGGGCTTCGACTATCTGGATACCGGCCTGATCTATCGTGCCGTCGGCATGAAGCTGACCCGCGCCGGTCTTGATCCCAACGACCCGGCCCAGGCCGAGGCGGCGGCCAGGGCGCTCAATCCGACGGAATTGCAGGCTGTCGACCTGCGGGGCGACGATGCCGCCCAGGCCGCATCGAAGGTGGCGGTCATCCCTGGCGTGCGCTCGGCCCTGTTGGATTTTCAGCGTGCTTTCGCTGGCCAGCCGCCCGGCGGCAAGGGGGCGGTGCTGGATGGCCGCGACATCGGCACCGTGGTCTGCCCCGGGGCGGGGGCCAAGCTGTTTGTCACGGCGAGCGTGGAAAAACGGGCGGAGCGGCGGCTGAAAGAGTTGCAGTCCCGCGGCGTCGGGGCTATACACTCGGCTGTCCTGGCGGACATGCGCGAACGCGACGAACGGGATTCAACCCGTTCCGCCGCCCCGCTGAAAGCCGCCACTGATGCTTTCGTCCTGGATACCTCGGACCTCGACGCCGATCAGGCTTTCGCCGCGGCGCTGGATTACGTGAAATCCAAGCTTTGACATCGGGACATCGGTACTTTGCCTCCCCCACGGTCGCGCGGCCTGGGGGTGGTTTGCGTTTCAACCGCGCGAAGACCGCCGGAGCCAACCGGCAGGCCCGTAAGATGTGAAGAAAGGAAGTAATTACATGACTATGGAAGATTTTGCCGCCCTGCTGGATGAGACCATGGGCGTCGCCAACCCGTTCGAGGGTTCGGTCATCAAGGGCATCATTGTACGCGTTGAAAACGATTTCGCCGTCATCGACGTCGGCTTGAAGTCGGAAGGCCGCGTGCTGCTCAAGGAATTCGCCACCGCCGGCCGCGCCCCGGAAATCAAGGCCGGTGACGCCATCGACGTGTTCGTCGAGCGTTACGAGGACAAGAACGGCGAAGTCGTTCTGTCGCGTGAAAAGGCCAAGCGCGAAGAAGCCTGGACCCTGTTGGAAAAGTCCTTCCAGGACAACCAGCGCGTCACCGGCGTCATCTTCGGCCGCGTCAAGGGCGGCTTCACCGTCGACCTGTCGGGCGCCGTCGCCTTCCTGCCCGGTTCGCAGGTGGACATCCGCCCCGTGCGCGACATCACCCCGCTGCTGGGCAGCCCGCAGCCGTTCCAGATTCTCAAGATGGACCGCTCGCGCGGCAACATCGTGGTCTCGCGCCGCGCCGTCTTGGAAGAAACCCGCGCCGAACAGCGTTCCGAACTGATCGAAAACCTCAAGGAAGGTCAGATTCTGGAAGGCGTCGTCAAGAACATCACCGATTACGGTGCGTTCGTTGACCTGGGTGGCGTCGACGGCCTGCTGCACGTCACCGACATCGCCTGGAAGCGCATCAACCATCCGTCCGAAGCGCTGCATATCGGCCAGACCGTCAAGGTCCAGGTCATCCGCTTCAACCCGGAAACCCAGCGCATCTCGCTCGGCATCAAGCAGTTGGATGCTGATCCGTGGGAGGGCGTGGAAGCCAAGTACCCGGTGCAGGCCAAGTTCGTCGGCCGCGTCACCAACATCACCGATTACGGCGCGTTCGTCGAGCTGGAGCCCGGTGTCGAAGGTCTGGTCCACGTCTCCGAAATGAGCTGGACCAAGAAGAACGTCCACCCCGGCAAGATCGTTTCGACCTCGCAGGAAGTCGAAGTGATGGTGTTGGACGTGGATCCGCAGAAGCGCCGCATCTCGCTGGGCCTCAAGCAGTGCCTGTCCAACCCGTGGGAATCCTTCGTCGAGAAGTTCCCGGTCGGCACCTTGGTCGAAGGCGAAGTCAAGAACATCACCGAATTCGGTCTGTTCATCGGCCTGTCGGGCGACATCGACGGCATGGTTCACATGTCGGACCTGTCGTGGGACAAGTCGGGCGACGCCGCCATCGCCGAATACAAGAAGGGCGATGTGGTCAACGCCAAGGTCTTGGACGTGGACGTGGAAAAGGAACGCATCAGCCTCGGCATCAAGCAGCTGGGCGCCGATCCGTTCCAGGACGCCGTCGCCAACGTCAAGAAGGGCGATATCGTCACCTGCGCCGTGACCCAGGTCACCGAAAACGGTCTGGAAGTCCAGGTCGACGGCATGACCGGCTTCATCCGCAAGTCCGAGCTGTCGCGTGAGCGTTCCGAGCAGCGCCCCGAGCGTTTCGCCGTCGGCGAAAAGATCGACGCCAAGGTGACCATGATCGAAAAGGGCGCCCGCAAGGTCACCCTGTCGGTCAAGGCCCGCGAAATCGACGAAGAAAAGGCCGCCATGGCCGAGTACGGTTCGTCGGATTCGGGTGCGTCCTTGGGCGACATCCTGGGTGCGGCCATGCGCCGGGCTCAGTCTCAAGACGACAAGTAATCGTCTCTGAGAGGTCGTAGATTAAGGATTGGCCCGCCCCTGGCAACGGGGGCGGGCCTTTTCTTTGGCTGGTACAGTCAGAATGATCTGATGGTGGTGACATCGTTAGGTTGCGCGCCTTTAATCGGAAGCATGCCGATCGCAACAGCCGTCACCCCTGCGTAGGCGGGGGGCCAGGAGTCACGCGCTTATATGCCGACGCGGTTCGCTGGATTCCGCCTGCGCGGGAATGACGATTGATAGAATGAATGGGGCGTATTTAAGGCGCGATGCTGTAAGCCCGAGACAGCGAACCGCCTACAGCGCGCTCAGCGGCCGGAAGGCGACGAAGGTCATGTCGTCGCGGCGGCGCTGTTCGCCGCGCCATTGGCACAGGCGCTGGAACAGGGCGTCCATCTGCTCGGTCACCGGACGGTCGGCCATCTCGGCCAGAACCTCTTGCAGGCGGCGACGGCCGAACAGGCGGTTGTTGTCGCCGCCGACCTGATCGGTGACGCCGTCGGTATAAAGATAAAAGGCGCTGCCCGGGGTGATCGACATGCTGTGGGCGGCGAAGCGGTAATCTTCCGGGCTGTCGAGATAGCCCAGGCTCATGCGGTCGCCGCGCACCTGACGCAAGCTGCCGTTCTCGGCCACCAGCAAGGGCAGGTTGGCGCCGGCGAAGGTCAAGGTGGCCTTGGCGCGGTCGATGACGCAGATGGCGGCGTCCAGGCCGTCATTGCTGACGGCGCTGTCACGATCCTGGCGCAGGGCGGTTTTGACCAGCCGGTTCAGCTGGGTCAACATTTCCGCCGGATCTTCATGGCCGTGGTGATGCAGGATGCGGCTGAAGCTCGACGCCACCACCGCCGTCATGAAGGCGCCGGGCACGCCGTGGCCGGTGCAGTCCATCACCGCGATGACGCCCTTGGACTCGAACGATCCGGCCCAATAATAGTCGCCGCCGACCATGTCCAGCGGCTGCCAGCCCACCGCCAGCTCATCCACCACGCCGGCCAGGGCGCCCTGGTCGGGCAGCAGCGCGGTCTGGATACGGCTGGCGTAGCGGATGCCGTCATTGATGTCGCGGTTGGCTTTTTCCAGTTCGGTATTGGCCAAATTCAGCTGAGCCAGGGCGCGTTCCACCCCTTCCTTCTCGCGGGCCAGTTCCTGGGTGCGTTCGGTCACCCGCCGCTCCAGGTCGCGGGCCAGGGCGGCCAGTTCGTTCTGGGCGCGGTCGCGGTCGTTCAGGCCATGCTGGGATTCCGCCAACATGCCGTTGACGGTGCCGACCAAAAGGCCCAGCTCGTCGCGCTGGTGGCCGCGCTGCACGTCGATGAGAAAGGCACCGGGATGGGCGGGGTCGACCCGCCCGATGGCGTCAGTGATGCGCAACAGCGGCTTGGTGATCAGGATGTAGAACACCGCCACCACCAAGGCGCAGACCAGCACGGCGCGAGCGACGCCCGACAGCACGGCGGCGGTGGCCCGGTCCAGCCATGCATTGAGCAGGCCACCGGCATCCAAGCGCAATTCCAGTGAACCGACGACGGTGCTGCTGCCGTTGGGATTGCGGGTTTCCAGCGTGCGGGCATGGGCGGCGACATCACCGAACAGTCTTTCCGCCAGGGCCGGGAAGGGGGTGGAGACGGCGGCACGGTCCTGGCGGCCCAATTCACCGCCATAATTGTCGGTCAGCACCACTTCCAGCGTCACCGGGTTCTGATGCAGTCCGGCGACCACCTCGCCGGCCAGTTCCGCCGACAATTGATAGGCGGCCTCAACCGCCAGCCCACGCACCAGATTAAGGTCGGCGCCGACGTCGCGGCGCACCTGATCATGCATGTTGCGATAGTCGTTCAGCAGCTCATAGGCGCTGGTCAGCAAGCCCACGGTCAAGGCAATGATCAAGGTGGCGAAGGCCTGTTTGAAGGACAGGCCGTCCAGCATGCGCACCTGAGAGGTTTGAGCCGGGCGCGGACCGGCGCCGGGAATGCGGGACTGAAACAAGGGGGCCAGGTCCATAAATCTGTGCCGACAACAGCCCACACTAACCGCTTTTCCCGGTCAGGGGAACCATCGCCAACGGAAAACGCCCTTGATCATGTCGTAAACAAAATTGTCCATGGCGGTCCGGGCGCCATCATGGAATCATGAATGGTGGGAATGATGGTGAAAACATATCCGAAGGTTGACCATGCCGGGCGAAGAATCTTCCAATAGTAGCGGAAAACTTCGGTTGAATTTGCGCGCGGCAAGAAGGTCCGAGGACGGCCCGGCATTGCCGCCATGGCCGATTTTGGTTGTGGATGATGACCCCCAGGTTCACAGCATGACCGAAGTGCTGTTGCGCGACTTCCAGTTCAAGGATCGGGGGTTTCGGGCTGTGTCCGCCTATTCGGCGGCCGAGGCGCGCACCATCTTGGAGTGCCGCGACGATATTCCGGTCATGCTGCTGGACGTGGTGATGGAGACCGACCATGCCGGCTTGTCGTTGGCGCGGGTCATCCGCCAGGATTTGGGCAACCAGCGTCTGCGCATCATCCTGCGCACCGGCCAGCCGGGCGAGGCGCCCGAGCGCGAGGTCATGCTGGCCTATGACATCAACGATTATCGTTCCAAGACCGAGTTGACGGCGCAAAAGCTGTTCACCGCCCTGGTCGGTGCGCTCCGGTCGTGGATCGACCTGGATACCATCGAGCGGCTGAATGCGACGCTGGAGGCGCGGGTGCTGGAACGGACCCGCGAACTGGCCGAGGCTCAGGCGTTTTCCGGCCGATTGGTGGAATTGCTGCCCAATCCGCTGTGGGTCAAGGATCTGGCCGGGCATTACCGTCTGTATAACCAGGCCTTCCGCGAATTCTTCGGCATCGATGCTGAAGCCTGGGTCGGCCATTCGGCGGAAGAGGTACTAGGGCGGCATCTCCCCCCCGAGGAACTGGACAGCGATTGCCGCGTGTTGGACGGCTCGTCGCGGCGCGAGGAATTCGAGACCACCATCCCCGACCATGCCGGGCGACCGCGGGCCTTGCTGGTGACCAAGGCGGCCTTGCCCGCCGACGGTGTGGTGCCCAACGGTATTATCGGCATCGCCGCCGACATCACCGAACGCAAAAGTCTGGAACGGGAATTGCGCCGGTTGGCGACCATGGATTCGCTGACCGGGGCGCCCAATCGCCGCCATTTCAGCACGCTGGCACATCAGGAAATGGAGCGGGCCAACCGTTACGACCTGCCCTTGTCGGTGATCATGCTGGACGTGGACCACTTCAAGAAGGTCAACGATTCGTGGGGCCATGCCATCGGCGATGAAATGTTGAAGGCAGTCACCACCGCCATCCAGGGCGAATTGCGCGAAGTGGACGTGCTGGGGCGCATGGGCGGGGAGGAATTCGCCCTGTTGTTGCCGCAGACCGGCATCGACGGCGCCGCCCAGGTGGCCGAACGTCTGCGCAGTGCCGTCGCCGCCATCCGGCTGCCGTTGGCCGAGGGCTGGCTGCATGCCACCATCAGCCTGGGAGTGACCACCCGGCTGGAGGGCGAGGCCCAGTTCGAGCATCTGCTGGGCCGCGCCGACCGCGCCATGTACGAGGCCAAGCAGGCCGGGCGCAACCGGGTGGCGATCGAACCGGGGCGGTGAAATCAGCGCCGTCGGGTGCTTTTCGGTTGATGCATTTTGCTGAAAGGATTAAGCCGTTTAGTCGGGGGAGCGCGCGGGGACGGCATCATGGATCCAATCGGCAATATCATTGATCTGGCATTTGAGCGGCGCAAACGCGGTCCCCGTTTCAACGGCGAGATGATGCAGATTCTCGAGGTCAGTCGTGACCTCATCTGCTTGTGTCGTGGCGGCGCCATCACCGCCATCAATGGTGCCGGAGCCCGTATGCTGGGGGCCAAGACCACCGAACAGCTGATCGGCCGCCGGTTGGCCGAATTCCTGATTCCCGAATATGGTCAGGTGTTGGATTTGTTCCTGTCGGGCATGGCCAGTGAGGATCGCGGCGTCCCCACCCGCATCGTCGGCCTGGATCAGGCCGTCCGCGACATCGAGTTGCAGGTGTTCCGCGCCCGTGAAATCGCCACCGACGCCACCGTCGTCACCGGGCGTGACATGTCCAAGGAAGGCAAGCTGGCCGGCTCCGCCCACAAGACCGACACCCGCTTCCACCTGCTGGTGGATAATTCCATGAATCTGGTTTGCCACGTGGTCGGTGGTTCGATCCGGTATGTCAACAAGGCCGGCATCGCCCTGTTGGGCGCCACCGAGGCCGAGCAGGTCATCGGTCTGAGGTTGGAAGAAATCCTGCATCCCGATTATGCCGACCTGATCGGCGACATCGCCAAGGAAGGCGCGGCGGTACCCTTGCGCCTGCTGCACCGTGACGGTTCGGCTTTCGACGCCCTGGTGCGGCTGACCGAGCTGCCGGCGGGCGGCATGGGCACCGAGTTGATGGTCGAGGCTCGCGACATCACCGGTCACAACCGCGCCGTCGCCGCCTTGCGCCGATCCAGCGAAACCCTGGAGATGCGGGTCGCTGCCCGCACCCGTGAACTGGCCGAACAACACGCCCGCGCCGAGGAAATGACCTTGGTGGCGGAAGCCGCTCTGCGGTTCAGCGAATCGCTGATCGACACCATCCCCAGCCCGGTATGGTTCAAGGATGCGTTGGGACGGGTGCAGACCAGCAACCGCGCGTTCCGCGCCTTGTTCGGCGATGGCGAGCCTAAATTGCTGCTGCCGCTGGAAGACACCGTCACCGATGCCGAGTTGATGTCGGGCGCCTGCGATCAGGCCTCGTTCGAGGCGCCGATCCTGCCGCCCAGCGGCGGGCGCCTGGATACCATGGTCCTGAAAAGCGCTTACCTGGACGACGAAGGGCGTCCGGTGGGGGTGATCGGCGTGCTCACCGATATTTCTGATCGCAAGGCGATGGAACGGGAATTGCGCCGGCTGGCGACCACCGATTCGCTGACCGGGGCTTTCAATCGTCGCCATTTTCTCGCCGCCGCCGGTACCGAACTGGAACGGGCCAACCGCTACGGCAATCCGCTGACCCTGCTGATGCTGGATGTGGATTACTTCAAATCCATCAACGACGCCCATGGGCACGGTACCGGCGACGACGCCTTGCGCCGTCTGGTGGAAGGGCTGCGCCACGCGCTCCGCGACATCGATGTGATCGGGCGTCTGGGCGGCGAGGAATTCGCCGTGCTGCTGCCGGAAACCGGTATGGCCGGGGCGCTGATCACCGCTGAACGGCTGCGGGCCCAGGTGGCCGATCTGCGCCTGGACTTGCCCGATGGTGGCCAGTTGGCCTTTACCGTCAGTATCGGAATCGCCGCGCCGCGGGCCGAGGATGGTTCGGTCGAGGCGGTGCTGGCCCGTGCCGACAAGGCGTTGTATCGGGCCAAGGACGAAGGACGGAACCGGGTTTGCGCGGAAGTCGTTGACCCGGACTGATCCGCCTGTTTCCATGGTGGCATGAACGTCCCAGTTGAAGCCGCCAAACCGCGGCGCAAACCTCTTCGCCTCTTTGTGGTCATCCTGGCCATGCTGGCTGCCCTTGCCGTTCCGGCAGGATTGTACCTGCCCGATTTCGGCCTGCGCTGGGGGGTGACCAAGGGGCTGGCCGAAATGGGCTGGTCCCAGGCCAGCGTCAATCAGGCCCGCCTGTCCCTGTGGAAAGGCGACATCGCCATCCGCGGCATGCAGGCGGCGTCGGCCCTGGGCGAGGCGCTGGGCATCGACGGCATCGACTTGAATTTTCGCTGGAAACCGTTGCTGGACCGCCGCGTGTGGCTGGAACAGGTGAGCCTGGACAAGGCCGAGGTGGTGTTGAGCCGCGACGGTGCCGGCTGGCGCATCAATGGTCTGCCCCTGCCCGGAAGCGGGAAGGGGGAACCGGCCCAGGCATCCGATTGGGGCTATGGGATCACCGCCCTGACCCTGACCGACAGCGTGTTGCGCATCGAAGACGGCGCCTTGCGGGTGGTGGTGGCGGTGGAACGGCTGGATGTCCGCGACGTGCAATCGTGGAATCCGCTGGCGCTGGCCTCGCTGTCGCTGCAAGGGCGCATCAACGGCGCTCCGGTCGATTTGCGCGGCACTTTCCGCCCCTTCGCCGCCAATCTGGATTTCACCGCTGATGTGGATTTACGCGGTCTGGATACCGCGCCCTTCGCCCAGTGGGGCGGGCTGACCGGCTGGCGCGGCGCCCTGACCAGCAAGGTTCGGCTGAAGGGGGATCTCGGCGGCAAGGCGGACATGGCCGCCGATGGCCGCATCGAGTTCTCTAACGGCGCCATCCCGCTGGAGGGTAATGGCCAGGTTCGGGCTAAATCCCTGATCTGGCAAGGCAGGCTGGCCTGGGCCAACGGGTTGAAGGCCGCCGGCACGCTGGAGGCCGCCGATCTTTCCTTTGCCCAGGGTCTGGCGGCCATCGCCGCCACCGCTGTTCACGCCGATCTGACCCGGGCCAGCATGGATGGTCGGGCCGAGATATTGGAGTGGAGCGGCAGCCTGAGTGCCAAAGGCTGGGACATGACCATGGACGGCCTGCGCATCCGTCATGGTCAACTGGCCTGGACCGGCGACACCTATCTCAATCTGTCGGCCAAGGCCAAGACCCTGTTCCAGGCCAAGGGCAAGGCCGATGGGGCCGAGACGGTCATCGTCTCGGGGCCGTGGCGGCTGGCCGCCGCCAAGACCGAGGCCGAGGGCGAATTCGCCCATGAGCGGCCCGAAGGTCTGTTGCCGCCCCTGGCCGCCACCATGACCTTGAACGTGGATGGTTTGTCGGTCCACCAGGGCGATCGCCAATGGCTGGCCGCCGATCAGGCCCGGCTGCGTGGGTTGGAACTCTCGCCCAAGGCGGTGACCTTGGCCCGGTTGGATGCCAAGGCGGTGAGCGCCTTGGCGCGGGACAAGCTTTATAACCCGCGCCTTCGGGCGGGTGCTGTCACTCTGGAGCGGCTGCGGGTGTCGCCCCAAGGCGACCTGGAGGTCGCGTCCCTCAGTCTGGCTCAGCCGGTGTTGCGGTTGAACCGCGACCATACCGGCTTGCAGGGCTTCAATGACCTCAAGGACAAGAATGCCCCGGCGGGCGGAGATGCCGCCATGCCGCGTCTGGCCTTGGGGCAACTCCATGTGAATGGCGGTCAGGTCGAGTTCCGCGACCGCAGCACCACCGATCCGGTGCGGGTGTCGGTCAGCAATCTGGCGCTGGACATGGCCGCGATCGACAGCGCCTATCCCGAGCGGGATTCCTCTTTCACCCTGGCCGCCGCCATCGGCGCTGCCGAACTATCGGCGCAAGGGGCGGTACGTCCGTTCCAGCCGATTCCCGGCCTGGATGCCAAGGGAAGGGTGCGGGCGCTGGACCTGCCGCAATTGTCGCCCTATGCCGCCGACGCCCTGGGGGTCAATCTGCATACCGGCCAGTTGGACGCCCAGGTGGCCATGGCGCTCCGTGAAGGCAAGCTGGACGGCAGGCTGGATCTGGTGCTGTCACGCCTGACCATCGCCCAGCCCGATCCCAACGCGCCCTTGGCCAAGCAGGCCGACATGCCCATCGAAACCGTCCTCGATCTGCTGCGCGATGGTCAGGATCGCATCAGTCTGGCCATTCCGGTCAAGGGCGACCTGGACAATCCCAATTTCGACACCTCGGACGCGGTCAATCAGGCCATCGGCGGGGCGTTGAAATCCACCGTTTTCACCACCTTGAAGGTGGCCTTCCCGTTGGTCGGTTTGATCGGCCTGGTTCTCGACGAGGCGGAAAAGCCGGTTCTGGCCCTGCAAGCCGTGAGTTTCGCCGATGGTTCGTCGCAGGTGAGCGAGCCGCAGGCTGAATCCTTGAAAAAGATATCGGGGCTGTTGGCCGAGCGCGACGGCATCCGTCTCAATCTGTGCGGGGTGGCGGTGACCGCCAAGGACGGTCCGGTGCTGCGCAGCGAAACCAGCTTTCTCGCCCGATTGAAGGCGATGATGGCGGACAAGGACCGCGAGGAACTGGCGCAGATCCACCGTGACCGCCTGTACCGTCTGGCCGAGGCCCGCGCCGTCGCCGTCAAATCCTGGCTGGTGGGGCAAGGCGGTATCGACCAGGGGCGTTTGTTCACCTGCCGTCCGCGCATCGACGATGTGGATAAGGCCGCGCCCCGCGTCGATCTGGTGTTGTAGAGGTTAGGTGTTTAGTCCCGCCAGAAGCTGGGGACGAACACCACCAGCAGGATGAACATTTCCAACCGCCCGAACAACATGCCGCCGGCCAGCAGGATTTTGGCCAGATCAGGCAATGGGGCGAAGGTGCCGCCGGGGCCGATCAGGTCGCCCAGGCCCGGCCCCACATTGGAGATGGCCGAGGCCGAGGCCGACAGGGCGGTGACGAAATCCAGCCCCAGCACCGCCAGCATCATGGACAAGGTGGCGAAGGCCAGGGCATAGACGAAGATGAAGCCCATGACCGAGGTCAGCACGTCCTTGGGGATGGGCTTGTTGTTGAAGCTGGGCACCATCACCGCGTGGGGGCGCAGCAATTGCCGGATCTGCACCACCGCGTTGGCGAACAGAAGCTGGAAGCGGAACACCTTGATGCCGGCGGCGGTGGAGCCGGCGCAGCCGCCGACGAAGGTCAGGAAAAACAGGATGGCCACCGGCATGCCAGCCCAATCGCTGTAATCCAGGGTGACCAGACCGGTGCCGGTCATCACCGAGGCGACGGTGAAGGCGGCGTGGCGCAACGCCGTCAACGGCTGGAAATGGCGGACGTCGATCAGCCACAAGGTGATGGCGATCGAGCCCAGGGCCATCAATCCCAGATACCAATGCACCTGCTGATCGCGCAGCACCCGGCGCCAGTCGCCCTGGGCCAGGGTGAAGAACAGCAGGAACGGCATGCCGCCCAGGATCATGCCGACAAGGACGATCAGGTCCATGGTGACGCTGTCGAAATGGGCCATGGAGCGGTCGTAATTGCTGAAGCCGCCGGTGGCGATGGTGCTCATGGCGTGGGTGATGGCGTCGAAACGGCCCATGCCCGCCGCCCACAGGGCCAGGGCCAGCAATGCGGTCAGGCCGACATAGACGGAAATCAGGGTCGAACCGATGCGGGCCGCCCGGGGCGCGGTCCGTTCGCGGGCAGAGACCACCTCGACCCGGAACATCTGCATGCCGCCGATATTGAGGACCGGCAGCACCGCCAGGGCCATGACGATGATGCCAATGCCGCCCAGCCATTGCAGCAGGCCGCGCCACAGCAACAGACCGGGTGCCAACGTGTCGAGGCCGCTCAGAACGGTCGAGCCGGTGGTGGTGATGCCGCTGGTCGCTTCAAAAAAGGCGTCGGTGGCCGACAGGTCCAGGCTGCTCAGGGAAAACGGCAGGGCGGCGAACAGGCAGGGCACCAGCCAGCCCAATCCGGCGGCCAGATAGGCTTGGCGGATGGACAACGGCTTACGGTTGTCGGTACGGGTGCCCAAGACCAGCCCCAGTCCGGCCACGAGGGTGATGCCGGCCGAGGCGATGAAGGCCATCCATTGACCGCTGCCGGCCATGGCATCGATGGCTGCCGGCACGGTCATGGACAGGGCCAGCAGGCACAGGATCCAACCGATGATCTGGAGGACGGGGCGAAAATCGATCATCGGCCTAACCCCGCCAGAACGAGCGCGAGAACAATACCAAGACGGTGAACAGCTCCAACCGGCCCAGCATCATCTCGAACGACAGCAGCCAGATAGCCGTATCGGGCAGGGGCTGAAAGGTTCCCGCCGGGCCGATGATGTTGCCCAGGCCGGGACCGACATTGCCAAGCGCTGTGGCCGAGCCGGTGATGGCGGTGACGAAGTCCATGCCGGTCATGGTCAGCAACAGGGCGAAGACGGCGAAGGTCAGGAAGTACATGACGACGAAGCCCAACACCGAATCGACCACCGCGTCGGAAATACGCTGGCGGTTGAAGTCGATGACGAAGACGCCATGCGGGTGCAGCAAGCGTTTCAGATGGACGCCGGCCATGGCGAACAGCACTTCCCAGCGGAAAATCTTGACCGCGCCCGAGGTCGAGCCGGTGCAGCCGCCGATGAAGGTCAGCATGAAGAAGATGATCTGCGGCAGGCCGCCCCACAGCGAGTAGTCGGTGGAAACAAAGCCGGTGGTGGTGACGATAGAGGTGACGTTGAAGGCGCTGTGCCGCAATGCATCGCTGGGCGACCAATCATTGACCGCCCATTGCCAAAGGGTCAGGACCAGGGTGAAGAACACCAGGAAGTGCAGGTACCAGCGGATTTGCGAATCGGTCAGGATGGCCCAGCGTCCGCGCCGCCACGGGCTGATGAACAGCACAAAGGTGGCGCCGCCCAACCCCATGAATATGGTCAGAATCCAGTGGATCCAGGGGTTGCTCCAATTTCCCAATGACGAATCCGAGGTGGAGAATCCGCCGGTGGCCAGGGCGGAAGCCGCATGGCAAAACGCCTCGAACGGGGTCATCCCGGCCAGCCACAGGAAGAGGGTGCACAACAAGGTCAGCACCACATAGACCATGACGATGCCGCCGGCCACCTGCGAGGTGCGCGGCTTGACCTTGTCGGTCTTGTCGGAACTTTCCATCTTGAACAATTGCATGCCGCCGATGCGCAGGATGGGCAGGATGGCCACCGCCATGACGATGATGCCGATGCCGCCCATCCAGTTAAGCAAGGCCCGCCACAGCAAGATGCCGTGCGGCATGGAATCGAGCCCGATGATGATGGTCGAACCGGTGGTGGTCAGACCCGACATGGCCTCGAAGAAGGCGTCGGTATAGCTGATTTTCAGGCCGGACAGGGTGAAGGGCAGGGCGCCGAAAGCGGTCATCAGCACCCACACCGAGGTGGTCAGCAGAAACGCTTGGCGGGTGGTCAGCTCTGGTCGGCCTTCGGGCCGCGCACCCAGCACCATGGCCAGGCCGGCCAACAGGGTGAACAGGCCCGAGACGATAAAGACTTGCCAGTCCTTGTCGTCGTACAGCCAATCCACCGCCGCCGGCACCGCCATGGCGGCGGCCAGCACGATCAGCAATATGCCGTTCACGAAAATGACCGGACGAAAATCGATCAACCGCGCCTCACCCCTGGAATCGGCACGACTATTGGCGCGGTTGCGGGTGGCTGTCCAGAGATTCATGCCCGCGACCCATGGCGGGCTGGACATTATAGGGTAGCCCCCTATACTATATTGATGGAGGTGAGCATGACGCACGTGTTCAAGGATCGGCCCAAGCTGGTGGCCCGTATTCGCCGCATCAAGGGCCAGGTCGAGGCGGTGGAACGGGTTTTGGACGGCGATGGCGACCGTTGCCTGGAGGTCCTGCAACTGGTGGCCTCGGTACGCGGCGCCATCAACGGCCTGATGGCGGAGCTGGTGGAAGGCCATGTCACCCATCATCTGGTCGATGCCGACGACGAAGCCGCCCGCCGCCAGGGCGGCGACGAGCTGATTCAGGTTTTGCGCACCTACATGAAATAAGTCAGGGGGCGAGGATGGTTTCGGTCGAACATTCCCATGTCTATCTGGGGGCATCGCAGCAGCGCAACGAACGGCGGACCTGGGCGGTCATCGTCTTGACCTTGGTCACCATGGTGGCGGAAATCGCTGCCGGCACCATCTTCGGCTCCATGGCTCTGGTGGCTGATGGCTGGCACATGTCCACCCATGCCGCCGCTTTGCTGATCGCCGCCCTGGCCTATCTGTTCGCCCGTCGTCACGCCCATGATCCCCGCTACAGTTTCGGCACCGGTCGGTTGGGCGATCTGGCCGCCTTTGCCAGTGCGGTGGTGCTGGCCCTGGTGGCGCTGGAAATCGGCTGGGAAAGCAGTCAGCGCCTGTTGGCGCCGGTGGACATCCAGTATTCCCAGGCCATCTTGGTGGCGGTGCTGGGCCTCGTGGTCAATCTGGTCTCGGCCTGGCTGCTGCATGATGGTCATGATCATCATGACCACGACCACGACCAGGATGAACATCATCACGGTCACGACAACAATCTGCGTGCCGCCTATATGCATGTGATCGCCGACGCCCTGACCTCGGTGCTGGCCATCGCCGCGCTGCTGTTGGGGCAGGCCTGGAACTGGCCGTGGCTGGACCCGTTGATCGGGGTGGTCGGCGCCCTGGTCATCGCCCGCTGGTCCTGGGGGTTGATGGTGCAAAGCGGCGCCGTGCTGGTCGGTCGTCTCGATGCGGTCGGGCAAGGTCAGCCCCAGGCTATCCGTGCGGCCCTGGATAACGACCTTGACCGCATCACCGATTTGCATGTGTGGCAGGTGGGGCCGGGGCACCATGCGGTGATCGTCGCCTTGGCGTCCGCTGCCCCGCAACCGCCGGATTTCTATAAACAGAAGCTGCGGCATCTGGGGTGGATTTCCCATCTGACCATGGAAATTCAGCCATTGGAATTAGACAGCCTGCGGCCAAAGTCGTAATATCCCGCCCGGTCATGAACGGGCTGGTTGACGGTCGAGCAAGGGGGGCTCTTTGCCGCATGCGCAAGGGGGGGGAGGTTCTTTTTTTGCTGATGTTGCTGGTGCTGTGGTGTGGCGATGCCGCCGCCCAAGGGGCGTTGGTGGTTGGCGTCACGCCGCAGCAATCCGCCGGCAGGTTGGCGGAAAGCTGGGTCCCCTTGCTGGAAGAGGCCGGGCGCCGCTTCGGTGCGCCGCTTACGTTTCGGACCGCTCCCGCCACCGAGGAATTCGAGCGCCGTGTCCTGGCCGGAGAATATGATGTGATTTACGGCAGCCCGGTGCTGTACGTGGCCGCCGCCCGCGTGCTGGGGGCCAGGGCCATCGCCCGCCAACGTCAGGATGAACAGGGCGTGTTGGTGGTGAAGGGCGATTCCGCCATTGCCTCCGTCGCCGATTTGCAAGGCCGCGTCGTCGCCTTTCCCGCCGCCAGCGCCTATGGCGCTTCGATCCTGACCCAGGCGGAGTTACGCCGTCAGGGGGTGGACTTTCAGACCAAGACCCTGGCCTCGGACGAATCGGTTTACCGCGCCGTCCTCGACGGCATGGCCGATGCCGGCGGCGGGGCCTTGCGCACCCTGGGGCGGCAGGATATTGAAACCCGCAGTTTTTTACGCGTGCTGATGATCACTGAACCCTATGCCGCCTATCCGGTCTTCGTCCTGCCGCGGGTGGGACGGAAGCAGGCGGCGCATTTACAGGCGGTCCTGTTTTCGCTGGATTCGGATGCGACCGGCCAGGCGGCTTTGAAACGGGCGACGTTGCAGGGCATCGCCCTGGCCGACGATCATACCTATGATCCGGTGCGGCGTTTGGGGCTGGACGCCGTGGAGCGATTGCTGAAGGGGGCGGCGCCATGAAGTTCCGCACCAAGACCGTCCTGGGTGTGGCGGTGATCGAAGCGGTGCTGCTGACCATTCTGGTCCTCAGCACCTTGGGCATCATGCAGCGCACCGCCGAGCAGGAATTGCTGCACCGGGCGGAAACCACCGGCAAGCTGCTGGCTGCGGCGTCGCGCGACGCCCTGCTGGCCTGGGATTTCGCCACCTTGGACAGCATCGCCCAGGAAGCGACGTCGTCGGGGCGCTTGCGCTATGTGCGTTTCATGGAAAAGGACGGTCGGGTGCTGGCCCAATATGGCGACGCAACCGCCGGTCCGGTCGGTTTCATTGCCGATGACGGATTGAAAACCGTTGATGACGGGGTGTTGGATCAACACGCCGAAATCCTGGTGGCCGGGGTGCCCTATGGGCGGGTCCAGTTCGGCTTGGATATCGACAGCGTCACCGCCGCCACCGCTTACATGCGTGGCTGGGCCTTTGGCATCTCCGCCGTGGAGATGGTGTTGGTGGCCTTGTTCTCGCTGCTGTTGGGGCTGTATCTGACCCGGCAATTAGCCTCGTTGCGCGATGCCAGCCAGCGTCTGGCCCAAGGCGACATGACCTATCGCATTCCGGTCAAGGGCTCGGACGAATTGGCCGAGACGGCGCGGGCCTTCAACACGATGGCCGACCGTCTGCAAAGCTTCTATGGCGATCTGGCCGAGCGCGAGGCCCGCTTCCGCCAGTATTCCGAGGTCAATTCCGACTGGTACTGGGAAACCGACCGCGACGAACGCTATGTCTTTATTTCCGACAGTTTCGAATCCATCACCGGGCGCAGCCCGGCGACGTTGCTGGGTAAGCGGCGCTGGGATCTGGGCAGCACCGAGATGGAGGTGGACGCCGAGCTGTGGCAGGGCCATCTCGAGGATCTGTCCGCCCATCGCGCGTTCCGCGATTTCAAGTATTGGATCGAGGCCGATAACGGTCGCCCGTGCTGGCTGAAGGAAAGCGGCGTGCCGCGTTTCGACGATGAGGGCCATTTCATCGGCTATCGCGGCACCGGCGCCGACATCACCGCCGCCATGGAAAGCGCCCACCGCATGCATATGCTGACCCGGGCGGTGGAGCAAAGTCCGGTGTCGGTGGTCATCACCGATCTGGACCGGCGCATCCAGTACGTGAACCCCAAATTCCTCGACGCCACCGGCTATGGCGCCCAAGAGGTCATCGGCCAGATGCCGTCGATCCTGAAATCGGGGCGGACCGACGATACGGTCTATCAGGACTTGTGGGCAACCTTGGAGCGGGGCGAACAATGGCGGGGCGAATTCGTCAACCGCCGCAAGGACGGCAGCCTTTATTGGGAACAGGCCACCATCCAGCCCATTCGCAACCTGGAAGGGCGCATCACCAATTATCTTGGCATCAAGCTCGACATCACCGACCGCAAGCGGGCCGAGGACAAGCTGGGTCACCTGCTGGACGAGTTGAAGCGGTCCAACCAGGATCTGGAACAATTCGCTTATGTGGCCAGCCATGACCTGAAGCAACCGCTCAGGCAGATATCCAGCTTCGCCACCTTGCTGGAACGTCGTCTGGGCGACCAGGCCAGCGACGAGGTGCGTGATTACCTGGGCTTCTTGAATGATGGCGCCAAGCGGATGCAGGCGCTGGTCGGCGATCTGTTGGATTATTCCCGCGTCAGCCATCGCCCTTTGCACAATGACAGCGTCGCCATGGACGAGGTGTTGTCGGCGGCTCTGGTGCTGCTGAATGCGGCGATGGCCGATGGGGCGGCGGTGATCGAGCGTCAGCCTTTGCCCAATGTGCAGGGCGACCGCAGCCAATTGGAGCGGCTGCTGCAAAATCTGGTGGGCAATGCCCTGAAATACCGCGATCCGGCCCGCACGCCCATCATCCGCATCGGCTGCGACGACGGCGTGTTCTTCGTCGCCGATAACGGCATCGGCATCGCCGCCGATCAGGCCGACCGCGTCTTCATGATCTTCCAGCGCCTGCATTCGGCCCAGGCCTATGAAGGGACCGGCATCGGCTTGGCCATTTGCCGCAAGATCGTCGAGCGGCACGGCGGGCGGATTTGGCTGAGTTCTGCGGGGGAAGGCCAGGGAACCACCTTCTTCTTCACCCTGCCGGGGCCGGCGGCGCACCATGTGGTTGACTCGGGGGCGGGGCTTGGGCAGGCTGGCGCCCAACAACAGGCCTGAATGGAAACCACGCCATGACCAAGTCGGAGCTGATCGCCCGCCTGGCGGAAAAGAACCCGCATTTGTACCAGCGCGACGTGGAACGTATCGTCACCACCATTTTTGACGAGATCGCCGAGGCTTTGGCCCGGGGGGATCGGGTGGAATTGCGCGGCTTCGGCGCTTTTTCGGTGAAAAGCCGCGACGCCCGCCAGGGCCGCAATCCGCGTACCGGCGAGCAGGTAGCGGTTGACGGCAAGGTGGTGCCCTTCTTCAAGACCGGCAAGCAGCTGCGCGAGCGGTTGAACGCCGGCGACGAGTGACGACCGTGCGCTGGCTCGGCTGGCTGCTGGCCATCCCCGTCGCCCTGCTGATCGTTGTCTTCGCTGTCGCCAACCGGCATGAAATCCGCCTGGACATGTGGCCCTTGCCCTGGGCGGTGGATTTACCGGTCTATCTGGCGGTGCTGGGGGCCCTGGCCAAGGGTATCGTCATCGGTGCCGTCGCCATGTGGCTGTCCGGTTTCCGCGGGCGGCGCAATGCCCGCGACCAGCGCCGCCGGGCCGAATCGCTGGAACGCCAGTTGCGGGCGGCCCAATCGGCCCCATTGCCGGTTGCCGTCGTCACTGACGACCGCGCCGCGCCCTGATAACCTCTTTCTTCAAGGGGGCTGCCATGCCCAATCCCGTTTACGTCGCCCTGGACACCACCAACGTCAACCAGGCCGCCGATCTGGCCACCAAGCTGAAAGGCCTGGTCGGCGGGGTCAAGCTGGGGCTGGAATTCTTCACCGCCAACGGTCCCGCCGGTATCGAGGCCATCACCGCCTTGGGCATGCCGGTGTTTTTGGACCTGAAATTCCACGACATCCCCAATACCGTGGCCGGGGCCATGCGCGGCATCGCGCCGTTGGCGCCGCGCTTCACCACCATTCACGCCTCGGGCGGCTTCGCCATGATGAAGGCCGCCGCCGATGCCGCCAAGGATGGCGCCGACCGCGCCGGGCGCCCACGCGTCAAGGTGCTGGCGGTGTCCATTCTGACCAGCATGGACCAATCGGCCATGGAGGCGGTGGGTTTCCACGGCAGCGTGCTGGAACAGGTCAAGCGTCTGGCCGTGTTGGGTCAAGCTGCCGGTATCGACGGCCTGGTCTGTTCGCCGCATGAGGTGGAAACCGTGCGCTCCATGGTCGGCGCCGGTCTGGCCCTGGTGGTGCCGGGCATCCGTCCGTCCTGGGCCGAGGCCGGGGATCAGAAGCGGGTGATGACGCCGAAAGAGGCGCGCGAACGCGGCGCCGACATCCTGGTCATCGGTCGCCCGATCACCGCCGCCGCCAATCCCGCCGATGCCGCCAAGCGCATTCTTGAGGAGTTGGAGGGTTGAGCGCCGAGGTCAAGATCTGCGGTCTGACCGATGAAGATGCCATCGACGCCGCCATCGATGCCGGTGCCGATTATCTGGGGCTGGTGTTCTTCGCCAAAAGCCCGCGCTTCGTCACCCCCGACCGTGCCGCCGAGTTGACCCAGTTCGTCGAGGGTGTCGACAAGGTCGGTCTGTTCGTCGATGCCGAGGATGCTTTCCTGGACGAGGCCCTGACCCATCTGCGCCTGGATCTGCTGCAATTCCATGGCGCCGAAACGCCGGAACGCATCGATGCCATCCGCCGCGAGTTCGCCGTGCCGGTGATGAAGGTCATCGCCATCGGAAGCGCCGAGGATCTGGCCAAGGCCGAGCCCTATTTCGCTGTGGCCGACCGCCTGCTGTTCGACGCCAAGCCGCCCAAGAATTCGGACCTGCCCGGCGGCAATGCGGTCAGCTTCGACTGGTCGATCCTGTCGGGCTACAAATGTCCGCTGCAATGGATGCTGGCCGGGGGCTTGACCGCCGATAACGTGGCCGAGGCCATCCGCATCAGCGGCGCCCGCGCCGTCGATGTGTCGTCGGGGGTGGAAAGCGCACCCGGAGTGAAGGATGCCGCCAAGATCGCCGCCTTCATCAAGGCGGCCAAGGGCACATAGAGCACTGGCGCGACGCCCTAAAACTCAGCCGCCCTCATAGGACACCACCGGGGCCATACCGGGGCGCAGGGCACCCAGCAGGCGCTCGATGCGACCGGCGGTTTCCGCATCGTTGCCGCCATTGATCAGGTCGGGGCGGAAATGACGCTGGAACGCGGTCATCGCCGCCACCGGGTCACCACTGATGTCGTAACCGTATTCGGCCAACCGGCGCAAGGATTCCTGCGGCAGCCATTCCACCTTTTCCTGACCGGAAAACGGCCACAGGCCGATGCCGTAGGATTTCAGGCGCTGCCACGGGAACAACTCGCCCGGATCGGTCTTGCGCGACGGCGCGATGTCGGAATGGCCGACCACGTTGCGGGCAGTAATGGGATGGCGGGTCAGAATTTTTTGCGCCAAGGCGATCAGCGCATCGATTTGGGCGTCGGGGAATGGACGATAGCCGAACTCATGCCCCGGATTGACCAATTCGATGCCGATGGAGCGGGAATTGATGTCGGTGTGGCCGCGCCACGACGACAACCCGGCATGCCAGGCGCGGCGATCCTCGGGCACCAGCGCCAGCACCGTGCCGTCCTCGTCGATCAGGTAATGGGCCGAGACTTTGGCCGCCGGGTCGCACAGACGGTGCAACGCCACCTCGGCGCTTGGCATGCCGGTATAGTGCAGCACCAGCATGTCGATGACATCGACGCGGCGGGCTTCGTGATTGGGGGAGGGGTGTTGAATCATGTGCCCGGTTCCGGTTCGGCCGGCGGTCGCCGGATGCCGCCCACGAATTGTACCACGGCGACGCCAAGGATGGTGATAGCGCCGCCCACCAGCTTTTGCCAGGTCAGCGTCTCGCCCAGCACCAGCACGCCGCCGGCGACGGCGACCACCGGCCCCAGCAGGGTGACCGGAACCACCCGGTTCATGGGGTGGCGGGCCAATAGACCATACCACAGGGTGTAAGCCACCAGCGACGAGGCGATCACCGTATAGGCCAGACCGGCCAGCGGCTTCCAATCGGCCAGCAGGCGGGCGGGCAGTTCGGTGTGGCCGCTTTCCAGCGCCAACGACAGAGCCAGCAGGATGGGGGCGGCGAACACCGCCATCCAGCCGTTCAAGGCCAACGGATTGATGTCGCCCAGGCGTTTGACCTGCACGTTGCTGACCGCCCAGGCGATCATGGCGACAACCAGGATCAGCACCGGCAACAGCGACGGCAGGCTGGGCTCGCCGGCCAGCAGGGCGACGCCGGAAAAGGCCAGGATCAGGCCGATGGTCCGGCCCAGGCCCAGTTTCTCGCCAAAGGCGACCCAGGCCACCAGGGCCGAGAAGGGAACGCCCAATTGGGTGATGATGGCGGCACTGGCCGCATCCATGCCCGACACTCCTACGAACATCAGGCCGAAATGGCCGACCCCCAGAACCAGGGAGATGCCGATGATGCCTTTCCATTGATGGCGGGCGGGGCGGAACAGGGGCGCCAGCACGGCGGCGACCAGGGCAAAACGGATGGCGGTCAGCAAAAACGGCGGAATGGTCTGGACCGCCACCTTGACGGCGATGAAGTTCAGCCCCCACAGGGTGACGACGCAGATGGCCAGCAACCAATCCTTGAGCGGCATCAGGGTTTATCCGGCCAGTTCTTCACGCAGGCTTTCCAGTTCCAGCCAGCGTTCCTCGGCTGTTTCCAGTTCGGCGCGGGCGACGTCGATGCGCTTGGCCGTCTTGTCGAAACGGGCTGGGTCGCGCGCATACAGATTGGGATCGGCCAGATCGCTTTCAAGCTTGGCGATCTCGGTGTGCAGCTTATCCAGCCGCGCCGGCAAGTCGTCCAGCTCGCGCTGGTCCTTGTACGACAGCTTGCCTTGTGATTTTGGCTTGGCATTTTCCACCTTGGCCGCCGGTTTGACCGCTTCTACCGTCTTTGCCTGGGGCTTTTGCGCCAGATAATCGGAATAGCCGCCCACATATTCCTTGATGTCGCCGTCGCCTTCGACGGCGATGACGCTGGTCACCAGCCGGTCGAGGAAATCGCGGTCGTGGCTGACCACCAACAGCGTGCCCTGGTAATCGGCCAGCATTTCCTCCAGCAGGTCCAGGGTATCCATGTCCAGATCGTTGGTGGGTTCGTCCAGGATCAGCAGGTTGGACGACTTGGCCAGCAACTTGGCCAGCAGCAGGCGGTTGCGTTCGCCGCCCGACAGCGCGCGCACCGGCGTGCGGGCTTGATTGTCGCTGAACAGGAAATCGCGCATGTAACCGACCACGTGCCGGGGGGTGCCGCGCACCCACACATTGTCGCCGCGCCCGTCGGTCAGGGTGTCCCACACGGTGATATCGGGGTCCAGACGGTCGCGGCGCTGGTCGAAATAGGCCGGTTCCAGATTGGTGCCCAGCTTGACCTCGCCGCCATCGGGGGCCAGATCGCCGGTCAGCATGCGCAACAACGTGGTCTTGCCGGCGCCGTTGGGGCCGATCAGGCCGACGCGGTCGCCGCGCATGATGCGGGTGGAAAAGCCATCCGCCACCACCTTGCCGTCGAATTTCTTCACCAGATCGGTGGCCTCGATGACCAGCCGGCCCGACACCTCGCCGGCATCGGCTTCCAGGACGACGCGGCGGTCGTTGTCCATCTTCGACGACAATCGGGTCGAACGTTCCTTGCGCAAGCCCTGCAAGGCCCGCAAGCGGCCCATGTTGCGCTTTCGGCGGGCGGTGACGCCGCGCGACAGCCAATGCAGTTCCTGGCGCAGATTGTTGTTCATGCGGTCCAGTTCGGCTTCTTCCGCCGCGTAGGTGTCTTCCTGCCACTGGCCGAAGCCGGCAAAGCCGAACTCGGCGCGGCGCACCACGCCGCGTTCCAGCCACAGGGTCTGCTTGGATACGCTTTCCAGGAAGCGGCGGTCGTGGCTGATCATCACCAGGGCGCCCTGATAATCCTTCAGCCATTGTTCCAGCCACAAGATGGTGGGCAGGTCCAGATGGTTGGTGGGCTCGTCCAGCAACAGCGCGTCGGGGTTGCCGACCAGGGCGCGGGCCAGGGCGGCGCGGCGGCCTTCGCCGCCGGACAGATTGGCCGGGTCGCGGCTGCCGTCGACGCCCAAGGCTTCCATCATGGCATCGACGCGCCAGGTCTGGTCGTGCTCGTCCGGGGCCAAGCCTTGGGCGACGAAATCGGCCAAGGTGGCGGTATCGATCACCGGGTCTTGGTGCAGATAGCTGATGCGGGCGCCGGGCTGGACGAAGCGCTCGCCCGAATCGGCCAGGATTTCGCCGGCGAAGACCTTGAGCAAGGTGGATTTGCCCGAGCCGTTGCGACCGACCAGAACGGTCTTGTCGCCCTTGCCGACCCAAGTGGTGACGCCCTCGAACAGCGGGTTGCCGCCGAAGGTCAAGCGCACGTCGCGCAAGCTAAGAAGGGGTGGTGAAGCCATAGGCTTCACCTACACCTTGAGGGCTACGCGCGCAAGCGCGAGGTTTGTGCGCGAGGCGCGGCCCGCAAGCGGGCCCGTTCAGACGCCACGCGGGCTTATGCGCGAGGCGCAGCCCGCAAGCGGTGTTACTCGCGCAGGCGCGAGCCGCATTCGTCCACCAGCTTGCCCAATTGCTTACAGATGGCGGCGCGTTCGGCCTCGTCGGCGGCCAAGCCGTACAGGCGGTACCATTTGCCTTTCTTGCCCAAATCAAACGGGGTGATCACCGGCTCCTGCTTGGCCAGGATCGACGATTTTTTCGCCAGGGCCTTCCAACCGGACTTGGCGGTCTGCTCGTTTTTATACGATGCCAGATAGACGATGCTGCGTTTGTCGGGGGCGGCCATCTTGGCCGGTTCGGGTTGCGGCGGCTCTACCTTTACCGGCTCGGGGGCGGGGGCCGGTTCGGGTGCCTTGGCCATCATCGCTTCAGCCGGCACCCGCTTCAGGGTCAGCGCCCAGTTGTTGACGCGGGTCATCAGGCTGCCATCGGCCATGCCCACATAGGCGCCGAAGGCTTCGCCGTCGCAGGTCACATCCATGACCGGGCGCTTTTCGCCCGGCTTGGCGGCGGCGGCGGCGGCGCCGACGACGCTGGCGGCATCGGCTTCCCAGCCCATATAGACCGGCTTGGCACACGTGCGGCCCGCCGGGTCGCCGGCGCTGTTTTCATAAAGCGCCAGCTTTTGCCCGAGATAGGGCGATTTGTCGGTGCCGGTGGAGTCGACGGCCACAGCTTCGACCACTTCCCACAGGCCACCCGGTGGGGTAACCATGCGCTTGGCCGGAGCCGAGGCCACGGGCTGCGGGTCGGAGGCACAGGCGCTTAACGCCAGACTGGCGGCGGCGGCGCAAATGACGGCAAGACGATTCATGCGATGGTCCCCTGTAACCCAACCCCAGGGCACTCTACGCCTTTCGGGTGGGTTGGGCAACTGGGCCGCAGGCCGGCCCGTGAACGGGCCCGCTCAAACGCCGCGCGGGCTTGGTTTGTTTCAACGCCCGATCAGCAGCGTCGCCCAGCCATCGATGACGATACGTTCGCGCAGGCGCAGGCCTTGAGGTTCGTGCGCGCCCATGACCATGCGTTCCTGCCAATCCAGCAGGCCGGACAAGACGGCGACGCCGTCGGGGGCCAGATGGGCGGCCAGATCCTTGGCCATGCGCATCAACGGCTTGGCCAGGATGTTGGCGACGATGATGTCGAAGGGCTGGCCCTGTTTCAGCGCCCGATTGCGATAACCGTCGGAGACAACGCTGGTGAAACGGCTGCCGACGCCGTTCATGCGGGCATTGTTGGCGGCGACCTTGACGGCGCTGGGGTCGATGTCGGTGGCCAGCACGTCCACCGCCCACATCTTGGCCATGCCGATGCCCAAGATGCCCGAGCCGGCGCCCAAATCCAGCGGATGCAGGAAGCGGCGGCGCTTGCCAAGCTTGTCCAGCATGGTCAGGCAGCCGCGTGTGGTGGCGTGCTCGCCCGAGCCGAAGGCGGTGCCAGCATCCACCAGCAATTCGATGCGCCCGGTCGGCACCTTGCCGTCCCAATGGCTGCCACGGACGAAGAACCGCCCGGCATCGATGGGCGGGAAGTCGCGCAGGTTTTCCAAAACCCAATCCACATTGGGCAGGCGCTCGATTTCCAGCGCCGGCAGGTCGTGCCCGGTGGCGGCGGCGATGGCCGACAGCGCCGCGGTGATCTGGGCGCGGTCGGGCGGTGTGCGCGAATAGCCTTCCAGGTGCCACAGGCAATCGCCGTCGGAAATGCCCGATTTGTCTTCCATGAACATGGTCACCGATTCGGCGAAGCGCTCGAACACCTCTTCAAAGGCATCCACCGCCTCGGGGGCGAGGACCAGACGCAGGTGCCAGATATCGGGGAAGACGATGGGCATGATTTATCCTTGTTGCAGGGCTTTGGCGAGATGCGGGGTCGGTTCCATGCGCTGGTGCAGCACGCGCAGGACGATCACGCCTTGCGTTTCATCCGACAGCGTTCCGACTTGGTAATACAGACAATGGGACGCGGCGCCGGTTTTACCCGCCGCCAGTTCCAAATGGAACAGGCGAATGCCGGGCAGCAGATCGGAACGGTCGAGCGAGCCGGGACGCTCCGCATCCTCTCCCAGCAGGGCTTGGGCGGTGTCGAACAAGGCGGCGTACCGCCGTAATTGCCGGCTGCCGAACTGGTCGTTGGTCTGGCGCAGGACGTCGCGCACATCCTGTTGGGCCAGTTCGGTGAATTCGACGATCATTCCCGGTGGCGGGCGGCAACTTGTTCGGCGATCTCGGCGACGCTGATTCGGGACAGGCGCCCGGCTTCGGCATCGTCCAGGCCCAACTGGATTTCCCGGCGCAGGATGGCAATGCGTTCCTGCTCCGCCGCCCGTTCGCGGCGCAGCAGGCGCAGGGCATCGCGCACCACCTCGCTGGCGCTGGCATAATCACCGCCGGAAACCTCGGCCTCGACAAAGGCCATCATCTCGGCCGGCAGGCTGACATTCATGGTCGCCATGATCGGGCACCCTTATTGGCAAATTTTGCCAAAGTATCACGCCGGCTCGACGAAACTGTCCAGCACCTTCTTGGTGCCGGCTTTGTCGAAATTGATCTCCAGCTTGTCGCCATCCACCGCCAGCACCGTGCCGCCGCCGAATTTCTGGTGGAATACCCGCTCGCCCACGTCGAAATCGCTGGTGCGTTCCTTGGGGGCGATGGCCCAGGCGCCCGGCCCCTTCGGCTTGGCCGGCTGCGACCACGAGCCCATCAGGCCGCGTTCGGCCTGGACCTCCACGTGACCAGCGGGCAGTTCGTCGAGGAAGCGGCTGGGCAGGGCGCTTTGCCACTGGTTGTAGATGCGGCGATTGGCGGCGAAGGTGACCAGCACCCGTTTGCGCGCTCGGGTCAGACCGACATAGGCGAGGCGGCGTTCCTCTTCCAATCCCGCATTGCCGCCCTCGTCCATGGCGCGCTGGTGCGGGAACACCCCTTCCTCCCAGCCGGGCAGGAAGATGTTGTCGAATTCCAGCCCCTTGGCCCCGTGCAGGGTCATGATGGTGACCTTGTCGACACCGTCCCGTTGGTCGTTTTCCATGACCAGGGCCACGTGTTCGAGGAAGCTTTGCAGGTTTTCGTAATCGGATAGCGCCCGCACCAGTTCCTTCAGGTTTTCCACCCGGCCCGGCGCCTCTGGGGTTTTGTCGTTCTTCCACATTTCCACATAGCCGGATTCGTCCAGCACCATCTCGGCCAATTCAGGGTGCGGCAGATCGTCCAGCAGGCTGCGCCAGCGCAGCACGTCGTCGCAGAACTTGGAGAGCGCGCCGCGCGGCTTGGGCTTCAATTCGTCAGTTTCCACCAGCAGGCGGGCGGCCTCGAACAGCGGGAAGGCTCGGGCCCGGGCCACCGCGTGCACCGCTTGCAGGGCGGCGTCACCCAAGCCGCGCTTGGGCAGATTGACGATACGCTCGAAGGCCAGCCCGTCATCGGGCGAGTTGATCAGCCGCAGATAGGCCAGGGCGTCGCGGATTTCCTGGCGTTCATAAAAGCGTGGGCCGCCGATGACCCGATAGGGGATGCCGGTGGTGATCAGGCGTTCCTCGAACTCGCGGGTCTGGAAGCCGGCGCGGACCAAAATGGCCATGCTGGCGGCGCTTTCGCCCCGGCGCTGCAAGGTCTCGATTTCCTCGATGACCACGCGGGCTTCTTCCGGGCCGTCCCAGACACCGCGCACGCGGACCTTTTCGATCTCGCTCGCCTCGTGCTTGAGGCCGGGGCGCAGGGTCTTGCCCAGGCGGTCGGCATTGTTGGCGATCAGGGCGCTGGCGGCGGCCAGGATATGGGGGGTGGAGCGGTAATTGCTTTCCAGCCGCACCACCGCCGCGCCGGGGAAGTCGCGCTCGAATTTCAGGATGTTGCCGACCTCGGCCCCGCGCCACGAATAGATGCTTTGGTCGTCGTCGCCGACGCAGCAGATGTTCTTGTGCTTTTGCGCCAACAGCCGCAGCCACAGATATTGCGCCACGTTGGTGTCCTGGTACTCGTCCACCAGGATATAGCGGAACTGCTCCTGATAATGGGCCAGGGCGTCGGGATGGGATAAAAACAAGGTCAGGCAATGCAGCAGAAGATCGCCGAAATCGGCGGCGTTCAGGGTCAGCAGCCGTTCCTGGTACAGGCGATAAAGCTGCCCGGCGCGGCCGCCGGCCAGATCGCCGGCCAGATCGGCGCCGATCTTGTCCGGGGTCAGGCCGCGATCCTTCCAGCGTTGGATCGCCCCCATCAGCGATTGCGCCGGCCATTTCTTGTTGTCGATATGCTCGGCTTCCATCACCTGCTTCAACAGCCGCAACTGGTCGTCGGCATCGAGGATGGTGAAGTTGGATTTCAGCCCCACCGCCTCGGCATGGCGGCGCAGGATGCGCACGCACAGGGAGTGGAAGGTGCCCAGCCATAATTGTTCAGCCACCGGGCCGACCATATGGGCGACGCGGTCCTTCATCTCACGCGCCGCCTTGTTGGTGAAGGTCACCGCCAGGATCTGCCACGGCTGCGCCCGCCGCCCGGCCAGGATCTGCGCCAGCCGGCTGGTCAGCACCCTTGTCTTGCCGGTGCCGGCCCCCGACAGCACCAGCACCGGGCCTTCGGTGGTGGTCACCGCCTGATGCTGTTCGGGGTTCAGGCCGATCAGCCAGGGGGCATCGGCGGGGACGGGCGCCGGACCGCCGCGACGGGGGGCGGGCTGGAACGGATCGGGGATGTCGTCGTCAAGGGCGAAGGGATCAGTCATGGCATGGGACTATAACGAGAACTTTCGCCGAAAACAGCGGCAATTTGCGGCAAGGATTGCAATTTCGCCCCTGAATCCTTAAGTATCGCGCCATGAACGACAGCAGCCAAAAAACCAACCTGATCGGGCTTTCGCGCGACCAATTGACCGCCGAAATGGCGTCCATCGGCGAGAAGCCGTTTCGCGCCAAGCAGCTGTGGCATTGGCTGTACAATCGCGGCGAAACCGATTTCCTCAAGATGACCTCGATTTCCAAGGTCATGCAGGAACGGCTGGCCGAACGCTACGTGGTGCGCCGCCCGCTGGTCGAGCGCGAACTGACCAGCGTCGACACCACCCGCAAATGGCTGCTGAAGTTCGACGACGGCAACGAGGCGGAAACCGTCTACATCCCCGATGAAGACGAGCAGCGCGGTGCCGTGTGCATTTCGTCGCAGGTGGGCTGTACCCTGACCTGCAAGTTCTGCCATACCGGCACCCAATTGCTGGTGCGCAACCTGACCGCCGCCGAAATCGTCGGCCAGTTCATGCTGGCGCGCGATTCTTACGGCGAATGGCCGACGCCCGACGACACCACCCGGTTGCTGTCCAACATCGTCATGATGGGCATGGGCGAGCCGCTTTACAATTTCGACAACGTCGCCACCGCGCTCAAGATCATCATGGACGGCGAGGGCATCGGCATCTCGCGCCGTCGCATCACGCTGTCCACCTCGGGCGTGGTGCCGATGATGGGCCGGGCCGGGGCCGAGTTGGGGGTCAATCTGGCCATCTCGTTGCACGCCGTCACCGACGAAGTGCGCAACCAGATCATGCCCATCAACAAGAAATATCCGCTGAAGGAATTGATGCAGGCTTGCCGCGATTATCCCGGCGCCTCCAACGCCCGGCGCATCACCTTTGAATACGTCATGCTGAAGGGTATCAACGACAGCTTGGCCGATGCGCGGGAATTGCTGCGTCTGGTCAAGGGGCTGCCGGCCAAGTTCAACCTGATCCCGTTCAATCCGTGGCCGGGCTCGGACTACGAATGTTCGTCCATGCGGGACATCCGCGCCTTTTCCGACCTGATCCAGGATAACGGCTATTCCGCCCCCATCCGCAAGTCGCGTGGGGCCGACATCCTGGCCGCCTGCGGCCAGTTGCGCTCGGAAAGCCAGCGGCAGAAATGCTCGCGTCTGAACGAGCGGGTGGCGGCGGGCATCGCCGACGACCACCACATCCCGGCTGCTTAAACAAAACGGCGGTCCCCGCCAAGGGACCGCCGCTTTCGTCAATCGGCCTTGATCAAGGTGCCGACGCCGTGGGGGGTGAACAATTCCAGCAGCACCGCGTGCGGTACCCGTCCGTCCAGGATGACGGCGGCTTCCACGCCCTGGGTGACCGCTTCCAGGCAGGTTTCCACCTTGGGAATCATGCCGCCGGAAATGGTGCCGTCGGCGATGTAGCCGGCCACTTGGCTGGCGGTCATTTCCGGGATCAGATTGCCGGCCTTGTCGAGCACGCCGGGCACGTCGGTCAGCATGATCATGCGCCGGGCGTTGGTGGCGGCGGCGATGGCGCCGGCGGCGGTGTCGGCGTTGATGTTGAAGGTCTCGCCCGCATTGCCCATGCCCACCGGCGCGATCACCGGGATGACGTCGGTCTGCTGGAACACGTCGAGGATATGCGGGGTGATTTCCGCCGGTTCGCCGACGAAGCCCAAATCCAGAATCTTCTCGATATTGGAATCCGGGTCTTTCTTGGTGCGGCGCAGCTTGCGGGCGCGGATCAGGTGGCCGTCCTTGCCCGACAGGCCGACGGCGAAACCGCCGGCTTCGTTGATGGCCGAGACGATCTGCTTGTTGATCTTGCCCGACAAGATCATCTCCACCACCTCGACGGTGGCTTCGTCGGTGTAGCGCAGGCCGTCGACGCGCGGGGTCTGGATGTCCAGGCGCTTCAGCATGACGTCGATCTGCGGGCCGCCGCCATGGACCACCACCGGATTGACGCCCACTTGCTTCAACAGCACGATGTCGCGGGCGAACAGACGGGCCAGATCGTCGGATTCCATGGCGTGGCCGCCGAACTTGATGACCACGGTCTCGTCCGAATACTGACGCATGAACGGCAGCGATTCCGACAGGGTCTTGGCCCGCTCCAGCCAGGCGGCGCGGTCTTGCAGGATGTCGGGAGTCTCAGGCGTGGTCATGGTGCCGTCTCCGGGTTGGCCAATTGCAGGATTTCAGCCCTCAGCTCGGGGATGCCGATGCCCTTTTCCGAGCTGGTCAGGATCAAGGTGGGATAGGCGGCGACGCGTTTGGAAATCTCGGCCTGGGTGCGTTCCTGCACCGCCTTGACTTCCGCCGCGTTCAGCTTGTCGATCTTGGTCAGCACCACCTGATAGACCACCGCCGCCTTGTCCAGCATGTCCATCATCTCGCGGTCGTTGTCCTTGAGGCCGTGGCGCGAATCCACCAAGAGGATGCAGCGGCGCAGGGTCGGGCGACCGCGCAGGAAGCCCTTGATCAGCCGGGTCCAGGCATCGACCTTGTCCTTGGGCGCGCTGGCGAAGCCGTAACCGGGCATGTCCACCAGGATCAGGCGGCCATTGACGTCGAAGAAGTTGAGCTCTTGCGTCCGCCCCGGCGTGTTCGAGGTGCGGGCCACCGTCGAACGTCCGCACAGCGCATTGATGAGCGAGCTTTTACCAACGTTGGAGCGCCCGGCGAAGGCCAGTTCCGGCAGACCGAAGGGCGGCAGGGTTTCCAGGTCGACGGCACCACGCATGAAGGTGATGTCGCGGGCGAACAGCAGACGACCGGCCTCGATCAGGCCGGCCGTCGCCGCGTCGTTTTCAGCCCCGGCGTTCAGGGCTTGACCCCGTACTTACGCATGATCACCCATTGCTGCGCGATGGACAGGATGTTGGACCACGCCCAGTAGATCACCAGACCGGCGGCGAACTGGCCGAGCATGAAGGTGAAGACCACCGGCAGGAACATCATCATCTTGGCTTGGACCGGATCAAGCGGCTGCGGGTTCAGCTTCTGTTGCAGCCACATGGTGGCGCCCATGATCAAGGGCCAGACGCCGATATGCAGGAAGGCCGGCAGATACAAGGCCGGGTCCCAGGGGATCAGGCCGAACAGGTTCATGATGGTGGTGGGGTCTTGGGCCGACAGATCCTTGATCCAGCCATAGAACGGCGCATGGCGCATTTCGATGGCGACGAACAGAACCTTGTAGAGGGCGAAGAACACCGGAATCTGGATCAGGATGGGCAGGCAGCCGGAGACCGGATTGACCTTTTCCTTCTTGTAAAGGGCCATCATCTCCTGTTGCAGGCGCACCTTGTCGTCGCCGAAGCGTTCCTGCAGCGCTTTGACCTGCGGCTGCAACAGCTTCATCTTGCTCATGGAGGCGTAGGACTTGTTGGCCAAGGGGAACATGATGCCCTTGATCAGCACGGTCAGGGCCAGGATGGCCAGACCCATGTTGCCCAGGCCGGAATTCATCATCTTGAGCAGATAGAAGAACGGCTTGGTCAGGAAGTAGAACCAGCCGAAATCGATGGCCAGATCGAAACGCTCGACCCCGAACTTTTCGGTGTAATGGTCGAGCAGCGACACCAGCTTGGCGCCGGCGAACAGATGGAAGGTGGTCTCGGCGGCGGCACCGGGGGCGACGACCTTGGCCGCGCCGGTGAAATCCACCTGATAGCGGTCGGCATTGTCGGCGCGCTGATGAACGAAACGACCGGTCAGCTCTTCCTTCTGGTCGGGGACCAGGGCGGTCAGCCAGTACTTGTCGGTGATGCCGATCCAGCCGCCGGTGGTCTTGTTGCGCTCGGTCGACAGCTTCTTCAGGTCGTCGTACTTGTGTTCCTTCAAGGTGCCGTCGAACACGCCGAGCGGGCCTTCATGCAGGATGTACATGCCCTCGGTCTTGGGCGTGCCGGTGCGCGAGATCAGGCCGAAGGGGTGCAGGGTGACCGGCTTGGTGCCGTAATTCTCCACCCGCTGGGCGATCTGGAACATGTAGTTTTCGTCGACGCTGACGGTGCGGACGAAGCGCAACCCGTCGCCGTTGTCCCAATTCAGCACCACAGTGCTGCCGGGCGACAATTCGTTGCCTTGGGCCACGCTCCACACCGTGTCGGGGCCGGGGGTCTTGATGCCGGCATCCACCGGCACCCAGCCGAATTCGGCGTGATAGGGGTGGGCGGCGCCGGTGGGCGACAGCAGCTCGATTTCCTTGGAGGTCGGATCGGCGGTCTCGTGATAACCGGCCAGGGTCAGATCATCCAGGCGGGCGCCGGTCACCGATAGCGAGCCATGCAATGTGGGGGTGTTGATGCGGATGCGCTTGGCCGTGGCCAAAGCATCGGTCCGGCTTTTCACCGCCATTTGGGCGGCGGTCTGGACCGGGGCGGGCACGACGGCATCGCCGCTGGTGGGTACCGGCGGGGTGCCGGCGGCGGTGGTCGCCGGGGCGCTTTCCGGCGCCGGAGTCTTGGAGGGGAACAACCACTGGAACCCGAACAGGATCAGGACCGAGAGGGCAATGGCGAGAAACAGGTTGCGCTGTTCGTTCATGGCGTCCTATCCGAAGGCCGGGACGGATCATCGCCGCCGCAGGCCTTGCACTTCGGTTCGGGGACTGGATCATAGCCCCCATCGTTCCAGGGATGACACCGGCACACCCGCGTCACCGCCAGCCATGTCCCCCTGACCGCCCCGTGCTTGGCCAATGCCTGGAGGGCATAGGCGGAACACGAAGGGGTGAAGCGGCAACTCGGCGGCAGCACCGGCGAGATCAGCAGCTGGTAGGCGCGGACCAGCCCCGTCAGCAGCCACGCCACGGGACTCATGAATCCGGTCTTTCCCCGTTGGTCGTCGTCAGCGCGGATGGTTCCGCCGTCGACAACGCACCGACACGTTTTAGCGCGGTTCGCAAATCCTGCAAGAGAAGAGAATATGCACGATCGACAGTTTCCCGCCGACCGATGACCACATAATCCAATCCGGGGCGGGCAAGAGCGGGAAAAAGCTCGTCCACCGCCGCCTTCAGTCGGCGCCGGGCGCGATTGCGCGCGACGGAGTTACCGACCTTTTTGGAACACGTAAAGCCGATGCGGATGGCATCGGCTTCTTGTGCGGGCATGTCCGGCGGCCCGTCGGGCCGTGGCGCCACTTGCAGAATCAGTCCTGGGGCCGCCCATTTCTTGCGCTGACCAGCGACCCGAAGAAAATCCGGGCGCTTTTTTAACCGGGCCAGCGAAACGGGCATGGCCTGTCAGGCTTAGGCCGACAGACGCTTGCGGCCCTGGCGGCGGCGGTTGGCGATGACCTTGCGGCCGCCAACGGTGGCCATGCGCGCGCGGAAGCCGTGGCGGCGGGCGCGGACGAGCTTGCTCGGCTGAAAAGTGCGCTTCACGTCGGATACTCCAAAACATCGGTCTACAGAAAACGGAAGCCGCGCTTATAAGCCGAAGCGCCGCCCTGAGTCAACGGCTTCGGCCTGGGAATAATCCTAGATGTGCGATTCCGTGTGCGCTTTTATGCTGATCCCCTCGAAAAAGGGAGAGTGAAGCCATGGCCTGGGATCCCAAAGTATACGCTGCCTTCGCCACCCCGCGTCTGCGCCCGGCGCTGGACCTGCTGGCCCGCATCGAGGTGGAAAATCCGGCCCGGGTGGTCGATCTGGGATCAGGGACCGGCAACGTCACCCGTCTGCTGGCGGCGCGCTGGCCGCAGGCCCAGGTCGCCGGCATCGATTCGTCGGCGGAGATGCTGGCGGCGGCGGCGGAACAGCCCAGCGCCATCAGCTGGAGCCAAGCCGATGCCGGCACCTGGACGCCCACCGCTCCGGTGGACGTGCTGTTTTCCAACGCGGCCTTGCACTGGCTGGACGATCACGAAAATCTGTTCCCGCGCTTGGCCGGCTTCATCGCCCCCGGCGGCACCTTGGCGGTGCAGATGCCGCACAATCATTATGCCGCCTCGCACGGCGTCATGGCCGAGGCGGCCGAGGCCGGGCCGTGGGCGACGGTGCTACGGCCCTTGGCCCGGCGCTTTCCCGTCGGCAGCCCGGATTTCTATTACGACCTGCTGGCGGCCAAGGCGCGGCGGCTGGATATCTGGGAAACCGAATACCTGCACGTATTGGACGGCGACGATCCGGTGGTCAAATGGACCATGGGCACCGCTCTGCGCCCGTTGCTGGACGCATTGGATGCCCCGTGGCGCGCGGGCTTTCTGGCCGAATACACCCGCCGCATCGCCAGCGCTTATCCGCGCCGCGCCGACGGCAAAACCCTGTTCCCGTTTCGCCGGCTGTTCATGGTGGCGGATTTTTGAATCCACCATTGCCGAATCGCAATGTTGACGCACCGCACCCTCCTTTAGATATCGGGAATACATGTTTGTCGCCGGTATCGGCGGCAGGGCGGAGCGCAATAGATGCAACGACTATTCATTTCCATCGGGCGGTGGCTGCTGCCGCTGGTGTTGGCCGCCTTGCTGCCGGCGCAGGCTTTGGCGTCATCCACCGCCGATCATAGCAAGTTCGAGGCGCTGAAGGGGCCGTTCGCCTCGGCCCCCGAGGTAACCAAGGCCTGTCTGGCCTGCCACACCGAAGCGTCGCATCAGGTGATGAAGTCCATCCACTGGAGCTGGGACTTCACCAATCCCGACACCGGCAAGCGTCTGGGCAAGCCCAGGACCATGAACAGCTTCTGCGGTTCGCCCCTGTCCAACGAGCCGCGCTGTACCTCGTGCCACGCCGGCTATGGCTGGACCGACGCCCGCAAGCAGCCGGAACCGGTTCAGGAAAACGTCGATTGTCTGGTCTGCCACGACCGTTCCGGCGGCTATAAGAAGGTGGCCACCGATGCCGGCCATCCGCTGTACGAGCCGCGGACCATGGGTGGCAAGACTGTGATGCCGCCCGATCTGGCCAAGGCAGCGCGGAGCGTCGGTGATCCGGGCCGCGACAATTGCGGCGCCTGCCACTTCAACGGCGGCGGCGGCGATGCGGTCAAGCATGGCGACCTCGACACCTCGTTGATCAAGCCCAGCCGCAAGCTCGATGTGCACATGGCCGCCGATGGCGCCAACATGACCTGCGCCACCTGCCACACCTTCAACGATCATATTCCGTCGGGGTCGCGCTACGACACCACCGCCAAGGATCCCCACGGGCTGGACCTGCCCAAGGACGACCACAACCGGGCCACCTGCGAATCCTGTCACGGCGACACCCCGCACCGCGAAACCAAGCTGAACGACCACACCGACCGGGTGGCCTGCCAGACCTGCCATATCCCGGAATTCGCCCGCGGCGGCATCGCCACCAAGACCTTGTGGGACTGGTCGACCGCCGGTCGCAAGGACGAGAGCGGCAAGCCGATCTTCCTCAAGGACGATCACGGCCATTTGAAATACTCGGCGGAAAAGGGTGATTTCGAGTACGGCGAGAACGTGCGGCCGACCTATCACTGGTTCAATGGCGTCACCGATCAGGTCAATCTGACCGACAAGATCGACGATGGCGGCATTCTGCGGCTGAACACCTTGCACGGTGATGCCAAAGACCCCAAGGCGCGTATCTGGCCGTTCAAGGAAATGCGCGGCAAGCAGCCTTATGACCCGGAATTGAAGACACTGGTGGTCAACCACGTCTTCGGGTCCGACGACAGCGCGTTTTGGACCAATTTCGATTATCCCAAGGCGATCAAGTTCGGCATGGATTACGCCGGATTGCCGTGGAGCGGCAAGATCGGCTTCATCGAAACCCGCATGACCTGGCCGATCACCCACATGGTTGCGCCCAAGGAAGACGCGGTGAAGTGCGGCCAGTGCCACACCAGGGGCGAGGATGGTCGTCTGGCCGCCCTCACCGATTTTTACCTGCCCGGACGCGATTCCGTCCGTTGGCTCGACATCCTGGGGTATCTGGCCCTGGGCGGCGCCCTTGCCGGCGTGCTGCTCCACGGTCTGGCTCGCATGGTCATGAACAGGAAGACCCGCCATGATTAAACGCGATGTGATGATCTATACGCGCTACGAGCGCTTCTGGCACTGGTCGCAGGCGGTGCTGATCTTCACCCTGTTCTTCACCGGGCTGGGGATTCACGGCACCCATTCAATGCTCAAATTCGGCCAAGCGGTGACCCTCCATACCTATGCCGCCTATGCGCTGATGGGATTGTGGGTGTTCACCACCTTCTGGAATTTCACCACCGGCCAATGGCGGCAATATCTGTTCAAGAAGGGGATACTCAAGGTCATCCGCTTCTACGCCTACGGCATTTTGGTGGGCGAGCCGCACCCCTATAAAAAGTCGCTGCAACGCAAGCAGAACGCCCTGCAATCGCTGGCCTACATGACCTTCATGGTGATCATCGGTCCGGCGCTGTGGCTGACCGGTCTGCTTTACCTGTTCTACAACGCATGGGCCGGGCAGCCGTGGTCGGGCGACGCGCTGTGGCTGGTGGCGGTGTTGCACACCGTGGCCGCCTTCGCCATGGGCACCTTCGTCATCATTCATATCTATATGACCACCACCGGCAAGACGCCGCTGCATTACGTCAAGACCATGATCACCGGTTATGACAAAGTGGAATTGTCCGAGGTGGAAGAGGCCTATCTGGCGGAAACCAAGACGGTGGATATGCGATGAGGACGGGAAAATACAGGGCCTTGGCCTGGGTGGCCGTGGTGATCGGCGGCGTCGGCTCGGCCCGGGCCGGTGATCTGACCGTCATCCTGGACGGCGTCGCCCACGATCAGGGCGGCTTGCGTGTCGGTCTTTATGATCGGGCGGAAAGTTTCCGCAAGGAAGACCGCGCCGTCGCCATCCGCACCGCCGCCGCCAGTCCGGGGCAAGCCAGCATCGGCTTCGGCCAAGTGCCGGCGGGACGCTATGCCATCATGGCCTATCACGACGAAGACGGCGACGGCGGCCTCGACCGCTTCATGGGCATGATCCCGACCGAGGGCTATGCCCTGTCCAACGACCCCGAGGTGTCGGGGCCGCCGGCCTTCGACGAATGCGCCTTCGACATTCCCGCCGAGGGCCGGGCCATCACCCTTAAATTGCGCTATTGATTATTGCAGCAAGGCGGCCCTGGCGGCGGCGACGGCGCGGCGGGCTTCGTCCAGCAGGCCACGCTTGCTGATCAGGGCGGCTTCAATGGGCAGGGAAAAATCGTTGGCTCGTTCCAGCAGGGCGAAAGCCCGACTGATCATGCGGCCCGATTCCACCAATTGTTCGGTGTTCATGACACAACCCTCCCGCTAATCGCTCCGCTTTTGCTTGCGGTAGCCACTTTTGTGCAAAACCTTCTTCAAGTCTTCCCAGGCGGCATAGATTTCCGCTGCCTGGGTGCCGGCCAGGGCATCGCCGCCCAGGCGGAAATATTGCTCGGCCATGCGCATCTGCGCCGGCAAGTCCTGGGCCGCCTGACGCACCGCGTCTTGTGACAGCGCCTGTTCGCGTTGGGCCAGATAGGCATGGATTTCCGCCAGTTCGGCTGGGGAACAGGCCTGCCGCAAGGTGGCGCCGATTTCCGGGGCGTCCTTGTCCAGGCTGCCCACCAGTTCCGCCCGCCCGCGTTTGATCGCCGGGTCGTAAACGGTGCGAATCAGTTGGATCACCTTGGCGCGTTCGCGAAATTGCATGACTGCCTCCGGCCTGTATGCGGCCCGTTAGTGGTCATTATGGTGCGCCAATATCGTCCGCATAGCAAGACCGTTTTTGGGCCGTACAGACTGTGCGCATCATACCAAGGCCATAAGGATTAGACTTGGCATGATGTGTCACTGTAGGGGGGCCGGATTGACCGGATGCTCAGGTGCGCGCCCATGCACAAGCCGCCGAATGTTGCCCTTGCTGATGAGAACACCGCTCCCGCCCGGTCCAAGACCGGGGGGCGCTGTCGCGCCAATTGGGAGCCGGCCTTTCGCCATTTTCTCACTGTGCTGGAACGGGCGTCCAGCAACGGACAGATTTCGCTGGATCAGGTCCAGCGTCTGGCCGCTGCTTTTCTGAAGGCAGAAGGCCCGGTGGCCGAGTTGTTCTCCCGTTCGGAAATCTCCTGCCGCGATGCCTTCATCGCCGCCGATCTGGAACGCAAGCGTCAGGATCATTTCGGTCGGCTGATCGCCCAGCCGTTTTCCGACTTGTTCGGCAATGGCGCCCATGGCCTGGAGCGGCGGCAATTGCCGCAATTCTTCACCGCGCTCAAGATGATCCTGGGTGACGAGATGTATGCGGATTTACGCAGCCGGGCCAAATTGATTGCCGAAACCTATCGCGGCGAGGATGGCGGCATCGATTGGGAACACTTTCACGCCGACCGCCGCTCTGTCCAGATTTTGGATCGGGTGCGCCTGGGGGTGGCCAAAAGCTTTCATCGTTTCGACCCGCGCAAGGATTGGTTTTTGCTGGTGATGAACCAGAATCCGACCACGGTATCGCTGGGGTCAAATACCTTCGTCGCCAAGACGGCGCAAGAGCGTGAGGCGCATCATTTCACCGAACGGCACATGCTGCGTCTGTTTGACGCCCTGTTCGCCGGTTGCGACCCCAAGGCGCTGAGCCCCGAGCGCAAGAACGCGCTGACCCAGGTGGGCGGCAACGATGCCATCGACCGTATCGGCCAGTTCCGCCACAACGTCCGCATGGCGTTGCTGCGGCTTGGTGGCAATGCCGCCTGAAGAGATAAACGCGGCAATGCCGCCTGAATGAAAAAAGGCCGGGTTTCCCCGGCCTTTACTTTATGTGGATCGAAGGATCAGTCGCGGCCCTTTTTATCGCGCTTGTCCTTCTTATCCTTTTTGTCCTTATCCTTGCCATGGCCGCGCTTGTCGTCATCCTGGCGATGGTCCTCGGAGCGTCCGTAATTGGGCGAATCCTTCGAGCCCTTGGCTTTGCTTTCACCCCCGGCGGCCTTGTTGATCTGGTCGGTGGCAGCCTGGGTGGCGGCATCCTTGGCCGCCTGGGTCAGGACATCGCTGGCGCTTTGGGCGGCGGCGGGCGATGCGACCAGCAAGGCCAGGGCAGCGGCGGTGAGCAGAATCTTCATGAAAATCTCCGGTTGAACCCCAATAGACGCGAAAGCTTCGCGCCGATTCAAACCGGCGTAAAGAGATGCAAAAGTCGGAGATGGGAAACGGGCGGCTCCGAACGGAGCCGCCCGTTGCAGGATCAGCCGGCCAGGGCGGCGGCGATCTTGTCGACCGCGTCCTGGGCCTTATCGGCATCGGGACCACCGGCCTGGGCCATGTCGGGACGGCCACCGCCGCCCTTGCCGCCCACCGCTTCCGAGCCGATGCGGACCAGATCGACGGCGGAATGCTTGGCGGTCAGATCATCGGTGACGGCGACCACCACCGAGGCCTTGCCGCCGTCATTGGACACCAGCACCACCACGCCCGAGCCGATCTGTTTCTTGATCTCGTCGGCCATGCCCTTCAAATCCTTGGCCGGCACGCCGTCCAGCACCCGACCGGCATAGGTGATGCCGTTGATCTGGGTGGTGGCGGCACCGGCACCGCCGCCGGTGGCCAATTGCTTGCGGGTTTCGGAAAGCTCGCGTTCCAGTTTACGGCGGTCTTCCACCAACTGGGCGATGCGGGCCGGCAGTTCCGCCGGGGCCGCCTTCAGCGCCTGGGCGGCGCGGGCCAGCAATTCTTCCTGTTCGTTGGCCCAGGCCAGGAAGGCCGGACCGGTCACCGCCTCGACCCGGCGGACACCGGCGGCGACGGCGCTTTCCGACAGGATTTTGAAGCCGCCGATATCGCCGACGCGGCGCACATGGGTGCCGCCGCACAATTCCACCGAGAACGGATTGGGCCGGCTGTCGTCGCCGCCCATGGAGACGACGCGCACTTCCTCGCCGTATTTTTCGCCGAACAGGGCCATGGCCCCGGCCTCGATGGCGTCGTCGGGACTCATCAGCTTGGTCACCACCTCGCGGTTCTTGCGAATCTGGCGGTTGACCTCGGCCTCGACCAGACGGATTTCGTCGGTGCTCAGGCCCTTGGGATGGGCGAAGTCGAAGCGCAGGCGGTCGGGGCCAACCTGGCTGCCCTTCTGCGTCACATGCTCGCCCAAGGCGTCGCGCAGGGCCTGATGCAGCAGGTGGGTGGCCGAGTGGTGGCCGCGGGTGGCATCGCGGCGGGTTTCATCGACGGCGAAATGGGCATCCTCGCCCACCGCCACCGGACCACCTTCCACCTTGCCGACGTGGACGATCAGGTCGCCCAGCTTCTTCAAGGTGTCGGTGACGACGATACGGGCCTTGCCGCCGGCGACGCTGATCACGCCGGTATCGCCCATCTGGCCGCCGGATTCGCCATAGAACGGCGTCTGGTTGGCGACCACCATGACTTCGTGGCCGGGATGGACGGCTTCCACCGCCTTGCCGCCCTCGACCAGGGCGACGATCTGGCCCTCGGCGCCGATGGCGTCATAACCCAGGAATTCGGAGGCGCCGGTCTTTTCCTTGATCTCGAACCACAAGGTTTCAGTCGCCGCCTCGCCCGAGCCCGACCACGCCTTGCGCGCTTCCGCCCGCTGACGGTCCATGGCGGTGGCGAAGCCGTCGGTATCGACGCCGATGCCCTTGGCCTTCAGCGCGTCCTCGGTCAAATCCAGCGGGAAGCCGTAGGTGTCGTACAGCTTGAACGCCACCTCGCCGGCCAGCTTGGCGCCGGGGACCAGATGGGTCAGTTCGTCGTCCAGCAGCTTCAGCCCCTTGTCCAGGGTGGCCTTGAAGCGGGTTTCCTCCAGCTTCAGCGTCTCGGTGATCAGGGCGCCGGCGCGGCCCAGTTCCGGGTAGGCTTCGCCCATCTGCTTGGCCAGGGCGGGGAACAGACGCCACAGCAAGGGTTCGGTGCAGCCCATCAGATGGGCATGGCGCATGGCCCGGCGCATGATCCGGCGCAGCACATAGCCGCGGCCTTCATTGCTGGGCAGCACGCCGTCGGCGATGAGGAAGCACGAAGAGCGCAGGTGGTCGGCGACGACGCGATGCGACACCTTGTAGGGGCCGTCGGCATCGGTATTGGATTCGTGGGCCGAGGCCTCGATCAGGGCGCGCAGCAGATCGACGTCGTAATTGTCGTGCTGGCCTTGCAGCACGGCGGCCAGACGCTCCAGCCCCATGCCGGTGTCGATGCTGGGCTTGGGCAGGGGCAGGCGGGTCTGCTTGTCCACCTGCTCGAACTGCATGAACACCAGATTCCAGATTTCGATGAAACGGTCGCCGTCCTGGTCGGGGCTGCCGGGCGGGCCGCCGGCAATCTTGTCGCCGTGATCGTAGAAGATTTCCGAGCACGGGCCGCAGGGGCCGGTATCGCCCATGGACCAGAAATTATCGCTGGTCGGAATACGGATGATGCGGTCGTCCGAGAACCCGGCCACTTTCTTCCAGATGTTAAAGGCCTCGTCGTCGTCGTGATAGACGGTGACCAGCAGCTTGTCCTTGGCTAGGCCGAATTCCTTGGTGATCAGGTTCCAGGCCAACGCGATGGCGTCGTCCTTGAAATAATCGCCGAACGAGAAATTACCCAGCATCTCGAAGAAGGTGTGATGGCGCGCGGTATAGCCCACATTGTCGAGATCGTTGTGCTTGCCGCCGGCGCGCACGCATTTCTGCGAGGTGGCGGCGCGGACGTAATCGCGTTTTTCCACCCCGGTGAAGACGTTCTTGAACTGCACCATGCCGGCATTGGTGAACATCAGCGTCGGGTCGTTGCGCGGCACCAGCGGGCTGGACGAAACCACTTCGTGACCATTCTTGGCGAAATAGTCGAGGAAGGCGCGGCGGATGGTGTTGGCAGTTTGCATGGGACCTTCGCTTAGGTTCGGCGTCTTTGGGATCGGCATCTGGGACGAACGAGGTTTTTACCCTTGATTGGCCTTTGCTGTCCAGTTGGGCTACACTGCCCTGCATGCGTGTATACAAACTGATCCTGCCCGCCCTGGTTCTGTTGGCCCTTCCGGCCCATGCCGCCCCCATCCGCTGCGGCGATGACGGCGAGGGCGGCGCCTGCGTCTGGGGTCGGGTCGAGGGCTATGACGGCGGTTCGGTGCAGATCAGGGGCTTGACCGTCCATGTCGCCGGCATCGTCGTGCCGCCGCGCCGCGATCTGTGCCAGAACAAGACGACCAAGAGCACCTTTGACTGCGCCAAGCCGGCGCGCAAGCGCATGGGCGAATTGCTGTCCAAGGGGGTGGCCTGCGACATTCTGGAATGTGGCCGGCGGCACCATCCATGGCCGCTGCGTGGTGGCCGAGGGCGATCTGGGACAAGCGCTGGTGGGGGCAGGGGTGGCGCGGGCCGACAAGAACGGGCCGTATGAACCCGATCAGACGACGGCCCTGGCGGCCAAGCGTGGCTTGTGGGCCGCCGACATGCTTATCCCCAAGGATTGGGAAGCCATCAGGAAAAAGGGTGAATAGCGGCGATCACGCCTCGATCGCTTCCATCTGGAAGGCCGCCGCCATCAGCGCCTTGGTATAAGGGGTTTGCGGATCGGTGAAGATGGTCTGGGCCGGGCCGTGTTCGACCACCCGGCCATCCTTCATCACCATCACCTGATCGGCCAGGGCGCGCACCACCCGAAGATCATGGCTGATGAACAGATAGGCGATGCGGTGGCGGGCCTGGATGTCGCGCAGCAAATCGACGATCTGGGCCTGGACCGAGACATCGAGCGCGCTGGTCGGTTCGTCCAGCACGATCAGCTTGGGCTTCAAGACTAGGGCGCGGGCGATGGCGATGCGTTGGCGCTGACCGCCGGAAAATTCATGCGGGAAGCGGTCCTGGGTGTCGGGGTCCAGCCCGACTTCGCGCAAGGCATCGGCGATCAGGGCGCGGCGTTCGGCGCCTTTGCTGCCGATCTCATGCACCTCCAGCCCCTCGCCGACGATTTGGCCCACCGACAGCCGGGGCGACAGCGAGCCATAGGGGTCCTGGAACACCATCTGCATGTGCCGGCGCAGCGGGCGCAGGGCGCCGGGGGCCAGACCGTCCACCGGCTGGTCGCCGAAGCGGATGGCGCCGGTGGATTGGATCAGCCGCAACAGCGCCAGCCCCAAGGTGGTCTTGCCCGAGCCCGATTCGCCCACCACCCCCAGGGTGTGGCCTTGGGTCAATTGTACGGAGATACCGTCCACCGCCTTGATGTGGCTGGTGGTGCGGCGGAACAGGCCGGTCTTGATCGGGAACCACACCTTGAGGTCGTCGCATGCCATCACCACCGGGGCGGCGCTATCGGCCTTGGGCGGCTGGCCCTTGGGTTCGGCGGCCAGCAGTTTTTGCGTATAGGGGTGGGCGGGGCGGACGAAGATGTCCTCGGTCGTCCCGGCTTCGACCACCAGCCCTTGGTGCATGACGCAGACGCGGTCGGCCATCTTGCGGACGATGCCGAGATCGTGGGTGATGAACAACAGCGCCATGCCCAGGCGCTTTTGCAGATCCTTCAAAAGCTTCAGGATTTGCGCCTGGATGGTCACGTCCAGGGCCGTGGTCGGCTCGTCGGCGATCAGGATGTCGGGCTCGCCGGCCAAGGCCATGGCGATCATCACCCGCTGGCGCTGACCGCCCGACAATTCGTGCGGCAGGGCGTCAAGCCGGCTTTCGGCATTGGGGATGCCGACCAGATGCAGCAAGTCCAGCACCCGGTCGCGCTTGGCGGTGCCGCGCAGGCCCATGTGCAGTTCCAGCACCTCGCCCACCTGTTGGGCGATGGAATGCAGCGGGTTGAGGGACGTCATCGGTTCCTGGAACACCATGGCGATGCGGTGGCCACGGATGTGGCGCAAGATGGGTTCGGGGGCGCCGACGATTTCCTGGCCCTGCAAGCTGATGCTGCCCGACGGGTGATGGGCGCGCGGATAGGGCAGCAATTGCAGGATGGACAAGGCCGTCACCGACTTGCCCGAGCCCGATTCGCCCACCAAAGCCAGGGTCTGGCCCGCCTCCAGGGTGAAGCTGATGCCCTTGACCGCCTCGACCCGGTCAGGACCATGGCCGAAGCTGACGGAAAGGTTATCGACGCGCAGCAAGACTTCGGTCATGACGTTTTCCTGGGGTCAAAGGCATCGCGCACCGCTTCGCCGACGAAGATCAGCAACGACAGCAGCGCCGCCACCACGATGAAACCGGTCAGGCCCAGCCAGGGGGCATGCAGATTGGCTTTGCCCTGGGCCAGCAATTCGCCCAAGGACGGCGAGCCGGGCGGCAGACCCAAACCAAGGAAGTCCAGCGCCGTCAGCGACACGATGGAGCCATTGAGGATGAACGGCATGAAGGTCAAGGTAGCCACCATGGCGTTGGGCAGCACGTGGCGGACCATGACGCGGGCGTCATTCATGCCCAGGGCCTTGGCGGCGCGGACATAATCGAAATTGCGCCCGCGCAGGAACTCGGCCCGGACCACGCCGACCAGCGAGGTCCAGGAAAACAGCACCAGCACCGCCAGCAGTGTCCAGAAGCCGGGCGCGATCATCGAGGCAACGATAATCAGGATCAGCAATTGCGGCAGCCCGCCCCAGATTTCCAGGAAACGCTGGCCAACCATGTCGACGCGCCCGCCGAAATAGCCCTGCACGGCGCCGGCGGCGATGCCGATCACCGTGCTGACTAGGCTCAGCGCCAATCCGAACAGCAAGGACAGCCGCAAGCCATAGATCAGCCGGGCCAGCACATCGCGGCCCTGGTCGTCGGTGCCCAGCCAGTTCTCGGCATCGGGCGGGGCCGGGTGCGGGCGGACACGGTCGAAATTGATGGTGCTGTGGTCGAAGCGGATGATGGGCCACAGCGCCCAGCCCTTTTCCGCGATCTTGGCGGCGACATAGGGGTCGCGGTATTCGGCCCAGGTCTTCAAATCGCCGCCAAAAACGGTTTCCGGGTAATCGCGGACGATGGGGAAATACCAGCCATTATCATAGCGGACGACGATGGGGCGGTCGTTGGCGATCAGTTCGGCGGCCAGGGTGAGGACGAACGCGACCAGGAAAATCCACAGCGACCACCAGCCGCGGCGGTTGCGGCGAAAGGCGTCGAGACGGCGTTGGGTCAGCGGGCTCATGCTCACACCGGACGGCTGGAAAAGTCGATGCGCGGATCGACGTAGTGATAGGTCAGGTCGCTGATCAGGTTCAGCACCAACCCCAGCAGGCTGAACATGTAAAGGGTGCCGAACATCACCGGATAATCGCGGTTGGTCACCGCCTCGAAGCCCAACAGGCCGATACCGTCCAGGGAAAAGATGATCTCGATCAGGATGCTGCCGGCGAACAGGATGCCGACCAGAGCCGATGGGAAGCCGGCGATGACCAGCAGCATGGCGTTTCTGAATACATGGCGGTACAGCACCTGATTTTCGCTCAGGCCCTTGGCCCTGGCGGTGACCACGTATTGCTTGCCGATTTCTTCGAGGAAGGAATTCTTGGTCAGCATGACCAGTCCAGCAAAACCGCCGATGACCAGGGCGGTGACCGGCAGGGTCAGGTGCCACAGGTAATCCTTGATCTTGCCCCAGGCGCCCAATTGGTCGAAATCCACCGAGGTCAGGCCGCGCAGTGGGAACCAATCCAGATAGCGCCCGCCGGCGAAAACGACGATGAGCAGGATGGCGAACAGGAAGCCGGGCACCGCATAGCCGATGATCACCGCCCACGAGGTGGCGATGTCGAAGCTATTGCCGTCGCGCCTTGCCTTGGCGATGCCCAAGGGGATGGAGACCAGATAGATGATCAGGGTGCTCCACAGCCCCAGCGACACCGAAACCGGCATTTTCTCGATGATGAGATCGATCACCGACACGTCGCGGTAAAAGCTTTTGCCGAAATCGAAGCGCAGGTAATTGCCGACCATACCGATGAAGCGTTCATGTGCCGGCTTGTCGAAACCGAATTGCTTTTCGATCTCGGCAATGAATTTGGGGTCCAGTCCCTGGGCGCCGCGATAGGCGCCGCTTTGGCCGCGCGGCGCCTGCACCTCGCCGGCCCCGGCGCCGCTGATGCGCTGGGTGGTGCTGGCCGCTTGGCCTTCGATGCGGGCGATCATCTGTTCCACCGGCCCGCCCGGGGCCATCTGGGCGATGACGAAATTGATCAGCATGATGCCCAGCAAGGTCAAGGGCATCAGCAGCAGGCGGCGTAGCGCGTAGGCCAGCATGGCTTATTTCCCCCCGGCGTTCTTGGCCCACAGGGCATGCATCTGCCAACCCTGCATGGGCACCACGTCGGGCTGGCCGAATTTGTCCCACAAGGCGACGCGGATAACCGGCGAGTGCCATTGCGGGATGACGTACCAGTTCCACAGCAACACCCGGTCGAGCGCCCGGGTGGCGGCGACCAACTGGCGCCGGTCGGGGGCGGCGATGACCTTGTCGATCAGGGTGTCTATGGCCTTGTTGCGGATGCCGCCCACATTGCGGCTGCCCGGCTGATCCGCCGCTTCGCTGCTCCAGTACATGGATTGCTCGTTGCCCGGCGACAGCGACTGGCCCCAGGACATGACGATCATGTCGAAGTCGAATTCACGCACCCGGTTGACGTATTGGGTGGGGTCGACGGTGCGGACATTGGCGTCGATTCCCAGGCGTTTCAGGTTGCGGGCAAAGGGCAGGGTGATGCGTTCGAAAGCAGGGGAATTGAGCAGGATTTCAAAACGGAACGGCTGGCCGCCGGCATCCACCAGCTTGCCGTCGACCACCTGCCAGCCGGCCTGCTCCAGCAGGGCCACCGCCCGGCGCAGATTGGGGCGGATGCCCAGGTTCGGGTCGGTGGGCGGGCTTTGGTATTCCTGGCTGAACACCTGCGGCGGCACTTGGGCGCGCAAGGGTTCCAGCAGCGCCAGTTCGTCGGCCCCCGGCAGGCCCTTGGCCGCCAGTTCGGAATTGTCGAAATAGGAATTGGTCCGCGCGTATTGGCCATAGAACAGGTTGCGGTTGGCCCATTCGAAATCAAAGGCCTGGGCCAGCGCCTCACGCACGCGGACGTCGCTGAACAAGGGTCGGCGCAGGTTGAAGGCATAACCCTGCATGCCTGAGGGCATGGCATGGCGGAATTCGCGCAACACCGCCTTGCCGGTCTTGACCGCGTCCCAGTCGCTGTAGCCGGTGGCCCATTTCTTCGATTCGTTTTCCAGGCGCAGATCGTATTCGCCCGCTTTCAACGCTTCCAAGGCGACGGTGGCGTCACGATAGACGTCATAGCGGATGCGGTCGAAATTATAGCGGCCCCTTTGCGTCGGCATGTCCTTGGCCCAATAATCCGTCACCCGCTCATAGGTGATGAAGCGGCCCGGCTCGAACTTGCCGACACGGTAGGGACCGCTGCCCAAGGGCGGCACCAGTGTCGTCTCGTCGAAGGTCTTACCCTGCCAGTAATGCTTGGGCAGGATCGGCAATTGCCCCAGGATCAGCGGCAATTCGCGGTTGTCGCCGGGCTTGAAGCTGAACTTGACCCGGCGCTCGCCCAGCTTTTCCATCTTATCGACGCCGGCGTAATAAAAGCGGTAATGGGGGGCGCCCTTGGTCCGCAGGGTTTCCAGCGAGAAAATCACATCGTCGGCGGTGATCGGCTGGCCGTCGTGCCAACGCGCCTGCGGGCGCAAGGTGAAGATCACCCAGGCGCGGTCGGGCGGGGTTTCCACCGTCTCGGCGATCAGGCCGTATTCGGAAAACGGCTCGTCGGCGGCGGAATCCATCAGCGTGTCGAAGGGCAGGGCGGCGCCGTCGGGGGTCTGGCCCTTGGTGATGAAGGGGTTCAGGGAATCGAACGGCCCCTGATCGGCCAGCCGCAACTCGCCGCCCTTGGGGGCATCGGGATTGACGTAGTCGAAATGGGTAAAATCACTTGGGTATTTCAGCGTGCCATGCATGGCCAAGCCGTGCTGGGGCTGGGCCCGCGCCGAGGTGAAAAGGGCGGGGCCGGCCAACAGCATCACGCAGATGGCGAAAAAAAACCTCATCCGCGCAGCACCTCAAGCGCCAGCGCGTGCAGGCGGGCATCGCCGGCGGCGCAGATGGTGCCGGGGGAATCAATGGTGACCGCCCGGCCCTGCCAGTCGGTGACTTTGCCGCCGGCATTTTCGATCACCGGCACCAGGGCGCAGTAATCGTAGGGCTTCAATCCGGCCTCGGCCACCAGATCGACGAAGCCGGTGGCGACCAGGGCATAGGCATAACAATCGCAGCCATAGCGCGGCAGCTTGACGCGGGCGGCGATGCGGTCCCAACCGGGGCGGGTGGCATCGTCGAAATATTCCGGCCCGGTGGTATAGGCATACGCCTTGGCCAGGGCATCGCAAGGCCGGGTGCGCACCGGGACGCCGTTCAAGGTGGTGGGGTGGCCAACACCGCCGATCCAGCGTTCGTTGGTGATGGCCTGATCGATCACGCCCAAGATGGGCACGCCGTCCTTGCACAGGGCGATCAGGGTGCCGAAGCTGGGCTTGCCGGTGATGAAGGCCTTGGTGCCGTCGATGGGATCGAGCACCCAGACATATTCGGCGTCGCAATTCTCGCGCCCATGTTCCTCGCCGAAAATGCCGTGCTCGGGGAAGCGGGCCTTGATGAGGACGCGCATGGCCGCCTCGGCCTCGCGGTCGGCGATGGTCACCGGGCTGGCATCGGCCTTGTCGTCGACGTCGACGGGGGTGCGGAAATACTGGCGGATCACCGGGCGGGCGGCGTCGGCCAGAGCGTGGGCCAGGGCGATGAAGTGGTCGGGACAGGCGGTCATGGCGTTTCCTGGTCTGGGTCCGACGGCGATTTTGGCCTGAATTGCCGGCGAAGGCCAGAGCCCATAAGACGGTTCCCCGCCCGCGCCCACCGTTATATGGTGGCCACAGACCTTTTGCCGGAGCCGGCCCCATGTCCAGCCTGAACCCCATCGTCATCATCCCCGCCCGCCTGCCCGCCACCCGGCTGCCGGGCAAGCCGTTGGCCGATATCCACGGCGTGCCGATGATCGTGCATGTGTGGCGCCGTGCCGTGGCCGCCGGCATCGGTCCGGTGGTGGTGGCCGCCGGCGATACCGAGATCGCCGAGGCGGTGCTCGCCCATGGCGGTAGCGCCGTGCTCACCGACCCCGATCATCCGTCGGGCTCGGACCGGGTATGGGAAGCGTTGGAAAAGGTTGACCCGGAACGCCAGTTCGGCGCCGTGGTCAACGTGCAAGGCGATTTGCCGACCATCGATCCGGCCATCATCCGCGCCGTGTTCGAGCCCTTGGACCATCCGGGCGTCGATATCTCGACCCTGGTGGCGGAAATCACCGTCGAAGAGGAGCGCAGCAATCCCAACGTGGTCAAGGCGGTGGTGGGCTTCGCCGACGAGGCCCGCATCGGGCGCGCCCTTTATTTCACCCGCGCCACCGCGCCTTGGGGCGACGGTCCGCACTACCACCATATCGGCCTTTACGGGTATCGCCGCGATGCGCTGCGCCGTTTCGTCGGTCTCAGGCAGGGGGTGCTGGAAAAGCGTGAGAAGCTGGAGCAATTGCGCGCCCTGGAAAACGGCATGCGCATCGACGCTGCCTTGGTTGACACAATTCCTCTGGGTGTCGATACTCCCGCCGACCTTGACCGCGCCCGAGAAATGCTGAAGCCCGCCCCATGACCACAGCGTCCGAACCCGCCAATTCCATCGCCTTCCAGGGCTTGCCCGGCGCCTATTCGCACAAGGCCTGCGTCGCCGCCTATCCGGCCATGGCGCCGCTGCCGTGCCCCACCTTCGAGGACGCTTTCGCCGCCGTACGCGAAGGCCGGGCGCGCTATGCCATGATCCCCATCGACAACACCCTGGCCGGGCGGGTGGCGGACGTGCATCACCTGCTGCCCTATTCCGGCCTCAACATCATCGGCGAGCATTTCGAGCGCATCAACCACCACCTGCTGGCGCCCAAGGGGGCCAGCCTGGACACCATCAAGACGGTGGAAAGCCATGTGCACGCCCTGGGCCAGTGCCGCAACCTGATCCGCCAACTGGGATTGACGGTGATCGTCGGCGCCGATACCGCCGGCGCCGCCAGCGAGTTGGCCAAGTCGGGCGACATCACCAAGGCGGCCATCGCCTCGGAACTGGCGGCCGAGATCTACGGGTTGCAATCGCTCAAATCCAACATCGAGGACGCCGAGCATAACACCACCCGTTTCGTCGTCCTCGCCCGTGACGCGGTCGAGCCCAACCCCAATCTTTCCAACGTCACCACCTTCGTCTTCCGCGTACGCAACGTGCCGGCGGCGCTTTACAAGGCCTTGGGCGGTTTCGCCACCAACGGCGTCAACATCACCAAGCTGGAAAGCTATCTGGTCGGCGGTGGTTTCGTCGCCGCGCAATTCTATGTGGACGTGGAGGGCCATCCGGCCCAGCGCAATCTGCGTTTGGCGCTGGAGGAGCTGGAATTCTTCAGCCACGAAGTCCGCATCCTGGGCGTCTATCCGGCCCACCCGGTACGCGCCACCTTCAAGGCGCCGGGGGAATAGCCGGGCCATAGGCCCGCAGCATGGTGTCCACCGCCATTTTCACCGTGCTGTCGACGCTGAAGATGGGATTGGCCGGCAGGTTGATCATGTCGCGGTGGAAACATTCGCCCCGCAGCATGCTGATGAACATGTCGACCACCCGGATGGTCGGGGCGTCATAGGCCAGCAGCCCTTGCGCCTTCATCTGCTCGAACACCTCGCCCACCCGCTGCTTGCCGCGCAACGGCCCGGCCTCGTACCAGGTTTGGGCCAGTTCCGGATGACGCGGCGCCTCGGCGATGACCATGCGATAGATGCCCATGACCTCGGGGCTGAGAAACAAGGTCATCAGCCGCAGGCCGATGGCGGTCAGGATAGCATGGGCGTCCTGGCCCTCGGGCACGGGCAGATTGGCCATTCCCTCGGATTGGTCGTCGCAACGGCGGCAGATGATCGCCCCGAACAAGGCATCCTTGCTGGCGAAATGGGCGTAGATGGTCGCCTTGGACACGCCGGCGCGAGCGGCGACCTCGTCGACGCTGGTGTTGGCGTAGCCCTTGTCCAGGAAACAGACCTGGGCGGCATCCAGCATGGCGGCGCGCTTGGCCGCCGATCGGGGGGTGAGAGGCTTGTTCATAAGCCTAAACTAAACCAGTCAGTTCAGTTTGTGAAGACTCGCGGGTATGCATGACGGTCAACCCACCATGCTGTCCAGGGCATCGTCCAGGGCGGCGGGCTCGATTTCCCGCAAAGCTGGGCCATCGGTCCACACCAGGGCGCAGCGGATGCGGTGGTGCGGATAGATGCAGGCCAGGGCCAGGCGATAGGCGGCCATCTGCCGCACATAAAGGTCGGGGATCGCTTCGTTGATGGCGGGCGGGCGGCGGTTGGTCTTGTAATCAGCCACCAGCACTTCGGTTGCGGTGACCACCAGCCGGTCCACCTGCCCGGACAGGGCGCGGCTTTCGCCGATCAGGCCGACGATGGGCACCTCGGCTTTCGAACCGGGGGCGAACAGCGGGGCAAAGGCCGTGTGGTCGAGGATATCGCTGACTTCGTTGGCGATGGCCAGCGCTGCACTGGTCTCGAGCCCGCCGGTGCCTTTGAGGAAGCGAATGGCCGCCTGGGCGCGGCGGTCGCGGGGCAAATCGGGCAGGATTTGCAGCAATTTGTGCACCAGCTTGCCGCGCTTGAAGCGGCCCGCTCCGTCGCTGGACAACGGCGAGCGGGCCGGCGGTTCCTCGCCCTCGGGCTGCGACGGGGCCAGCGGGCGCGGCGGTGCCGGTTCCGGCGGCGCTGTCAGGCGGGCCCAGGCCGGCAAGGCGGGCAGCAGGGCTTCGGCTTCGGCAAAGGTCTGGGCCTCGACCGCGTGTTCCTGCCGGCAGGTCAGGCGCAAGACGGTGGAATCGTCGGTTTCGCCGGCTGCCGCCAGGAACGGGTCTTCGACGCAGGCGGCCAGCGGTTCCAGGCTGGTGCGGATCAGATTGTACCAGCAGCCCTGGGGCGCTGCCCGCAGGGTCTCCCAGCCGCAGACGTAAAGCCGGTCCCCGGCTCGGGTCATGGCCACATAAAGCAGGCGGCGGTATTCACGCTCACGCGCCAGTTTCTGGGCGGCACGGGCGCTTTCGCAGATGTCGTCGGCCATCTCGGCCCGGGGCGGCCACAGCAGGATTTCATCCTCGGGTCCGCCGTTCCACAGCAGGCGGGGGCCTTGTGTCGGCATCTGCAAGGTGTCGGGCATGAAGACGATGGGCGCCTGCAAGCCTTTCGAGCCATGCACGGTCATGATGCGGACTGCGTCGCGCCCGCCTTGTTCCAGGTCGCGCTTGATCTCGGTGCCGCCGCTTTCCAGCCAGCGCAGGAAGCCTTGCAACGACGGTGGATGGCCGCGTTCAAACGTCATGGACAGCGCCATGAACTCATCCAACGGGTCTTCCGCTTCCGGCCCCAATCGGGCCAGCAGCGCCTGCTTGCCGCCTAACTTCCCCAGCACATGGGCGAACAGGGCAAAGGGGGGCAGACGGTCGGCCAGGGCCAGAAGCGGCGACAAATAATCCTCGGCCCGGGCAAAAGCGGCCTCGCTGCCGGCCTTGCGTTTCAAGGTGTCCCACAGGCTGGCCTCGCCCCGGTTCCAGGCCAGGCGGAACAATTCGTCCTCGCTCAAGCCGACCAGCGGGCCTTTGAGCACGGTGGCCAGGGTCAGATCGTCCTCGGGCAACAGCAGGAAATTGCCCAGCGCCATCAGATCCATCACCGCCATCTGCTCGGTCAGCACCATGCGGTCGGCACCTGCCACCGGCACCTTCAGATCCTTGAGTTCGCGCACCAGATCCTCGACGAAGCCGCCGCGCCGACGCAGCAGCACCAGCACGTCGCCGGCGCGGATCGGGCGGTTCTCGCTTTCCAGGATTTCCGCTCCGATCATGGCGGCGATGCGCGCGGCCATCAGCCGGGCCAATCGGGTGCGGGGCGAATCGCCGCGCAGGCGCTCGATGGGTGGTTTCCATGCCGGGATTTCGTCGGCGGGACGGGGGATGACCGGCGGCCAGAGTTCCACCAGACCGGCTTGGCCCTGGCGAAAGGGCAGATGGCGCGGGTCGAGGTCGCTATCGGTGACGCCGTCGCGGCCCGGCCCATCACCGGCGAACACCGCATCCACGGCGTCGAGCACGGCGCGGGTGGACCTGAACGACAGGTTCAGCGGCACTTCGCGCCAGGTGCGATCGGCTGCCGGCACATGGCGGGCGAACAGCTTGCGCATGTCGTCGAAAGCCTGGGGATCGGCGCGCTGGAACGAATAGATGCTTTGCTTGATGTCGCCCACCGCGAACACCGTGCGCAAGGAGTCCCGCGCCCCCAGCCCGGCGAAGAACTCGCCGGTCAAGGCCGCCACCACCGCCCATTGATCGGGGTTGGTGTCCTGGGCCTCGTCGATCAGCACATGGTCGATGCCGCCGTCGAGCTTGAACAGCACCCAAGGCGCCACGCCGGGCCGGGCCATCAGGTCGCGCGCCGCCAGGATCAGATCGTCATAATCCATCAGGGCGCGGCCCTGCTTGCGCTTTTCATAGGCGGCCAGCAAGGCATGGCCCAAGCGGGTCAGGGCAGCGGTGCATTGGGCCACCTGGGCTGCTTTCAGTCGGGCATTGACGCGGATCAGCCGTTCGGCCTCGGTCTGCAAGGCCGGTTCCAGCCAGGGATGGGCATCGCGCAAGCCATTGGTCACCAGCTTGGCCCGCATCTCGCCCTTGGCGGTCAGGACGGCGAGGCAATACTCGGCGAAGCCTTGGGCCCGGGTCTCGGGCGCGGCCAGCCAGGCGGCCAGCCGTGTGCCTTTCTCTTGGTCGGTCTTGGCGCCATTCAGCAAGATGGGCACCGCCTGACGCAAGCTGGCGGCGTTGCAGGCTTCATCGGTGCAGGCGGCGGCCAGGATGGTTTCGGCGGTATCGCCGGATTCCAAGCCCAGACGGGTGCGCATGGCCTGGATGGCGCCGTCGATGCCGCCTTCGCGCTCAAGCAGGCGTTTCAGCCGGCCCCGGTCGCCGGCCAACTCGGCCAGCAGGTCGGGAAAGCCGGTTTCGTGCACATGGCGGGTGACCTGATCGAGGGCGGCGGCCAGATGCGCATCGGCGCCGTGGCGGGCGTGGGTCAGCACCTCTTCCTTGGCTTCGTCCAGCAATTCGCCGGCATCGCGGTCGTCCATGACCTGGAAGTGCGGCGCGATGCCGGCTTCCAGTGGAAAGCGACGCAGCAGCGACTGGCAAAAGGCATGGATGGTTTCCATATGCATGCCGCCGGGCGCATCCAGCACCTGGGCGAACAGACGGCGCGCCCGGATGGTTTCGGGCGGGGTGGGCGGGCGGCCCAGCAATTCGGTCAGGGTCTGGTCCAAGCTGGCATCGTCGGCCACCGCCCAGGTGGCCAGCTTGGCGTTGATGCGGTTGCTCATCTCGGCGGCGGCGGCCTTGGTGAAGGTCAGGCACAAAAGCTTGTGCGGCGCGTTACCGGCCAGCAGCAGGTTGAGCACGCGGTCGGTCAGCACCTTGGTCTTGCCGGTGCCCGCCGACGCCGCCACCCACACCGAAGCGGTGGGATCGGCGGCCTGACGCTGGCGATTGCTGGCTTCGACGATCATGGGAGTACCCGAGGGAAAATGACACGGATTGACACGGATGAACACGGATGAAGGAAGGCGGTGGTCATCGCAGCACCCGTTTAAATTCGAGGCGGGGTTTGCCGAAGTTCAACAGTAGACCAACTTCAGTTTTGCTGGCTTTCAGGTAGTTCAGGAGTTGGCCAACATGGTGTCCATTCAATCCTTCAACCGCCTTCAGTTCGATGATGACACGATTTTCGACGACCAAATCAGCCACGTAACATCCCATGGCGGCGCCTTTGTAGCTGATCTGGAATGGAACTTCCTGTTGTGTGGAAAATCCGTGCAGAACCAGTTCATGCAACAATGCCTTGCGATAGACAGCTTCGAGAAAGCCATGGCCAAGTATATTGGCGACCTCAAAGGCTGCGCCGATAACGCCTTCGGTCAATTTCTCGCAAGATCTGTCGATCTGGATATTCATCCGTGTTTATCCGTGTCCATCCGTGTCATTTCACTCCCCTTCCTCTTCCCCGGCCACCGCCCATTCCTTGACGCGGGCCAGATGCAGGTAGTCGGAATATTTCGGCGCACGGTCGGGATGGGGGCGGGCCTCATAGGGGGTGTTGGCATCGTCGAAAGCGGCGATCAGGCCGTAGAGGCCTTCCAGCGCGTCGTCAGTCAGTTGCTTGGGATCGGCGCCGGCTGATTTCTCCTCGCCGCCTTCAGCCCCGCCCTTCAGCCGCCAGTACAGCATCTGTGACACCGCAGCCGGAGCAATGCCGTCGAAGCCGCCGAAGTGGGCGATGGCCGCTTCCAGCGGTAATTGCGGCGCATAGCCGGCGGCCACTTCCTTGGGGCTGGGCGGCTGGCCGGTCTTGTAATCGATCAGGGCCAAGCTGCCGTCCTTCAGCACATCCACCCGGTCGGCGCGGGCGTGCAGCAGGAAGGGACCGGCGGGGCCTTCCATCTCGAGCGAGCCCTTGATCTCGGTGTGAATGGCCGCCAATTCGGAGCGGCGCTTTTTTTCATGCGTCGCCAGCCAGCGGGCGACGGCGCGAAAGCGCGGCCACCAGAACGCCCATACGCCGGGCCGCTCCAACGCCTGGGCGAACACGGCTTCCCCCACCGCCAACAGCTTGGCCTCGGCGTCATCGGGCAAGGCGCCGGGATAAGCGAGCAGGAATTGCTCGACCGCTTCATGCACCAACGACCCGTAATCGGCGGCGCCGGGATCGGCGTCGATCTCCGGCAGTGCCTTCAGCTTCAGCACCTTCTTGGCGTAAAGGCCATAGGGGTCGCGCATCCAGGTCTCCACCTCGGTGACCGAGACGGTGCGCGGCCTCGCCTCGATGGGCGGCCTGGGCGCCGGGCGTTCGATGCGGGCGCGGGTTTCTGCGCGGTCGAGCAAGGCGTGCCAAGCCAGCCATTCCCATTGCGGATGGGCAAAGGCCAAGCCGCGTGCCCCCATCACCGCATCCAGTCGCATCAACCAGCGTGACGGCACGGTGGGGGCGCCCTCGGACCGCGACGAACGCGACAGCAACACGCGCGGCGCGGCGAAAGCCTGGGCGAAGTCATGGGCCGATTGGCCGATCCGCCGCTCGGGCGCCGGCAGGCCGAAGGCCTTGCGCATGGGCCGGCTCATCCACGGATCGGCCTCGGCCTTGCCCGGCCAAGTCCCTTCGTTGAGGCCGGCCAGGATCATCACATCGGCATGTTGCAGCCGCGCTTCCATCGGTCCCCAGATGAACAGGCGGGGATGGCGGCCCCAATGGGGGCGGACCACCCGGCCCGACAGCAATTCGTCGAACAAGGCCGGGTAGAAGCGTGGCGGTAGCGGGGTGAACATGGCGCCGATGGTGGCCAGCGCCTCGGCCAGATCGCCGGCGAAGCGGGCCAGGGCCTCCCCCGCCTCGCCCCGCCACAGCCGGGCCGGGCCGGGATTGGCATGGTCGGCGGCCAGGGCCTCGGCGGCTTCCATATGGGCGCGCAGCAGATCGGCCAAGGGCGCGGATTCGGCGGCCATCAGGGTGATGAACGGAGCCAGGGCGCTTTCCAGCGCATCCAGCCAGCCGATCAGCCGGGCATCACCAGCGCAGGCGGCGCGCAGGCCGCCCAGGCCGGGGGCGGGGCGGGGACCGCGCAGGATTTCCTTGGTTTCCAGCCGCCGGGTCAGGGCGCGGAAACGGATGGGGTCCAGCCCGGCGGCGGCCAAGGGATGCTTGCACAAGGCCAAGGTGGCATGGGGAGGGAAGCCGTCGGCCACCGCCTCGGCCAGCAGGCGCAGGAAGGCGCCGGGCTCGGTCAGCATCAACGGCCTGCCGGCGGAATCGTCGATGGCGATGTCCCAGCGTTCCAACTCGGCGGCGACGCGGCGGGCGAGGTCGCGGTCGGGGGTGACCAGGGCGGCGGTCTGGGTGTCGGTCTCCAGCGCCTGACGCAGGGCCAGGGCGATGGCCCCGGCTTCCTCGCGCGGGCCTGGGGCATCGATCAGGGCGACACCGTCCAGGGCGTTGGGGAAGTCGCGCAGATGCCGCCACGCCTCGCAGGTGGCGGCGGGGCGCAGCGCCTCGGCCAGCAGGGCAGAACGGGCGGCGCGCGGGTCGGGCTGGGGCGTCAGCGGCAAGACCTGACGGCGGGTCAGCCCCAGGCGTTCCAGCAAATGCTTATGGGCGAATTGCGGGTGGCTGTCGTCCAAGGCCTCCCACGATTGCGCATCCATGTGCAAATCCAGGCCGGGCAGCACCACCTGGCCGTGGGGCAGGCCGGCGATGGTGGCGAGCAAGCGGGCGCTGGCCGGGCGCGACCCGGTGGACCCCGCCGCCACCACCGGATGATCGGGCGGATCGGCGCGCCACAACGCCCCTTGGGCGTCGAGCACCCGGTTGACCCATTGCTGGTGATCGATGCGCCCACCCAGCAGCGCCGGCCAGTGGGTGGTGACGATCTTCAGAAAGTCGATGGTGATCTGCCAATGGGCGGCGTATTCGTCGGGGGCCAGGGTGTCGAGGCGGTCGAAGGGCACTTCCTCGATATGGACGCTGTCCAGCAGCTCGCCCAATTCGCGCGCCAGCCGTGCCGCCTGATCGGGGCTGGGCGGCAGGCCGCCGCGTCCCGCTCCCATCTGCAACACCAGCCGGGTCAGGATCAGGTGGCGCTCGATGGGCGGCACCGCCGCCGGGATGTCCAGGCCGCCGGGGGTCAGCAGGTCGAGGTCGGAAATATCGTCCTGGTCGGGCTCGATGGGTTTCAGGCGCGGCAGCAGCAAGGGTTGGCCGCCCGACAGGCGCAGGAAGGCGTCGCGCAAGGCCCGGCAGGCGCGGCGGTTGGGCAGCAGCACCACGCATTCGGCCAGACGCAGCGGGTCGCCGCCGGCCTGACGCAGCAGGTGGCCGGCCAGCACATCGACGAAGGGCAGGCCGGGGGCGATGGTGAAGACCGAACCGGCTGCCGCGTCGCTCATGGCTGGATGGGTTCCTCGGCGTCGAGGGCCTGCTCGACCAGGGGCAGCGCCTCGGGTGTGCCCACATGGTACCAGCGGCCGTCATGGACCAGACCGAACAGCCGGCCCTCTTCCAGGGCGCGGTCGTACAGCACGTTCAACGAGAATTTGCCAGCCGGCGCCTCGGCGAACAAGCGCGGCGACAGGATTTGCACGCCGGAAAACAACAAAGGCGCCACCGGGGCATTGCCGCGCCGACGGGGGATGCCGTCGGGCGACAGAAAGAAGTCGCCGGCACCGTCATAGCCCAAGGCGGTGGCGGTGCGTTGCAGCAGCAGCAGCGCGTCCATGCGGCTGTCGTCCCACATCTGCGCCAGCCGGGACAGCGCGCTGTCGGCACCGCCATCGGTCCAGATGATGTCGGAATTGACCACATAGAACGGTCCGGTTCCCAACAGCGGCAAGGCCTGGGTGACGCCGCCGCCGGTTTCCAGCAACTCGGGCTCGGGCGACAGGGTGATGTCGGTGCGACCGGCCAGATGGGCGGCGATCTTTTCCGGCAGCCAGTGGGTGTTGACCACCTTGTGGGCCACACCCGCCCGGTCCAGGTGATCAAGCGCCCGGTCCAGCATGGTGCGACCGGCCACCGGCACCAGCGGCTTGGGCAGGGTCGCGGTGATCGGGCGCATGCGCAGGCCCAGACCGGCGGCCAGAACCATGGCGTGGGTGGGGCGGCAACTCATGGCGATGGCACCGTGCGTTGTTCCGCTGGGATATGGGTATCGAGCCAGTCCTTCACCGCCGCCAGGGCCGGGTGGGCGCAGGCTTGTTCCAGCAAGCGCCACACCCGCGGGATATGGACCAGATAGCCGGGCTTGCCGTCGCGCTTGCACAGACGGGTGAAGATGCCGATGACCTTGGCGTGGCGCTGCGCCGCCAGCACCGCCCACGACGCGGCGAAGCTGTCAGGGTCCAGAGCGGGCAGGCGGGCGAGATAACGCGCCTTCATCCGCGCGATCAGATCGGGGTCGATATCGCGGCGTGCGTCCTCCAGCAGGCTCATGGGATCATAGGTCAGCGGGCCGCTGACCGCGTCCTGAAAGTCCAGCAAGCCGCAGGCGGCCAGACCGGGGCGGTCCAGCAGCATCAGATTGTCGACGTGAAAATCGCGCAACACCAAGGTGTCGGGGATGGCGCGGGCGACGGGCAGAACCTCCAGCCACAGACGACGGTATTCGTCGCGCAGGGCGGGGGTGGTGTCGCGACCGAGCACGGCGGGCATGTACCAGTCGGTCAGCAGGCAGGCCTCGGTCAGCAATCGCTCGTCATCGTAAGCGGGGGTGCCGGCGGGGACCGCATCGGCGCGGCCATGCAGGTCGGCCAGCACATCCATGGCCAGGGCGTACAGATGCTCCTCAGGAGCGCCCGCCTTCAACTGGCGGGTATAGGTGCTGTCGCCCAGATCCTCCAGCAGCAGGAAACCGTGTTCCACGTCCTCGGCCAGGATGCGGGGGGCGGAATAGCCCAAATGCGCTAATTGGCGGGCGATGCGGATGAACGGGCGCACGTCTTCTTGCGGCGGTGGCGCGTCCATCAGCACGGCGGGCTGTCCGTTCAGATGCAGGCGGTCATAGCGGCGGAAGCTGGCGTCGCCGGCCAACACTGCGCGCTCCGCCGCGCCCCAGCCGGCCTGATGCAGGAAATGGTCAAGCGCCCGCGAGCGGTCGGTCATAGGTCGAGGTCTCCCAAGCGGTCGTTCCATTGGTCGTGCGAGATCAATTCCGCCCGGCGGGCGGTATCGTGCTGGCCCAGATGCAAGTGGATTTCCAGCCGCCGGCGCGGCGCCAGCCGACCCAGACGGTCGGGCCATTCGATCAGGCTGATGCCGTCGGCGAAGGCGTCCTCGATGCCCAGTTCAAAGGCATCCTCCGGCTTGTCCAGGCGATAGAGGTCGAAATGCCAGATATCGCCGTTTGCGCCTTCATACATCTGCACCAGGGTGAAGGTGGGGCTGGGCACTTCCTCGTCGGTGCTGGTCAGGGTCTGGATGAAGGATCGCGCCAGCGTGCTTTTGCCCATGCCCAAGGTGCCGTGCAGCATGATGACGTCGCCGGGGCGGGCCAGGGCGGCCAACATTTTGCCCAGGCGGCGGGTGGCGGCCTCGTCGGCCAGTTCGAAGATGCGTCTTTCCATGGTTCAGCCCTTGGCACGGGGATGGGCGTCGCGATAGGCGCGGGTCAGGCGCGCCTCGTCCACCTGGGTATAGCGTTGGGTGGTGGACAGCGACGCATGGCCCAGCAATTCCTGGATGGTGCGCAAATCGCCGCCGCCGGCCAACAGATGGGTGGCGAAGGAATGCCGGAGCGCATGCGGCGTCGCCGTGTCGGGTAGGCCCATCAGGGCGCGCAGGCGGCGCATCTGCCGCTGCACCACCCCTGGGTTCAAGAGCCCGCCGCGGGCGCCGACGAACAGCGGCCCGTCGGCGGCGAGCGGGTGCGGACATAAGGTGACGTATTCGCCGATAGCCTGACGGACGATGGGCAGCACCGGCACCAGCCGTTGTTTGCGGCCCTTGCCGGTGATGGTCATGGCATCACCGGCTGGGATGTCGCGCTTTTGCAAGGCAAGTGCCTCGCCCAGACGCAGGCCGCAACCGTAGAGCAGGGTGAACAAGGCAACGTCGCGCGCCGCCAGCCACGGCTCGTCGTGCAGTTCGCCGGCGGTCGACAGCGCCTCGATGGCATCTTCGGCGGCCAGGGGCTTGGGCAGCGATTTGGGCGGACGCGGCGATTTCACCGCGTTGATGGCCGGGTTGTGCACCAGATCGTGGCGGTCGAGATATTTGAAGAAGCCGCGCAGGGAACTCATCAGTCGGGCCACCGACGACCGCCCCAGGCCATCGGCCTGCCGGGCGGCGAGAAAGGCCCGGAAATCGGCGGGTTGCAATTGCCCCAGCGCCGCCAGATCGGCCTCGCCCCCCAGATGTCCCAGCAGAAAGGTGGTGAAGGCGGAGACGTCGCGGGCATAGCCGTCCAGGGTATGCGGGCTCGATCGCTTTTCCCCGGCCAGCCAGTCGCGCCATTGGCCGATGGCGGCGGCCAGATCGGGGCGGGCGGCGAAATGGATGGGGGCGGGGGGCATCAGGCCAGGACCTCGACCAAGGGGGCCAGGTCGCTGCCCTCCAGCCGCGCCGCCAGCTTGCGGTCGGCGGTGACCAGCCGGGCCCCCAGGGATTGCGCCAGGGCCAGGTAAAGGCAGTCGTAGACCGGATGGTCCAGCCGGCGGGCCAAATCCAGGGCAGCGGCGGCCAGGGGCACCGATGAATGGAAATGGGCGATCATGGTCGGCAGGGTGGCCACGGCGATCTCGGCGTGGCTGGGGCTGGCCTTGCCGGTGCGGGCCAGTTTCCAGGCGGCATTGGCGAATTCCACCGCCAGCAGGTCGGGGGCGACCAGGGTTTCGCCCCCCGAGAGTAGGGCGCGGGCCTGGCCGCTGCCTTCTTCCTCGAACAGCCATTTGACGGCGATGCTGGTGTCGATCACCAAGCTCATCGGCTGTCGCGATCCTGGCGGATCAGGTGGGTGCTGTCCTCGGCCCGAGGCGGCGACATGGCCGCCACCTTTTCCACCAGGGCCAGCTTCTGCGCCGGCGTCAGCGGCGCCTGGGCGGCCAGGGCCTCGCGCAGTTCGGCTTCCAGCGACCGGTTGTTCAACTCGGCCTTGGTGCGGAACTGGTTGATGATGGCATCGTCCAGATTGCGGATGACCACGGATCCCATGACCGGCTCTCCTAGAGTGCTATCAAAAATGATAGCAATGTCGGTGCCCGGCCTCAACCTCAACCGACGAAGCGGCGTACGCTGGTATCGACGACGCGGGCGAGGAAGGTGATCAGCTCGGTGCCCTGGCCGGAATGGAAGGTGCGGCCATGGCGCGAGCCCAGGGCCAGCAGGCCGGGCGGGCACTGGCCGCCCGGTTTCAGGCGGACCTGGGCCGAGGACGACACCAGTCCGGCGCCGTCGCCGAACACCGCCGGGTCGCCGGGCATCTGTTCGTTAAGCGCGCAATCGTGATCGGGGCCGCCCATGATGCGGTCGACGCTGCCGGCGGGCAGGCGCAGGATACCCGGTGCGGTCAGGGCCGGCAGCGGCAGCAGCCAATCCTCAAAGGCCAGGGCGGCGACGTCCACATCAAGTACCGGGGCCAGATCGTCGGCGACCACCTGAGCCAGCCCGGCCATGTCGGAGGCCGACAGCAGGGCCAGCACCGCCTCGTGCGTGCGGTTCTGGGTGCTCATGTTGGAACGGCTGGTGTGGATCAGGGTCTCGGCCGCGCCCTTGACCCGGTCGATTTCCTCTTTCAGGCGTTCGATCATGAAGGCCTGCATGTCGACGATGCCGTCCGAGCCGGGCCAGCGCGATGGCGGCGACAGCGTGGTGACCAACTCGGTGTGCCGCAGCAGGAAGTCGGGGTGCTGGCGCAGATAGGCCGCGACCTGCTTGTCGGTCAGCGCCGGCTCGCTCAACAGGGCATCATCGCGCTTGCGCACCATCACGTTTCCTTAGTTTGGCAACAGGGTGATTGCTTCTTGGCTCTTGGCCGCTAAGTTTAGACCATGGTTTCCGTCGCCGCCAACCCCAGCCGTCAATTTTCTCCGCATTCGCGCGTGGCGGTGCTGCTGCCCCTGCCCTTGGCCGGACTGTACGATTATCTGACCGGGGTGGAAAGCCTGCAGGCGGGGGATTTCGTCGCCGTGCCTTTGGGCCGGCGCGAAGTGATTGGCGTGGTGTGGGGCGAGGCCACCGGCGGTGTCGCCGAAGCCAAGCTGAAGCCGGTGATCCGGCGGCTGTCCTGCCCGCCCTTGCCGGCGATCAGCCGTAAATTCATCGATTGGGTGGCCGGCTATACCATCGCGCCGCCGGGCGCGGTGCTGCGCATGGCCATGAGCGTGCCCCAGGCGCTGGAACCGGTGCGCGATCTGGTCGCCTGCCGGGCGGCAGTGGTGCTGCCCGAGATCAAGTTGACCGAGGCGCGGCGGCGGGTGTTGCGGGTGGCGGGCGATTTGCCGCCCTTGTTGCCCGCCGATCTGGCGCGCGAGGCCGGGGTCGGCCCCGCCGTGGTCAAGGGATTGCTGGAGGCCGGCGCCCTGGAGCCGGTGCCCATGGCGCCGCCACCGCCCTTCGCCAGCCCCGATCCCGATCATCCCGGTCCCAGCCTGTCGCCGGGTCAGCAGGCGGCGGCGGATCATCTGCGTCAGGCGGTGGCGGGCGGCTTTTCCGTTTCCGTCATTGACGGCGTCACCGGCTCGGGCAAGACCGAGGTTTATTTCGAGGCCATCGCCGCCGGCCTGGCCGCCGGGCGGCAATCCCTGGTGCTGCTGCCGGAAATCGCCCTGTCGGCGCAGTGGCTGGAGCGCTTCCGCCGCCGTTTCGGCGTCGAGCCGGCGCAATGGCATTCCGAATTGTCCGATGCCAAGCGCCGCGATACCTGGCGGGCGGTGGCGGCAGGCACGGCCAAGGTGGTGGTCGGCGCCCGCTCGGCCTTGTTCCTTCCTTATAAGGAGCTGGGACTGCTGATCGTCGATGAAGAACACGATGCCGGCTTCAAACAGGATGACGGCGTCGCCTATCATGCCCGCGACATGGCGGTGGTGCGTGGGCAATTGGGCGGTTGTCCTGTGGTGCTGGCCTCGGCCACGCCGTCCATGGAGACCGTGGCCAATATCGCCTCGGGCCGCTATACCCGCCTGCACCTGCCCGACCGCCATGCCGGAGCGGCCTTGCCGACGATGGACCTGATCGATCTGCGCCGCGACCCGCCGCCGCGTGGCTTCTGGCTGTCGCCCCTGCTGGTCAAGGCGGTGGAGGACACGCTGGCGGCGGGGGAGCAGGCCATGCTGTTCCTCAATCGCCGCGGCTATGCCCCCCTGACGCTGTGCCGCAAATGCGGCCACCGGCTGCAATGCCCCCATTGCACCGCTTGGCTGGTCGAGCATCGGGGGGCCGGGCGCATGGTCTGCCACCATTGCGGCCACCATGTCCGTCCACCGACCAAGTGCCCCCAATGCGAGGCCGAGGACAGTTTCGCCGCCTGCGGTCCCGGCGTCGAGCGCATCGCCGAGGAAGCGGCGCATCGCTTCCCCAATGCCCGTATCGGGGTGATGGCGTCGGACACGGTGACCGGACCGCAACAGGCCGCCGATTTCGTCCGCCGGGTGGCCGAGCACGAGATCGATCTGTTGATCGGCACCCAGATCGTCGCCAAGGGCTATCACTTCCCCTTGTTGACCCTGGTCGGCGTTGTCGATGCCGATCTTGGTCTGGATGGCGGCGATCTGCGCGCCGGCGAACGCACCCACCAGTTGCTCTGTCAGGTGGCCGGGCGCGCCGGTCGGGCCGAGCGACCAGGGCGGGTGCTGTTGCAGACCTTCCAACCTGCCCATCCGGTGATGGTTGCCCTGACCTCGGGCGGGCGCGACGATTTCATCGAGGCCGAGGCCGAGGCGCGGCGTCTGGCCGGCATGCCGCCCTATGGCCGACTGGCCGCCCTGATCGTTTCCGGGCCCGAAGCCGGGGCGGTGGATGATTTCGCCCGCAAGCTGGCCCGGGCCGCACCAAGTTTAGAGGGATTCCAGGTTATCGGTCCGGCTCCGGCGCCGCTGGCCTTGTTACGCGGGCGTCATCGCCGCCGTTTCCTGATCAAGGTGCGGCGCGATGTGGCCCTGCACGGGCCGCTCAGGGCTTGGCTGGCGGCGGTGCCGGCGCCCAGCGCCATCAGGGTTCAGGTGGATGTCGACCCCTATGGTTTTCTCTAGGGTAGGCGCCGGGGTGGAGTGTGCCCCGCCTGACCGGGTGGGGCGACTTTCTGAACGCCTTGTGCCGCAAGGCTACTGAGTCGTCTTGCAACGCAATACCCGATGTGTTAGTTAACCTCCGCGCTCGTGGGAGGGGGAAACGTCTGCTGCGTCGCAAAATATTTAAAATCAATGCTTTATTGGCTGCCGGCGAATTCGTTTTCGACCTGACCCGAAGGACTTGCCCAGGTGCCCTCAGAAACTACTGGCGTGATCGCCGACCGCTACGCTACCGCACTGTTCGATCTGGCCGATGGCCAGAGCGTTCTTGATCAGGTGGCGGGCGACCTCAAAAGCCTGAAGGCGATGATTCGCGACAGCGCGGATCTCAACCGTCTTCTCGATAGTCCCGCGCTGAAGCGCGCCGAACAGGGCAAGGCCGTGGCCGCTCTGTCCGACGCCGCCCAGTTCCATGGACTGACCAAGAATTTTCTCGGGTTGGTGGCTAGCCATCGCCGCTTGAACTCGCTTCCTGCCATGATCCGGGCCTTCCTCGGGTTGCTGGCCAAGAAGCGGGGCGAGGTCTCCGCTCAGGTGACTTCGGCGGCTCAGCTCAGTCAAAGCCAACTCGACGCTCTGGTTTCCTCCTTGAAGTCCGCGTGCGGGGGCAATGTTGCCGTCGACGTGGCTGTCGATCCCAGCCTGTTGGGTGGGATGGTCGTCAAGGTTGGTTCCCGTATGGTTGACAGCTCGCTGAAGACGAAGCTGCAGCACCTCAAGCTTGCCATGAAAGGGGTTGGATAATGGAAATCCGCGCGGCTGAGATCTCCGCGATCCTCAAGCAACAGATCGCCAATTTCGGTACCGAGGCGGAAGTCGCCGAGGTAGGCCAGGTGCTCTCGGTTGGTGACGGTATCGCCCGTGTGCATGGTCTGGACAAGGTCCAGGCCGGTGAAATGGTTGAATTCCCTGGCGGCATCAAGGGTATGGCGCTGAACCTCGAGACCGACAATGTCGGTATCGTGATCTTCGGCGACGACCGCGCCATCAAGGAAGGCGACACCGTCAAGCGGACCGGCGCCATCGTCGAAGTCCCCGTCGGCAAGGGCCTGTTGGGCCGTGTCGTTGATGGCTTGGGCAACCCCATCGACGGCAAGGGCCCGATCGACGCGTCGGGCATGTCCCGTGTGGACGTCAAGGCCCCGGGCATCATTCCGCGTAAGTCGGTGCACGAGCCCATGTCCACCGGTATCAAGGCCGTCGACGCCCTGATCCCCATCGGACGCGGCCAGCGCGAGCTGGTGATCGGTGACCGTCAGACCGGCAAGACCGCCATTCTGGTCGACACCATCATCAATCAGAAGCGTTGGCACGATCAGTCGGTCGAAAAAGACAAGCTGTTCTGCATCTACGTGGCCGTCGGCCAGAAGCGCTCCACCGTCGCTCAGATCGTCAAGACCCTGACCGATTACGGTGCGATGGATTACACCATCGTCGTCGCCGCCACCGCCTCGGAAGCTGCTCCGCTGCAGTTCATTGCGCCCTACACCGGCTGCACCATGGGCGAATATTTCCGCGACAACGGCATGCATGCCCTGATCATTTATGATGATCTGTCCAAGCAGGCCGTCGCTTATCGCCAGATGTCGCTGCTGCTGCGCCGTCCGCCGGGCCGCGAAGCCTATCCGGGCGACGTGTTCTATCTCCACTCGCGTCTGCTGGAACGCGCCGCCAAGATGGGCGACGCCGCCGGTGCTGGTTCGCTGACCGCCTTGCCGGTCATCGAAACCCAGGCCAACGACGTGTCGGCCTACATTCCGACCAACGTGATTTCCATCACCGACGGTCAGATCTTCCTGGAAACCGAACTGTTCTATAAGGGTATCCGCCCTGCCGTGAACGTCGGTCTGTCGGTGTCGCGCGTCGGCTCCGCCGCCCAGATCAAGGCCATGAAGCAGGTCGCTGGTACCATCAAGATGGAACTGGCCCAGTATCGTGAAATGGCCGCCTTCGCCCAGTTCGCCTCGGACCTCGACCCCGCGACCCAGAAGTTGCTGGCCCGTGGTGCCCGTCTGACCGAACTGCTGAAGCAGCCCCAGTTCGCCCCCATGTCGACCGAAGAGGAAGTGGTTTCCATCTTCGCCGGTGTGAAGGGTTACCTGGACAAGCTCGACGTCCGCGACGTCGGTCGCTTCGAAAAGGGCCTGCTGTCCGAGATCAAGGCCAAGGCGCCGGAAGTCTTGACCGCTATCGCGACCGAAAAGCAGATCAGCGGCGACACCGAAGGCAAGCTGAAGGCTTTCCTGGACGGTTACGCCAAGACCTTCGCGTAAGGGGTTTAGCACCCGATGCCGAGTCTTAAAGACCTACGGCTGAGGATCGTCAGCGTCAAGTCGACGCGTAAGATCACCTCAGCCATGAAGATGGTCGCAGCCTCGAAGCTCCGTCGCGCCCAAAGCGCGGCGGAAGCGGCCCGACCCTTCGCCGAACGCATGGAACGGATGCTGGGAACCCTGGCGGGTTCGCTGGCTGGTCAGGCGGGTGCTCCCGCCATGCTGGCCGGCAACGGCAAGTCCGACGTGCACCTGATCGTCATGGTGACCGCCGATCGCGGTCTGTGTGGCGGTTTCAACTCGTCCATCGTGCGTGACGTCCGGCGGTTGACCGCCGACCTGATCCGCGATGGCAAGACGGTGAAGATCCTGCCCGTGGGCCGCAAGGGCCGCGAGCAGATCAAGCGCGACTTCGGTTCCAATCTGATCGAAGGCTTCGAGGGGCTTGGCCGCAAGGGCATCACCTTCCCCGAAGCCGACATGGTTGCGTCGAAGGTCATCACCATGTTCAACGCCGGTGAATTCGACATCTGCACCGTCGTCTACAACCGGTTCCAGTCGGCCATCTCGCAAGTGGTGACCCGCCAGCAGCTGATCCCGTTCGCCGTCCCGGCGGGCGAGGATAAGTCGGGCGAGCTCAAGGCCACCTACGAGTTCGAGCCGAGCGAAGAAGAAATCCTGGCCACCTTGGTGCCGCGCAATCTGGCGATCCAGATTTTCCGCTCCACCTTGGAAAGCCAGGCGTCCGAACAGGGCGCGCGTATGACTGCTATGGACAACGCGACGCGCAACGCGGGCGACATGATCAACGGCCTGACCATCAAGTACAACCGGTCGCGTCAGGCTCAGATCACCAAGGAACTCATCGAAATCATCTCCGGCGCCGAAGCGCTGTAAGGAAAAGTAGGAGCTCACAATGGCTAACACTAACGTCGGCACGATCACCCAGGTTTTGGGCGCCGTCGTGGACGTGCGCTTCGAGGGCCAGCTGCCGGCCATCCTGAACGCGCTTCACACCACCAACAATGGTAACCTGCTGGTTCTGGAAGTGGCCCAGCATCTGGGCGAAAACACCGTCCGCGCCATCGCCATGGACTCGACCGACGGCATGGTCCGCGGTCAGGAAGTGACCGATACCGGTTCGGCCATCCAGATGCCGGTCGGCCCCGAGACCCTGGGCCGTATCCTGAACGTCATCGGCGATCCCATCGACGAGCGCGGTCCGGTCGGCAACACCCAGACCCGTCCGATCCATGCCGAGGCCCCGGCCTTCATCGATCAGTCGACCGATGCGGAAATCCTGGTCACCGGCATCAAGGTCATCGACCTGCTGGCGCCCTACCTGAAGGGCGGCAAGATCGGCCTGTTCGGCGGCGCCGGCGTCGGCAAGACCGTGACCATCATGGAACTGATCAACAACGTCGCCAAGGCGCACGGTGGTGTGTCGGTGTTCGCCGGTGTCGGCGAGCGTACCCGTGAAGGTAACGATCTCTATCACGAAATGATGGAATCGGGCGTCATCAAGATCGATGGCCCGGGCTCGAAGGTGGCCCTGGTCTATGGTCAGATGAACGAACCGCCGGGCGCCCGCGCTCGCGTCGCCCTGTCGGGTCTGACCGTCGCTGAATACTTCCGCGATGAAGAAGGCCAGGACGTTCTGTTCTTCGTCGACAACATCTTCCGCTTCACCCAGGCCGGTTCCGAAGTGTCCGCGCTGTTGGGCCGCATCCCGTCGGCCGTGGGTTATCAGCCCACCCTGGCCACCGATATGGGCGCCCTGCAGGAACGCATCACCTCGACCAAGAAGGGTTCGATCACCTCGGTGCAGGCCATTTACGTGCCGGCCGACGATCTGACCGATCCGGCCCCGGCCGCGTCGTTCGCCCACTTGGATGCCACCACCGTGTTGTCGCGTTCCATCGCTGAAATGGCCATTTTCCCGGCCGTCGATCCGCTGGACTCGACCTCGCGCGCGCTCGATCCCCGCATCGTCGGTGAAGAGCATTACGGTGTTGCCCGTGAAGTGCAGCGTATCTTGCAGACCTACAAGTCGCTGCAGGACATCATTGCCATCTTGGGCATGGACGAACTGTCGGAAGAAGACAAGCTGGTTGTGACCCGCGCGCGTAAGATCCAGCGCTTCCTGTCGCAGCCGTTCCACGTGGCCGAAGTGTTCACCGGTTCGCCCGGCAAGCTGGTGGCCATCGAAGAGACCGTCAAGTCGTTCAAGGCCATCTGCGCCGGTGAATACGATCATCTGCCGGAAGCCGCCTTCTACATGGTTGGCGGTATCGAGGAAGTGATCGAGAAGGCCAAGAAGCTGGCCGCCGACGCTGCGTAAGTAACGGGATCAGGCAGTCCCGCCCGCTTGCGGGACTGCCGCCCGATCCTCGGGTTCAAGCGTAAGGAACACGGCGCATGGCCGAGAAGATCAAGTTCGAACTGGTGTCGCCGGCTAAGCTGTTGATCAGCGAATCCGTCGACATGGTTGTGGTTCCCGGCTCCGAAGGTGATTTCGGTGCCCTGGCGCTGCACGCCCCCATGATCACCACCGTCCGTCCGGGCGTGATCAACGTCCATAACGATGGCAAGATCGGCAATCGCATCTTCGTTGCCGGCGGCTTCGCCGAGGTGAACGAAGAACGCGTGACCGTGCTGGCGGAGGAAGCCATTCCGGTGGCCGACATCACCGCCGACATGGCTTCTGCCCGCTTGCAAGACGCGCGCGAAGCCATCGCCGACGCCAAGACCGACGCCGAAAAGGCTGCGGCCGATCAGCGGATGCTGATTGCTACCGCCCTTCAGGCGGCCATCCATTAAGGATGGAGATATTATTGGAAAAAGGCCGGCCATTGCGCCGGCCTTTTTTCGTTTTGACCTTGAAACGCAACGCGGTTGTAACACAATGTCCGCCGAGCACAGTCAGCAGTGGATCGACAAGATGACGCATTGGACCCCAGAGGACATCCCGTGGGCTGATTTTGACGGCAGCAAGCTGTCCCCCGATATTCTGATGGTGGTCAAGGCCGCTTCCATGGTCGAGCGCAATGCCGGCGATTACACCGAATATCTGGGCCGCATCTTCACCAATGATCCCGCTTTCAAGCAATTGGCGGTGCAATGGCGCAAGGAAGAGGTCCAGCATGGCGACGTGCTGGGCCGTTACGCTGAATTGGCCGATCCGGATTTCAACTTCGCCCAGCGCTTCAAGCGCTTCACCGATGGCTACAAGGTCCCGATCGAGCTGGATTCCTCGGTTCGCGGTTCGCAGACCGGTGAATTGCTGGCCCGCTGCATCGTCGAGACCGGCACCTCGTCGTTTTACAGCGCCCTGCGCGACGCCACCGACGAACCGGTGTTGAAGGCCATCTGTCATCGCATCGCCGGCGACGAGTTCCGCCACTACAAGTGGTTCTACGATTACATGAAGCGGTACATGGATGCCGAAGGGGTGGGTATCTTCCGCCGCGCCCTGGTCGCCATCGGTCGTATCAAGGAAACCGACGACGACGAATTGGCTTTCGCCTATCACGCCGCCAACGAGCCGGCGGACATGGTCTACGACCGGCTGCGCTGCAACCGTGCCTATGCGGCACGGGCCTATGGCTTCTATCAGCCCAAGCACACCGAGCGGGCGGTCAACATGATCTTGAAGGTCATCGGCCTTGATCCCCAAGGCTGGCTGGGAAGTGCGGCCAAAAGCTTCGCCTGGAAAAAGATGCGCTCGCGCGCCGAGGCGATGAAGGCGGCGGCGTAACTTCCATTGCGGGCTCCCGCCCTGGTTGCGGCTGGAGGCTTACGCCTCCAGACCCCCCTTGTTTGTCAAAACGGGGACCGGGGATAGCCCCGGATATTACCCCAAAGACGGCCAGGTCTGTCGCGCCTCGGCGGCCAGGGCATCGCTGGCGGTTTCGATCTGGCGTTGCAACTCGGCCATGAAGGCCTTGCGGTCCATGCCGGGGGCAATGGGGTCGAGGAAATGAATGGTGGCGACGCCCGGCCGTTTGCCGAAGCTGCCGCGCCCCCAGAACAGGCCGGTGTTCAAGGCCGCCGGCACGCAGGGGATGTTGAGGCCGGAATAGATCATGGCGATGCCGGTATGGTAATCGGGCGGGGCGCCCACCGGCTGGCGATGGCCTTCGGGGAAGATCAGCACCGGGCGGCCCTGTTCCACCGCGCTGGCGGCGCCCTTGACCATTTCCTTCAGCGCCTTGGTGCCGGCGGCACGGTCGATGGCGATCACCCCGGTCTTGGCCAGATACCAGCCGAAGAACGGGATCTTCAGTAATTCCTGTTTCAGGATCACCGCCGGCTCGCCGAGGATCAGGCGAAAGGCGAAAGTTTCCAGCGTCGATTGATGCTTGGACGCCACCAGTACCGGCCCCTGGGGCACGGTGCCGCGCACCTGCCAGGACAGGCCGCAGATCAGGCGCAACAACAGGAAGGTGCCGCGGACCCAGAAGGTGGCCGCCATGCCCACCAGCCGGTTCGGCCCCGCCAGCAGCGGCAGATACAAGGTGCCCAGGGTGATGGTCCAAAGTTGGAACAGGACGAAGAAGACGGCGGAACGGAAAGCGGTCACGGTGCGGCCTTTCTCGGCAGGAACCAATGGCGGATGATCGCTGCCAAATACTTCGAATACTCGGTGGCAAGCAAGGCCGCTGTGCCGGGCCAGCGCCACCATTCGCGACTTTTCACCTGATCGGGAAAAACCGGATGGGCGATCAGGGTGATTTCGGGCAGGGCGTGGCGAAACTCGGCCAGGGCGCGCGGCATGTGATAGGCGCCGGTGACGATGCGCAAGGATCGGAGATTGTGCTCGGTCGCCCAAAGTGCGGTCTCGATGGCGTTGCCGACGGTGTCGTCGGCGGCATAGCCCAGCACCACCGCGTCCTTCAGTCCGGCATGGCCGCGCCCTAGTTGAATGATTTCGGCCAGATCGACGCCCTTGTAGACCCCGGAAATGAACAGGCGCTGCGACAGTCCGGCTTCCAGCAAATCCAGGCCGGTGGTCAGGCGCTCGCGCCCGCCGGTGAGGACGACGATGGCGTCGGTATGGCTGGTTTCGTCATCGACGGCGCGCGGCACTTCATCGACGAACCACAGGAAGCCACCCGACCACAAGGCCGCCAGTGCCACCAGGACGGCGCCCAGGCGATGGACGCGGCGCGGGTGGCGCGATCTCATGGCATACGGGCCAAGGTGGCATGCACCGCCAGCCGGGCGGTCAGCATGGCCAGACCGGCGGCGATCACCGGCAGCATGGCGATCATCACCCAGCCGGTCACCGGCAGCGACAAGGAAGGCAGAAAGCCGCCTTCGATGCGTCGCGCCGCCCAACCGATGGCGGTCAAGGACGGAACCGCCAGGGCCAGCCCGATCACGCCGCCGGAAAAGCCCAGGGCGAACGAGCGGTCGGCGAACTGACGGGCGATATAATCGTCATGGGCGCCGATCAGGTGCAGCACCTCGATGACGCCGCGATGCACCGCCATGGAGGTACGGGTGGCGTAGATGACGGTGGCCGAGGTGACGCAGCCGATCAGCACCAGGATGGCGATGGCCACCCATTCGGTGGTGCGCGACAGGTTGATCAGCCGCGACAGCCAGATCCGGTGATCGTCCAAGGTGGCGCCGGGGACGGAGCGGGCCAGACGGTCGGCCAGTTCCAGCAATTCCAGATTGGCATCGGGGTCGATGGTGACGTCGATCAGACGCGGCAACGGCAGATCCTTGACCACGTCGGTATTGCCCAGCCAGGGTTCCAGCAAGGCGAGGATCTGCTTTTTGTCGAGCGCGCGGGCGGCCAGCACGCCTTGGGTGCGGCGCATCAGTTCGACCGCCTGACGCACCCGTTCGTCGGTCAGGGCCTCGCCGGCTTCACCCGGGACCGGCTGCACCTGCACGGTCAGCGTCCCCGATACGTCGTGGTCCCATGAATGCACCAGACCATTGAGGACGAAGACGCCGGCCAGCGACACCGCCGACAGATAGACCATCAGCGCCACCAGCCAAGGCAGGAAGCGGCTGGTGGCGTCGCCCTTCAGCGGCAGATCGGAATGGCGGCCCAGCATTATTCAGCCCCCACCACCGTGCCGCGCTCGATGTGCAGACGCGGATATTGCGAAAAACGGTCGACCAGCGACTGGTTGTGGGTAGCGATCAGCACCGTGGTGCCCAGGCGATTCAGTTCCTCGAACAGATGCAGCAACCGCATGGCGATGTGATCGTCCACATTGCCGGTGGGCTCGTCGGCCAGCAGCAGATCAGGGCGACCGATGACGGCGCGGGCAATGGCGACACGCTGCTTTTGCCCACCCGACAAGGTCGGCGGCTTGGCATTGATCTGTTCCGACAGGCCGACCCAGTTCAACAATTCGGGCACGTGCTTGCGCACTTCCGATTCCTTGACCCCGCGCACACGCAAGGGCAGGGCGACGTTGTCCATGGCCGACAGGTGGTCGAGCAGGCGGAAATCCTGGAACACCACGCCGACGCGGCGCCGGAGCGCCGGCAATTCATAGCGCTTGGTCAGGGCGATGTCCTTGTCGAACAGCACCACGCGGCCACGGGTGGGGCGCAAGCCCAGATACATCAGACGCATCAGCGACGACTTGCCCGCCCCCGACGATCCGGTGAGGAAGTGAAACGACCCTGACGGCAAGGCGAAGGTGACGTCACGCAAGACTTCCGGCCCCAGGCCATAGCGCAGGCCGACGCTGTCAAAGCGGATGATGTTTTCGCCACGGCGATTGTTGCGCAATTTTGCCTCTCCAGACGCGCCGAAGGATGACACGTGGCATCCTTGTTCGTCCAGCGCGCTTGTGTTGGCGCTGTCTTATGCCTATAACCGAGTAACGATTCCGAAGGCTTGCACAATCCATGCTCATCGGCTGTCCCGCTTGCGCCACCAATTTCTCGGTCCCCGACAAGGCTTTGCAGCCCAAGGGCCGCATGCTGAAATGCGCCAAATGCGGCCATAAATGGTTCCAGGCGCCGGTGGTCGACGATTATGTCGCCCCCAGCCCGCCGCCCAGCTTTTCGTTCGCGCCCGAACCCGAGCCGGTGGCCAAGCCCAGCTTCGACTTCAATCCCGTGCGCAATCCCGATCCCGATCTGGAATTCGAGGCGCCGCCGCGGCCATCCGCGGGCGCCAGTTCGCGTCGCGACCTCGATCTGGATATGGATCTGGGCGAGGCCCCTGACGTGCCCACCCTCAACATCCGCAGCGCCAGCGACGGCGGTCGCCCCATGGACGTGGATTTGGACGGGCTGGAACCGCAGCCCATCCCCGAGATGTTCGCCAACAAGGAAAGCCGTAAAAAAGGCACCGGCGGGTTGTGGCTGCTGCTGATCCTGCTGCTGTTGGGCGGCTTGGGCGGCGCCGGCTATGTGTTCCAGGACCGGCTGGTGGGCTATGTGCCCATGGCCCACGAAATCCTGAGCGAGGCCGGCTTGCGGCGGGAAAAGGCCGGGGCCGGGCTGGAACTGCGCCATGCCGGCGCGCCCGAACGCTTCGTCCATAACGACACCGAAGTGCTGATCGTGCGCGGCATCATCGCCAATATTTCCGACCGTCAGCGACCGGTACCGACCATGAAGCTGGTGCTGCTGGACAAGACCAAGAGCCCGGTGCAGGAAAAGCTGCAACAACCGCCGGTGACCCAGCTTGATCCCGGCGGCACCTCCAGCTTCCGCATCGTGCTGGAACGGCCCGATCCCAATGCGGTCGAGGTCAACGTCCTGTTCGTCGATCCGGCGGAAGCGGGGAAATAGGCTTTCAAGCCTTGCTTTTTCCCTTACCCTTGTCCGGCACCTTGTCGAGGGCGTCGAGCATGGCGCCACGCTGGCTTTCGTCGGTGGTGACCGTCTCCAAGGTGCTGTCCAACCAGCTTTCGATGGTCCGTTTCATTTCTTCATGGGTGCCGGACAGCGGCTGTTCCTTGGCGATGCGTTGAGCCATGCCCTCGACCACCCAATTCTGGCACTGCGCCCCCAGCACCTGACGATAGCGGGCCGGTCCGAAAGTGCCGTAGACGGTGAACAGGTACAGGGTGAACTTGCGGATATCGTCGCCCAGCACCGGCATCAAAATCTTCAGCGCCGCCGGGCTGGTGGCGGCCACCAGCGATACCGCCTTGCGCATTTCGGCGGTGTCGTAGCCGGGAAACAGCGCCGCCATGCGCATCTTCTGGCAGACGTTCCATAAGACTTCGGCGTTGATGTTGTCGGACGCGGCGCTCATCAACCGGTGGGCGTCGGACAAAAGCAGCGGCAGCTTGCCATCGACCAGGGCGTTTTCGGTGGTCTGCTCGGACAGCAATTGCACCTTCAGCGGATCGCGGTATTCCAACAGCTTTTCACCCAACGAGGTGACCAGTTGCGGCGACAGGTTGGAATAGGCCGGGATCAGCGGCACCTGCCATTCATAACGCAGCAGATCGCGCATGGCGGCGTAAAGCTTGTCGCCGGCACTGGGCTGAGGCTTGCGCGTCACCGGGCGGGGCGGTTCGGCCAAGCCGACCAAAACGCCAAGCGCGCGCCAGAAACCGATGTCGGGCTGGCGCAGCGGGGCGAATTTTTTCGCCTTCAGCCGTTGCTTGAAATAGCGCCGGGCGCAGGCGCGCACCACCAGGGCGATGCCTTCCGCCAAGGTGCGACCGCACCACAAGGCGTCGGTGTCGCTTTGCGGCATGGTTCGGGTCGGCGTGGTGATGATGTCCTTGAACAATTCCGGCTGCGCCCGCAGCACCCGAAACGCCTGCTCCAGCAAGATGGGGTCGGCCATGACGTGGTCATAGACCTTCTCCACCGGCACCAGGGTCAGGGCCGGCATGGCATCCTTAAGCACCATGGCGACCTCGCGCCGCAGCAAACCGCGGATGGTTTCCACCGGCTGGGCTGGCGGAATAAGGGGCGGCAACGGGGCTAGGGCGGGGGCAACGGCACTCATGATCATGGTCCACAAAAAGCGGGGGGCATAATCAAGATGAACCGATGATAAATGAAATGCAACAAATGGTGTTGTTGATAAAATAAAACAACAACTAAAGATAATTTGAGTAAAATTGTCCGGATCAGTCCAGCCAGCAAACCCGGTTGCGGCCTTCCTGTTTAGCCCGATAAAGCTGCTGGTCGGCTTCGGCGATCATGCCGTCCAGCCCCAATTGGACATTGCTCGACACGCCGATGCTGGCACTCAGCGTGATCGGCTGGCCGTTGAAATCCAGGTTCAGATCACTGATACGGCTGCGCAGTCGTTCAAAATACGCGTCGCGGCTTTCACCGGCGAGATTGAAGGCGAGCACGCAGAATTCCTCGCCGCCGAAACGGGCGACCAGATCGGTTTGCCGGCATTCCGCCACCAGCAGGCGGGCGACGGTGGCCAGGGCGGTGTCGCCGGTCTCGTGCCCGTGACTGTCATTGATGGATTTGAAATGGTCCAGATCGATCAGCGCCACCGCTACCTCGGCCTGACCGCGTTGGGCGGCGGCTAAAAGCGGCTGGGCGCGCTCGAAGAACGAACGGCGGTTGGGGATGCCGGTCAGGTAATCGGTGGTCGCCGCTGCCTTCAGCGCATCCACCTGTTCCATCAGGTCAACGTTCATGGCGATGCGGCAAAAGAATTCCTCGCGCAGGAACGGTTTGTTCAAAAAGTCATTGGCGCCGCTTTTGATGAACTTGGCCGACAGCGTGCTTGACCCTGAAGACGACACCCCGATCACCGCCACCTGATCGCGGCGCCAGGTCTTGCGGATATTCTTGATCAGTTGAAAGCCGTCCATCACCGGCATGTGATAATCGGTGATGACCAGCCGGATGTTGTCGGTATCGGCCAGACGCTGCAAGGCCTGTTCGCCATTGGTGGCCTCGACCACCTGGAACTGATAAAGCGCCAGCAGATCGGCGATGTATTTGCGTGCGGTGGTGGCGTCGTCCACCACCATGGCCCGGATCGAGCGGTTGTGGTCCAGCCGGTGTACCAGCGAGGTCAGATAGTCCAGGCTGCTGGGATCGTCCTTGACCACATAATCGATGACCCGTTTGGAGAGGACGCGGTCGCGGGTATCCTCGGAATAATTACCGGTGAACACCACCGAGGGCACGCCGAAGGAAATGGCCAGATCGACCACCTCGCCCTCGGGGCCGTCGGGCAGGAACAAATCCAACAGCGCCATGAAGATTTCGTCGCGGCGGGTTTCCAGCACGACACGCGCCTCGGCGATCGAGGCGGCGCCGATCACCGAAAAGCCGGCGGAGCGCAGCTTGGAACTGAGAACCGACAGGAAAAACTTGGAATCATCGACGACAAGAATGGTGGTCATGCTGCGCCCGGCACCTTTCCCCTGTCCCTCGCATACACCCGCCATGACCTTAGCACAGCACTATGCACAGGGTAAGGGGGGGCTTATTCCCTTGCTTCCGTCGCTCCCAGTTCGGCCGGCAGGATGCGAAACGCACTGATGCCGACGATGGTGATGACCAAAGCCAGGGCACAGCCGCCGAGGCCCAGCAGGATTTCGGCCAAGGTGGGGGCATAGGCGGCCACCTGACCGTCCATGAAGCTGGACGACACCTCCATGCCGGGGAACAGGCCGAGCGGAAAGGCTTGACCGCCGATGAGGATGACATAGACCTGGGCCATCCCGCCGGCCACCACCATCAGGGAGGCGAAGCGGATATGGCAGCGGGTCGCTTGCTGTCGAAACAGCAGGGCCATGGGGACGATGCCGCCCAGCAGAACCTGACCGCCCCAGAACAAAATGGTGTAGATGCCGCCGTTCATCAGAATGAAGGCTTCCACCGGTCCGCGATCAGCCATGTAGAGCGCGGTGCCGTGCTGCAACGCGACGAAATACAGATTGGCGGCGGCGAACAGGGCCAGCAACTTGCCCATACGGCGTAAAAGGTCGAGGGACAGCGACCGTTCCAGCGCCGTGGCGGAGCCCAGCAGGAAGAGGATGAATAAGGCCAAGCCGAAGGCGAAGGACATGGCGATGAACAATGGCGCCATCACCGCCGAATTATAGGCGTCGCGCGCCAGCAGAAAGCCGAAGATGGAGCCGGTACCGGTGGTCAGCACCAGTCGCCAGACAAAGGCGGTAATCGCGGCGGGCTTGTAGGCCCGCTTCATCTTCCAATCCAGCATGGTCCACAGATAAACCCCGACCACGGCGAAGAAGCCGGAATAGAGGATGACGTTCCAGGCGAAGATGGATTTGAAGTTGAAATGGGTCATGGCGACGATCAGCCGGTCGGGCCGGCCCAGATCAAGCACCAGAACCCCCAGGCCGCCAGCCAGCAGGGCCATGGCCAGCAAAGCCGACAACCGCCCCAGTGGCTGGTAGGGCTCGCGCCCGAACACCGAGCCGATGGAGGCCACGTTCAAGGCGCCCGAGGCGGCGACGATCAGGAAGATGGCGAAGACGTGTGGCATGCCCCACACCACCTGATTGGTCATGCCGGTGACGTGGTGGCCCTGGTGTTCCATGTACAACACCGCCGCCCCGGCCAGGGCGACGATCACGGCCAAGCCCGCCATCAGCATCAGCCAGCCCGGGGTCCAGGCGCGAACGGACAGATAGTCGATGCGCTTCATGGTTAAATCCCCTGATAGCGGATGGCCGGGTCCAGGCCGAGATCGGCGCGGATGCGGCTGCTGGCTTCCTTGGACAGGCGCCGCGAGATCTCGGAATTGGGATCGTTGAGATCGCCGAAGATCATGGCGGCGCGGCCCGTGTCGGCACAGGCCTCGACGCAAGCGGGCCGACCGCCGGCATCGATGCGGTGGACGCACAACGTGCAGCCCTCGACACAGCCCTTACCGCGTGGGTTATGGGCCTTCTGCTTGCTCTGGTCTTCGTGGGCGAAGGACCGCGCCTTGTAGGGGCAGGCCATCATGCAATAGCGGCAGCCGATGCAGATGTGACGATCGACCAAAACGATACCGTCGGCCCGCTTCATGCTGGCCCCCGTGGGGCAGACATCGACGCAAGGCGGCTTGGCGCAATGCTGGCACATCACCGGCAGCGAATGCTGATGCCCGGTCTTGGGGTCTTTGACGTCGACCTTGCGGATGTACTGGGCATCGGTGGCCGGGCGGTCGAGGGCGGGCAGGCCCATCTCGGTCTTGCAGGCATCGACGCAGGCGGTACAACCGGAATCGCATTTGCTGGTGTCGATCAACAGGCCCCAGCGATTGACGGCGCTGGCGGGAATGCCGGCGGGGCGGGCCTGAACAGCGGGGGCGATCAGGGTCAGGCCGGGGGCGATGGCGACCGCCCCCAGGGCTGCGCCCTTCAACAGATCGCGGCGGCTGGGTGCTTGGGTCATGGCTTTCCCTCGCCCGGAGTGGTGGCGTGGCAGGTGAAGCAATCCATGCTGACCGCCGCATAGTCATGGCACGAGGCACAGAACTGACCGGGGGCGTTGACCGGTACGGCCTTGCCGTCCTTATGCACAGCGTGACAGGACACGCATTCCTTCAGGCTGTGCTTGGCCCCCCTTATCCCCTCACGCATGGTGTCGTCGCGCTGATGCTTCAGGAAGTCGAAGTGGTGCCGGCGCATGGTGCCGGCATCCTCGACGCATTGCCCTTGCGCCTTGGGGAATTGGGGACCGGCTTCCGCCGCCCAGGCACCCTGCCACTGCATCAGCACCAGCAGCAGGGCCAGCATGACCGCCCGCATGCCCATGCCTATTCCCCCAAGCCCATCTGGATGAAGCCGGTGGGGCAGACATCGGCGCAGATGTGGCAGCCGATGCACTTGGAATAATCGGTCTCGACATAGCGCCCGGTGGTGCGCTCGTTCTTGGCCACCCGGCTGACGGCGGTTTGCGGGCAGAACACCACGCAATTATCGCATTCGAAGCACAGGCCGCAGGACATACAGCGCTTGGCCTCGTCCACCGCCTGCTTTTCGTCCAAGGGCAGCAGGCGTTCGGTGAAATTGCCGATCACCTCGTCGGCGCCGATATGGATTTCCTGGCGGTGGCGGCGCGGATTGTGGGTGAAATGGCCCAGGAACAAGTCTTCATGGGTGATGATGTCGTTGGCGCCGCGATCTTCATAATTATGCACGGCGAATTTGGCATCCGAGGTGCCGCGCGTGGGCTGGCCGTCATATTCCGCCGGCGACAGATTGGTCTCGCGCAGCTTGTTCAACAGCTTCCAGTGATGCACGTCGACCTTGGGCCGCTTGCTGATCTCGCCGGTCTCCAGGAACTCGGCGATGGAGGCGGCGGCGATGCGGCCATGGCCGATGGCGGTGGTCAACAGATGCGGACGGACCACGTCGCCGCCGACGAAATGCTTGGGCCGACCGGGGATGCGCATGGTCTTGTCGGCATTGATGAAGCCGTTGCCGTTATCCAGTTCGGGCAGGCCTTCCAGATCGCCCTTCTGGCCGATGGCGGCGACGATCAGATCGGCCTCGATGATGAATTCGGTGCCGGCCTGGGGCTCGGGCACCATGCCGTTCATGGTGCACTTGCACATTTTCAGGCCGATGGCGCGGCCATCGGCGCCTTTCAGCACTTCCAGCGGCATGACGCCGCCTTTGATGTCGATGCCTTCGCGCTTGGCGTCGTCGACCTCGCGCTGGGCCGCCATCATCTTTTCCACCGGGAACAGGCTGGTGAGCGTCGTTTCACAGCCTTCGCGCTTGGCGGCGCTGGCGACGTCGTGGGCGGCCTCGCCGAAGATCACGTGTTCGATGCGATCCTGGGCCGAGACTTCCTTGATGTGGCCCAGGCGGCGGGCGACCGAGGCGACGTCGATGGAGGTATCGCCACCGCCGACGACGATGATGCGACCGGTGACCGCTTGCAGGCGACCCTCGTTGAAGGCCTTGAGGAAGGCGATGCCCGACACGCAATTGGGCGTGCCTTCCCAGCCCGGCACCGGCAGGCCACGGCCCTTATGGGTGCCGACCCCCCAGAACACCGCGTCGAATTGTTCTTCCAACTGGGCGATGGTGATGTCGCGGCCGACACGGGTGTCGGTCTTGACGGTGACGCCCATGTCGATGATGCGCTTGCATTCGGAATCCAGCACATCACGCGGCACGCGATAGCCGGGGATGCCGTAGCGCATGAAGCCGCCCAACTCGGCATTGGCCTCGAACAAGGTGACGGCGATGCCGCGCTTGCGCAATTGATAGGCCGCCGACAGGCCGGCGGGGCCGCCGCCGATGACGGCCACGTGCTTGCCGGTTTCCACCGCCGGGGCGGCGAAGCCCGCCGCGTTTTGGATGGCCCAGTCGCCGATGAAATGCTCGACCGAATTGATGCCGATGTGTTCCTCGACCATGTTGCGATTGCAGCCCTGCTCGCACGGCGCCGGGCAAACGCGGCCCATGATCGAGGGGAAGGGGTTGGCCTCGGTCATGCGGGCGAAGGCGTATTGCTGCCAAGACTGATCGGCGGCTGGCTTTTCCATGCCGCGGACGATGTCGAGCCAGCCGCGAATGTCATGCCCCGACGGGCACGAGCCCGAGCACGGCGGCGTGCGCAGCACATAGGTGGGGCATTTGTGCGACCAGCTCGCCTGGAAGATGGCGTCGGTCCACTGCGGATATTCGGTGGCGCCATCCTTGTAGCGGCGGAAGTTCTTGCCTTCGGTGATCGCCTTGGCGGTGGTTTTGGCCATGAACCCTCTCCCTGAAACTGATTTTTTCAGTCGTTGTTGCCCAAGATGATGGCGTTGCTCACCAATTGGTGAACCGACACCACCATCTCGCGGTCGAATCCGTATGTGGGCAGCACCTTGGTGAACTGCGCCTTGCAAATGGCGCAGATCGCCGCCATGTGGGTGACACCCTCGCGCTTGGCCACATCGGTCAGCGCTTCCATGCGGGGCGCGGCGCCCTTGATGCGCAAATCCATCAATTCGTCGGTCAACAGACCGCCGCCGCCGCCGCAGCAAAAGGTTTTCTCGTGCGTGGTGTCGGGGTGCATGTCGACGAATTTCGGCACGCAGGCCTTGATCACCTCGCGCGGGATGACGAACTGGCCGCCCTCGAAATCACCCATGCGGCTGGCACGCGCCACGTTGCACGAATCGTGGAAGGTCAGGACCATGCCGTCATTGCCCGACTTGTCCAGCTTGATGCCGCCGCGCTTGATCAGGTCGTAGGTGAATTCCAAGATATGCTGCGGCGCCGGATAGCGCGGATCGAGGAAGTCCATGGGACCGATCAAGGTGTTGAGGAAGGAATAGGCGACGCGCCAGGCGTGGCCGCATTCGCCGAAGACGATGCGTTTGACGCCCAGTTCCAAGGCCGCCTCGCGGATGCGCATGGCGACCTTGCGCATCTGCTCGTAATTGCCGATGAACAGGGCGAAATTGGCGGCCTCGGTCGCCTTGGTCGACACCGTCCACGAGGTGCCGGCAGCGTGGAACACCTTGGCATAGCCCATCAGACCCAGGACATGCGGCTCGGCGAAGTAATCCGCCGACGGCGTCACCAGCAGGATCTCGGCGCCCGCTTCGTCCACCGGCATGCGGATATCCAGGCCGGTTTCGTCCTTCAGGTCTTCTTCCAGGCCTTCCAGATTGTCGATCAGCGCTGGTCCCGGCAGGCCCAGATTGTTGCCGATCTTATGGACCTTGCCCAAAATCTCGTTGGCGTATTTATGGCCCAGGCCGATGTTGTCCATGATGTCGCGCGCCGCCATGGACACCTCGGCGGTGTCGATGCCGTAGGGGCAGAACACCGAACAGCGGCGGCATTGCGAACATTGATGGAAATAGTTGAACCACTCGTCCAGCACGTCCTTGGTGAACTCGCGCGCGCCCACCAGCTTGCCCAGGCCCACCGAACCCAACGCCTTGCCGGCAGGGGTGAAATAGCGGCGATAGACCGAGCGGAACAGATCCTGGCGCGCCACCGGCATGTTCTTGGGGTCGTTGGTGCCGATGAAATAATGGCATTTGTCGGTGCAGGCGCCGCATTTGACGCAGATGTCCATGAACACCTGCAACGATTTGTACTTGCCCAACAATTCGCCCATGCGGGCGATGCCCTTCTCCTGCCAGTCGGGGACCAACTCGCCGGGAAAGCCCAGGGGCTCGTTATGGACAGCAGTGGCCACATAGGGCTTGGACGCGGCCATGGCGCCCGGCTTCAGGCAGGGCATGGCGCGTTCGCCCGGATCGCCCATGGGGGGGATTTCGATATCGGCCATGGTCAAGTCCTCTCGCGTTCAAGGTCGGCGGCCCAGGGCGCCAGATGGCGGCGCTCGCGCGGGTCGTCGGCCTGATTGCGGGTGGGGCTGAAGAAAATGCCCGGCGCATGCAAAAGCTTCGAGAACGGGAACACCAGCATCAGGGCCGCCACCAGCAGCAGATGCAGGCCCAGGATGGGGTCGGCGGGCAGCGGCCGCAGCTCGAACACCATAAGGCCGGTGAAGAACGCCTTGACGGCGATGATGTCTGTATGGGCGACCATCTTCATCATCATGCCGCTGGCACCGATGGCCAGCAGCAGCACCAGCATGGCGTAATCGGACGGGCCGCTGATATAGGCGATGCGGGCAACGATGATGCGGCGGACCAGCAGCGCCGCCAGACCGGCGATCATGGCCATGCCGCCATAGATGCCGAAGGGCTGCAACAGGGCGACCGGCAGCCACACCGGGTCCTGGAAATAACGCAGGTGGCGGATCAGCACCAGGGCCAGGCCCAGATGGAAGACCATGGCGAAAATCCACAACGGCTTGTTGGCCTTGAACAGGCTTTCGAACAAGGCGACCTCGCGCCCCACCCGAAAAGCCGCGCCCGAGCGGGTCAAGGGCGCCGGGGTGGTGGGGATCTTCAGCGGCGCCGGGACGCGGGCGTATTGGGCGATTTTCAGCCCCACACCCACCACCAGCACGGCGAAGGCCGCATAGTACAGAACGGCGAAAAAGGTCGTCACGTCACCCTCGTGTCAGCCTGCGGACAAGCGTCACCTTTCGCCCCCGAAACGGGGCGGGAAAAGAGCCCCCGCCGAAGCGGGGGCAGCATCGGGTCATTAAAATATCAGACGCAACCGGTCGGCTTGGGCAGGCCGGCGATCTTGCACGCCTGCTTGCCGGGGCCATAGGGGAACAACTCGTACAGATACTTGTTGTTGCCCTTGTCGGGCCCCATCTTCTTGGCGATGGCCTTGGTCAGTACGCGCACCGCCGGAGCGATCTGGTACTCGGCATAATATTCGCGCAGGAAGTTGACGACTTCCCAGTGCTCGGGGGACATGTCGATGCCCTCGTCCTTGGCGACCAGGCCGGCCAGTTCCTCGTTCCAGTCGTTGATGTTGACCAGAAAACCTTCTTCGTCGGCCTCAATGGTCTTGCCATTCACTTCGTAAGCCATCTGTGTTCACTCCCTCTTTTTGTTATCAAAGCCATGAATGGATGGTGGAATTTTCCGCCGCCAGATCGACGAAGCCATCATAGTCGATGACGGTGATGCCGCTGGCCACCTTGGCCGGGTCGAGCCCGCGCGCCTTGAGGTCGGGCCCCAGCACGAACAGCTTCACGCTTTGCCCGGCATCGGCCAGCTTGGCGGCGAAGGCGTTGCCGGAAAGCGCGGCCATCACCGCGTCTTCGATCAACAGCACGCTGTCGCTGGCCTGGGCATGGCCCAGACAGGCTTGCAGGGCCGAGCGTTCGAACGGCGATTTGTTGACGGTGTGCAAAGTGCTCATTGTCGTTCCCCCCTACGCCGTCAACACCACGTCCATGCCGGCCATCAGTGCGCCCATTTCGGCGCGGCTGATGACTTCGACCGGGACCAGCAGATCATCCTCGGTCAGGCCGCGTTCTTCCAGGCTTTCGCGTTCGACGAACAGCTTTTCGATGTCGTAGCCTTCCAGGGCCCGGTAAGTGGGCGAGAAGTTCTTCATGCCCAGTTCCTTGGTGTCCTGGCCCTTCTTGATCTGGTAGATGCCGTCATCCAGGAACGCGATGTGCACATCCTGGTCGAAAGCCGCCGAGATCAGCACCATTTCCAGCACTTCCAGCGCATAGATGGTGCCATAGGGGGCCTTGCGGTTGACGAACATGAACTTCTTGACCACGCCGCCTTCGTATTCTTCTTCCATGTCTTCCCCCATCAATCGCCGAAGGTGACCATACGGTCGGCCTGGATGCCGGCCTCGATCAGTTGCCCCAGCCCGGAAATACGGAAACCGGGGGCCAAGCTGTCCTCGACGATGCCGCGGCGCAGGCCGGCGGCGACGCAGACCACCAGATCGACCTTGTGATCCTCGGCCAGCTTCTGCCAGTTCTTGATCACGTTGCGGTCGTCCGACGGCGGCTCCGAATGCTTGGTCGCATTCAGGACGCCGTCGTAATAGAAGAACACGCGGTAAATCTCGTGCCCCTTGTCGAGCGCCGCTTTGGCGAAGCGATAAGCGCTGTCGGACGCCTGATGGTTATACGGTCCCTCATTGACCAGAATGCCGAACTTCATACCCCATTCCCCTAGAAGTGCAGATGGGCCGAGGTGTTCAGATTGGCGCGGCCACCGCGCCAATTGTCCACGTGGTACTTGGTGAACGGCAGTTCGGTCAGTTCGAAGAACCGCGGCCAGCCGATACGTTCGATCCACTCACCCATGCGTTCCCACGCCCGGGCATCGGCCTTGTAGGCATAAAGGATCTTGCGCACCACTTCCGACGCTTCCGGCCAACGGGGTGCGTTGTTGGGAATGCCGGCGGCGACCAGCTTGTGGAACATGGGCTTGGAGCGGGTGGACGAATGCTTGCCGCCGACCCAGATGGCGATCTTGGAATTGACCGGATCGTTGATCTGCATGGGCGGGCAGGGCGGATAGCAGGCGCCGCAGCACACGCACTTCTTTTCGTCCACTTCCAAGCTGGGCTTGCCATTGACCAGGGCCGGACGGATGGCCGCCACCGGGCAGCGGGCGATGACGGCGGGGCGTTCGCACACGCCGGCCACCAGCTCGTGATTGATCACCGGCGGCTTGGTGTGCTGGACGTTGATGGCGATGTCACCCTGGCCGCCGCAATTGATCTGGCAGCAGCTGGTGGTGATCTTGACGCGGTTGGGCATGTCCTCGTTCTTGAACTCGTCCACCAACTGGTCCATCAGCGCCTTGACCACGCCCGAGGCATCGGTGCCGGGGATGTCGCAATGCAGCCAGCCCTGGGTGTGGCTGATGAAGCCGACCGAGTTGCCGGTGCCGCCCACCGGGAAGCCGGCGGCTTCCAGACGGTCGATCAGCGGCTGGACGTTTTCTTCCTTCGGCGTCATGAACTCGACCGCCGAACGGATGGTGAAACGGATGTAGCCGTCGCAGAACTCGTCGGCGATGTCGGCCAGCTTGCGGATGGTATAGACGTCCATCTGCCGCTGGGTGCCGGCCTTCACCGTGTACATGGCCTCGCCCGATTGGGACACGTGGCGCAGCACGCCCGGACGCGGCCGGTCGTGCCAGGCCCATTGGCCGTAATTCTTGCGCAACACCGGGTGCATGAATTGCGTGCTCTCGGGCACGCCGCTTTCGATGGGACGGCGCAGTTCGCTCATGGTCGAAATCTCCCTTTATCTTGCTTATTCGGCCGCGTTGGTCTTGCGCTCGTTCCACTTGCGCGCTTCCTCGTCCCAGCCGTCGGTGCGGACATAGGAATTGGTGCGCGGCTGGGCGATCATGTTGACGTCCAGCTCCAGGCCGATGCCTTCCAGATAATTGACCACGCCGATGCGTTCGATCATCTCGCCGGTGCGCTCGTGTTCCAGGGCGTTTTCGGCGAAGAAGTCCAGCATGTTGTGGGCCATCTCCAGCAGGCGTTCATAATCCTCGTCGGTTTCCAGCTTCATGAAGGGCACCAGCACCGAGCCCATCAGATCGCCGATCTTCAGCGTGCGCTTGCCGCCGACCAGGATGGCGATACCGCGATCCTTGCCCGGCTTCAGCGCCTTGGTGCAGACATTGATGCAATGCATGCAGCGCACGCACGACTTGTTGTCGATGTCCAAGGTGTCGTCGTCATTGAGCGCCAGCGCCTGGCTGGGGCACATGCGGATGACCTGATTGATGAATTCCTTGCGGCCCAGCTGGGCGACCTTGGCCTTCACCTCGTCCTGATTGACCTGCATGTCGTCGCGCCAGGTGCCGATGATGGCCACGTCGGCGCGTTGCGTCGCGTTGGCGCAGTCATTGGCGCAGCCCGAGAACTTGAACTTCATCTTATAGGGCAGGCTGGGACGATGGATGTCGTCGGTGAAGTCGTTGATGATGGTGCGATGGGCCTTCAGCGTGTCGTAGCACGATTGCTCGCACCGCGCCGGGCCGATGCACGAGGCAGCGGTGCGCACGCCGGCGCCGGCGCCGCCCATGTCGAAGCCCAGCTCGTTGATCTTGTCCCAGGCCTGCTGCACCTGCTCGGTACGGCAGCCCTGCATCATGATGTCGCCCGATTGACCGTGCAGGGCGATCAGGCCGGAACCATGTTCGGACCAGATGTCGCACAGATCGCGCAAGGTCTTGGTGTCATAGAAGAAGCCCGGTGCCGGCATGATGCGCAGCGTATGGAATTCCGACGATTCCGGGTGCTTGTCGGCCACTTCGGAAAAGCGCGGGATGACGCCGGCGCCATAGCCGAACACGCCGACCGTGCCGCCCTTCCAATAGCCCTTGCGGGTTTCGTAGCTGAGTTCCAGCTGACCCAGCAGGCTTTTCATGTAATCGGCATAGGGCTTGCCCTCGTCCGTGGCCAGCCGCTTCAGCCCGGTCACGAAGCTCGGCCACGGACCGCTTTCCAGCTGGTCCAGCAGCGGCGTCTCCGGCATCTTCTTCGACATCGTCCTTGATCTCCCTGACCGTCATTATTGAAGGGCCGCGTCCAGCGACAACCGCCGGGCGCACGCGTCCCCCTACGCCACCCACGCCGGCATCGTGCCGGCACGGGCGTGGTTCCCTCTCTTCTCTTCGCATCCAGGAAGCTTTTCGCCTGCCTTGGAGCCGTCCCCGTTGGGCGCTTTTTTATCGGTTCCTGCCTGCCCATGATGGTGGCGGCGGACCATTCGCCCTTGTTACATTAATGGATCATAATATTATGGACTTGTTTGATCCAAGCGGATTCTTTTAGCAAAATTGAAAAACGTCGGCGGGAGTTTTTAATGCGCGTGATTCGCAAGTGGCCCTATGGGGTAAGTCGCTGGAATCCCGTTATTTGCTGCAAGCGCGAGGATTATTGTGCGATGCGAGAAAAGGCATGAGCGGCAATCCCTTCGCCCTCGACGATGCTTCCGCTTATGGCCGCTGGCGTGATCGGAAACTGACGGACAAGCCAAAAGCGCTCACCGATCTGGTGGTCGAGGTGGGCGATATGGCGGCATTGAGCCCTGCGGAACACGCTGCGCTGGGTGATCGTCTGCGTCGTGCCAACATGGTGATCTATGCCGAAACCAAGCCCGTCCCAGGGCGGGACGACAAACAGGCGCTGGCCGCCTTGGGCCGCGCCTTCGGGCTGGTGTCGCTGGACCGCAATCATCTGGCCGACGATGACGGCATCACGCCCTTGGCGGTGGCCGCCGACGGCCCGCGCAGCCGCTATATCCCTTATACCGAACGGCCCATCGCCTGGCATACCGACGGCTATTACAACCGACCGCAAGCCCGCGTGCGCGGTCTGATCCTGCATTGTGTCCGCCCGGCCGCGGCGGGCGGCGAAAATCGGCTGATGGACCCGGAGCTTTTGTATATCGCGCTACGCGAGCGAGACCCGGCACTGATCGCGGCGTTGAACCGCCCCGATGCCATGACCATTCCCGGTAACGAGGACGAGGGTATGACCCGCCCGGCGATGACCGGGCCGGTGTTCTTTGTCGAGGACGGGCGGCTGGGCATGCGCTATACGGCGCGGACCCGGTCGGTGGAATGGCACCCCGAAGCCGCCGCCGCCGCCCAGGTTATCCGCGATATCCTTGAAAGCGGCGCCGAATTGTTCACCGGCCTGTTGCAGCCGGGTTGGGGATTGCTGTGCAACAACGTGCTGCACACGCGCGAACGCTTCACCGATGATCCGGCGCAGCCCCGTTTGCTGTACCGTGCCCGTTATCACGACGCCATCAGCGGCGTTTAGGAGAAGTCGATGTCCGAGGAAACCATCACCCCCCTGGCCGAGATCGAAGCGCCGTGGAGCCGGCATTTATCCTTGAGCGCGGTCGATCATGACAGCGGCCTGCGCATGCTACGGCTGCGCATCAAGGAGGGACGGGCACGCTTCACCATCATCGATCTGGATGAAAAGACGGCGCGCGAACTGGCCTCGCATCTTCAAGACTGGGCCAAGACGGAATAAGGAGGAATCAGCGCTGGAACGGGGCCAGCGAGCCGCGTACCCGATCCAGCGCTTGGCGCATTTCCGCCTGGAAACGTTGCGAGGTTTCCTGGGCGTATTGCGCCTGTTGCGCCGGCATCTGCCGCAGCAATTGTTCGGTTGCCGCCTGGGTGCCGGCGATGCCGGCTTCGACCGCGTCGACCACGTCGTTGGCTTGCTTGATCTGGGTGTGGGCGGCCCCGGCCAGCACCTGGGCATCAACGGCGGCCAGCAGGTGGCCCAGGCCGGTGACGGCGTTCTTCAACTGGGCGCCGGCTGATGACACGGCGATGGCGGCGCCTTGCTGCACGGCGTTGTCGTTCAACTGCCGCACGGCGGCGATCATGGTTTGCAGTTGCTGGGTGATGTCGCCGGTCTGATTGCTGTCTTGCGGCTGGCGGCGGTCGCGGGCGCCGCCGGACTGTTCCGTCATGCGGGCGGAATCAGCGCTCACCTCGTCCGAAGCCGCCAATGCGGCGGATTCCGAACCGGGAGACAACGAACTCAGGAACGTGGCGATTCTGCCGATTCCCATGAGTGACACCTCAAAGCAACGCCCTTTGGGCGCAATCAGGCACCTACCTGAACCGAGCCAGCATACCCCTCTTTATCGCCGGTTTTCAATGTTTAGGCGCATGCCGCTCCCGCAGTATGGCGAAAGGCGAGGAATCCTGGGTCTTGATCGGTTTGGGCCGGGGCTTGGTGTGGCCTCGGCGCGGCATTTGCCAGCCTTGATCGCCCTGGCGCCAGCCCAGGACGGTCAAGGCTTGGTGTACCATGTCCGCCTTGGCCGCCAGCATGGTCGCCAGCGGTGGCGGCAGGGCGAAGCCGTCGGGATGGGTGCGGGCCAGGGCGCGCAATTGGGCGGTGAAGCGTTCCAGCATATCGACGCGGACCGCCAGCCCGTCCAGGCAGCGATAGCCCAGGGCGGTCAGATAGGCCGGGGGCAGGGTGCCCACCGCTAGACTGACCTGGCCATTGGGCAGCCAGGGCGGCAGGGGCTGGTCCGCATGGGCCGCCCATAATTGTGCCCGCAGCATTTGGGCATGGGTTTTCAGCAGCGCCGGGATGAACACGCTTTCCAGTCCCAGGCGGATGTCTTGGGCCGCCAGGATGCGGCGGTCGGTTTCGGTCAAGGTCGCCACCTGGGCCTCCGCCTCGGCCCGTGATGTCGAGCCCAGACCCTCGGCCAGTTGATGCAGCAAGCCGCGACCTGCGCCTGATAATTCAGCCGGTGGGGTCAACAGCGGGGCGAAAACCGGGGCGATGGCGGTGATGACGAATTGATTCAGTCGCCTTTGCACGCGTTCGCGCTGGGCCGGCTCCAGCAGATCGGTGGGCAGTAATTCCGCCTGTGGCGACAGGCGGTCATGACCGGTCGCCAGCCGCGCCACCGCCTGCCCATCCCACAGCACGTGGCCGTGGCGGTCCAGCGCGAAGGATTGATCGTCGTCCGCCACCAGCCGCGCCACCCGGGCGGCCATTTCCGGTTTCAGCGAGCGGGCGGCGGCGGCCAGCACCGCCTTGGCCGCCACCGCGCCCTCGGCGCTGTCGGCGGCGAAGCGGAAGCCGTCGAGATGACCGACAAACTGGCCTTCCACCAGCACCTCGCCCGATTTGGCCACGGCGCCGAGCAAATGGGCGTCGTCGCGCATGGCGCGCACCAGCACCGAGGTGCGGCGGTCGACGAAACGCTGGGTCAGGCAATGGTGCAGGGCGTCGGACAGCTTGTCCTCGATCACCCGGGTTTTTTCTTGCCAATGGGCGGGATCGGTCACCCAATCGGCGCGATGGGAAACATAGGTCCAGGTGCGCACATGGGCGATACGGGCCAAAAGCGTGTCCATCTCGCCGTCGCTGCGGTCCAGTCGGGCCACGTGATTGGCCAGCCAATCGGTGGGCAACCGCCGCCCCGGTCCGCACAGATGGCGGAAAATCTGGCCCAGCAGCCGGGTGTGGTTGTCGGCCATCACCTTGCGGAAGTCGGGCACCTGACAGACGTCCCATAACAGCTTGACCCGCTCGGGATGGGTGGTCAGCGCCTTGATCCCGTCATCGGCGGCCAGGATGGTCAGGGCTTGCTGGTCATCGGCCTCGCGCGCACGGATCAGGCCCTTGGCCTCGGGGGCGCGGTCCAGGCTGGCCAGCAGGGCTTCGGTGCTGGTGAAGCGCAGATCGGCATTGCGCCACGACAACGCCGCAAGCGGCTGAAATTTGTGGTTTTCCACCGCCTCGACCACATCCGCATCGATGCCGGCGATATCGGCGGTGGTGCCGAAGGTGCCGTCGTTCATGTGGCGGCCGGCGCGCCCGGCGATCTGGGCGATCTCGGTGGCGGCCAGCGGGCGCGGGCTGCGTCCGTCGAACTTGCGCAGGCCGGCGAAGGCCACATGGTCCACATCCATGTTGAGCCCCATGCCGATGGCATCGGTGGCGACGATGTAATCCACCTCGCCCGCCTGATAAAGCCCGATCTGGGCGTTGCGGGTGCGGGGACTGAGCGCGCCCAATACCACCGCCGCGCCGCCCCGTTGCCGCCGCACATATTCGGCCATGGCATAGACTTCCGACGCCGAAAAGGCGACCACGGCGGAGCGGGGCGGCAGCCGGTTCAGCTTTTTCGCCCCGGCATAGGTCAGTGATGACAGGCGCGGGCGGGAGGAATATTCCACCCCCGGCACCAGCCGGCGCATCAGCGGCTTGATGGTTTCGGCCCCCAGGAACACGGTTTCCTCGGTCCCACGGGCATTGAGCAGGCGGTCGGTGAAGATGTGGCCGCGTTCCGGGTCGGCGCACAGCTGAATTTCGTCCACCGCCAAAAAGGCGACACGGCGGTCCAGCGGCATGGATTCGACGGTACAGACGAACCAGCGGGGATGGGCGGGGATGATCTTTTCCTCGCCGGTGATCAGGGCCACCTGCGCCACGCCCTTGGCCTTGACGATGCGGTCGTAATTTTCCCGCGCTAGCAGGCGCAGGGGAAAGCCGATCATGCCCGAGGCATGGCCGAGCATGCGGTCGATGGCAAAATGGGTCTTGCCGGTATTGGTCGGCCCGAGGACGGCCAGCACCCGCCCCGCCATGGCCCTATTCCCCGTATTCGGCGGCGCAGTTGGGGGTCTCGAACACGCGGACCAGCAGCAGCCGGGCGGCACCACCGGAACGCTGTTTTACCGGTTCGGCCAGTTTGACGAACCAGTGCCGGGCCAGGCATTCGGCGGTGGGCTGGAACGGCACCACCGTCAGCTTGGTCATCAGCTGGGTCCTGGTGGTGGTGGCCTCGCCCTTTTCCCGCACCTGGGCTTCCAGATCGGCCAGCCATTCCGCCGTGTCGTTGCCCGTGGGGGCGAACATGGTCAGCAGCTCCACATCGGCCAGGGCGGCGATGAAGCCATGATCGCACGGCTCGTCGATGGCCTTCAGCATCTCTTCCTTGAGAAAGCCGAAATCCAGGACCATGTCGGTCTGTTCGCCGTCATGGTGCAGGTCGACGGCTTCGCACACCGCTTCGATGCCATACCGGTGGCCGTGCACGTGCCGGCACTTGGACCCGTGGGTCATGATGCGGTGGCCGGCATCGATCTCGATGCGGCGGGAAATGCGGTAGGGCGCGGACATGTGGTTACGGAATTCCCAAAATCTTGTGAGTCTGCAAACTGAGCCGCCAGCGCGGATGGGTCAAGCAATAGGCGACGCAGGCCTGAAGATGGGCGGCTTGGGCGGCGGAATCACCAGGGACGTCCTTGGGTTGAAGAAAATAATGCCGAAACGGCATTTTCTCGAACCGTGTCGGATCGATGCCGTCTTGCGGCCATACCAGCTTGATTTCGTCGCCGGCGACGGTTTCCAAGTCCTGCCCGGCCTTGGGGCTGACGCAGACCCAGTCGATGCCGGGCGGCAAACTGATGGTGCCGTTGGTTTCCACCGCGATTTCCAGGCCCCAGAAGTGCAACGCCTGGATCAGCGCTTCGTCCAGTTGCAGGCCGGGTTCGCCGCCGGTGATCACCACCAGGGGCTGACCGCCGCCGCCCTTGGGCCACAAAGCGGCGACGGCGCCGGCTAGAGCGTCCGCGTCGGCATATTTGTCGCCGCCGACGAAATCGGTGTCGCAGAACGGGCATTGGGCGGTGGCGCGGTCGGCCTCGCGCCCACTCCACAGATTGCAGCCGGCGAAACGCAGGAAAATCGCGGCACGCCCCGCCTGCCCGCCTTCGCCCTGCAAGGTGTAGAATAGTTCCTTGACCTTATAGGCCATGGCGTGACTCCAAAGTCCTTTTTACCAAGCCCGAGCGGCGGCGTTTGGAGTCGGAGACGTGTGCTCCGCACACAGCCGCCCGTCCCGGGCGCGCCAAGGGCAAACACTGACATGGCTGAGGCCATGTCAGTGATCGCTGCCGTGCAAAATCGCGCCGGTCGGCCCGACATCATAATTCTGGCCATCGACGGTCAGGGTGACGGCATGGGGGAAGACGGCGCGGATCAGGCCCTTGCGTTCCAAGGCCACCCACACCGCCGGATTGGTCAGGCCGGAGGCGTCCTTGGTCATCGCCACCTTGTTGCCCACGTGGAAGTGGTTGCCGTGCGGACGCGGCAGGGTGGTCAACAGCTTGTCGCCATTATCTTGGACTTGCGAGGTTTCCGGGTAACGGGCCAGTTCCTGGAACAAAACCAGGGTCTTCAGCTGCAACGGGTTGAGCTTGAGCGGGTTGACTTTCGGCGGCATCTCGGGCTCTCCGGGGGAAGGGGGCGCGCATTATGAAGCACGCGGGCGCCGGTTCCAATCCCCAAGCAGCGCCTGCACCACCGATAAGGCGGCGATGGCGGCGGTTTCGGCCCTGAGGATACGTGGCCCCAGGCTGACCGGCACAGCGAAGGGCAGGCGGGCCAGCATGGCCCGCTCGCTGTCGTCGAAGCCGCCCTCGGGGCCGGTCAGCACCGCCAGCGGCCCCGGTTGCAGGTTGTTCAAGGCCTGATTGATGGGGGCGCCGCCACCGCTTTCATCCAGGAACACAAGCGGGCGGGCCGCATCCCAGCCGGCCAGCGCCTTGGCCAAATCCGTCGGCTCGCGCATTTCCGGCACGCTCAGGCGTTCGCATTGCTCCGCCGCCTCGACCATATTGGCGGCCAGACGGTCGGTGTTGACCCGGCTCATCACCGTGCGGTGGGTGAAGACCGGCCACAGGGCCGAGATGCCCAGTTCGGTGGCTTTTTCCGCCACCAGATCGATGCAATCCTTTTTAATGGGGGCGGCCAGCAGCCACAGATCGGGCTCGGGCGTTTGCGGGCGGCTTTGGCTTTGCACCTGGAGGGTCACGCTGGCCTTGGCCACCTTGTCCAGACGGCCCCGCCATTCGCCGTCGCGGCCATTGAACAAGGCGACATCCTCGCCCGCTTTTACCCGCATGACGTTGGCAAGGTAGTGCGACTGGTCCTTGTCGAGGCCGATCAGGGTGTCGGCGGACAGGTCGTTGGCGACGAACAGGCGGATCACGGCGCCGGCTCCACCCGCAGGATAATGCCCTCGGCGCCGATCACCCTGACGCGGGAGCCGGTGGGCAGATCGGGGCCGGACACCTTCCAGGTGGCGTCGCCCAGGCGCATGCGGCCATAGCCGTCGAGGATGGGGGTGTCCAGGGTGTGGATTGTTCCCACCAACTGGGCGGCGCGCTTGTTGAGCAAGGGGGCGTCGCTGGCTGGGGTTTTCAGGCGTGCGTACAATTTGCGCCCGCCCACCGCCGCCAGCACGGTGAGGGCGGCGAAGATGCCAGCGTGGATTTCCCAGCCCAGGGACGGCGCCATATAGGCGACCATGCCGGTGAGAAAGGCCGCGATGCCCGGCCACAACAGATAGGTGCCGGGCAGCATGGCCTCGGCCCCGATCAGCAGGATGCCGGCGATCAGCCAATGCCAGAACACGGGCTGCATGGTCAGGCTCCGCTATTGGGCAGGCCGGTGCGGCGGGGTTTTTGCGCCGTTTCGGCCATGGCATCCTTGGCGATCTCGGCGATGCCGGCGACCGCGCCGATGATGCCCGATGCCTCCAGCGGCATCATGATCAGTTTCTGATTGGGGGCCGAGGCCACCTTCTCCAGCGCCGCCACATAGCGTTGGGCGATGAAGTAATTGACGGCGGTGGTTTCGCCGCCGGCCACCGCCTTCGACACCATTTCCACCGCCTTGGCCTCGGCCTCGGCCTCACGTTCACGCGCTTCGGCGTCGCGGAAGGCGGCTTCGCGCCGGCCCTCGGCCGCCAGGATCTGCGCCTGCTTCTGGCCTTCCGCCTTCAACACCTCGGCCTGACGCAGGCCTTCGGCTTCCAGCACGGCCGCGCGCTTGTCGCGTTCCGCCTTCATCTGCCGGGCCATGGAATCGACCAGATCGCGCGGCGGCGCGATGTCCTTGATCTCGATGCGGGTGACCTTGACGCCCCAGGGCTGGGTCGCCTCGTCGACCACGGTCAGCAGCTTGGTGTTGATCTGGTCGCGCTGGCTCAACAACTCGTCCAGGTCCATGCCGCCCATCACCGTGCGGATATTGGTCATGATCAGGTTCAAGGTCGCCACTTGCAGGTTGGAGACCTCGTACGCCGCCCGCGCGGTGTCGAGCACCTGGAAGAACACTACCCCGTCCACCGTCACCATGGCGTTGTCGCGGGTGATGATTTCCTGGCTGGGGACGTCGAGCACCTGCTCCATCACGTTGAGCTTGCGCCCGACGCGGTCGACCAGGGGAATGATCAGGTGCAGGCCGGGGGGCAGGGTGCGGGTGTAGCGGCCAAAGCGTTCGACGGTGAATTCATAGCCCTGCGGCACCACCTTGATGCCCATGAACACGATGATCAGGCCCAAAGCCACCAGGGCCAGGGCAAAGGCCGCCATTTCCATGATCATTCATCCCGCGTTGATTGCAACGGCAACCAGCTTAACCCCAACCGTCCCGGTTGTCGTTGACCAAGTGTTTCGGCCCAAGGCATAACCCTGGGACAGAAAACAAGGGGAAGCGGCATGCAGCGTATCGGCATCATCGGCGCGGGGGCTTGGGGCACCGCCTTGGCGGTCACCGCCAGACGGGCGGGGCGCGATGTGGTGATGTGGGCGCACGAGCCCGATGTGGTCGCCACCATCAACGCCACCCGTCGCAACCAGACCTATCTGCCCGACATGCATCTGGATTGTTGCATCCGCGCCACCACCGACATGGCCGACGCGGTCAACGCCGACGCGGTGTTGCTGGTGACGCCGGCGCAGCATCTGCGCGCCACCGCCCGTGCTCTGGCGCCTTTTTGGCGGCCAGGGGTGCCGGCGGTGATCTGCGCCAAGGGCATCGAGCAGGGCAGCGATTGCATGATGACCGAGGTGGTGCAGGCGGAACTGCCCGAAGCGCCGCAAGCGGTGCTGTCGGGGCCGACCTTCGCCATCGAGGTGGCGCGCGGCCTGCCCACCGCCATCACCCTGGCCTGCGCCGATGCGGTGTTGGGGGCCAAGCTGGTCGACGCCCTGGGCACCCCCAGCTTCCGCCCCTATCTGTCCACCGATCTGATCGGGGCCGAGATCGGCGGCGCGGTCAAGAACGTGCTGGCCATCGCCTGCGGCATCGTCGAGGGCAAGGGCTATGGCGACAATGCGCGGGCCGCCCTGATCACCCGCGGTCTGGCGGAAATGTCACGTCTGGCCCTGGCCAAGGGCGGGCGGGCGGAAAGCCTGATGGGGCTGTCGGGCATGGGGGACTTGATCCTGACGGCGTCGTCGGCGCAATCGCGCAATTATTCCCTCGGTCTGATGCTGGGCCAGGGCCGTCAACTGGCCGACATCCTGGCCGAACGCAAGGCGGTGACCGAGGGCGTGTGGTCGGCGGGCGCGGTGGTCGACATGGCCGCCCGTCTGGATATCGAGATGCCCATCTGTGCCGCCGTCGATTCCGTCTTGAATCGTTCCCGTCCGCTGGACGAGGCTATCACTCAATTGCTGTCGCGCCCGTTCAAGGCCGAAAGCCGGTAACCGGAGAAATCACATGGCCCTTTACATCATCACCTGCATCGACAAGCCCAATGCGTTGGAAGTGCGTCTGGCCAACCGTCAGGCCCATCTGGATTTCGCCAAGGATTGGTGTGACCGCATGCTGGTCGGCGGCCCGCTTTTGTCCGACGACGGCGAGAAGATGCAAGGCTCCATGCTGATCCTGGACGTGGAAGACCGCGCCCAGGTGGATGAATTCATCCAAAACGACCCCTATGGCAAAGCCGGCCTGTTCGAAAGCGTCACCGTCCGCCGTTATAAGAAGGTTCTGCCCTGATGGCGTATTGGCTGGTCAAGTCCGAGCCGGGTGCCTGGTCGTGGGATGATCAGGTGCGCGACGGCGTAACCGCCTGGACCGGGGTGCGTAATTATCAGGCCAGCAATTTCCTCAAGGCGATGAAGCTGGGCGACCGCTGTTTCTTTTACCATTCGGTCAACGAAAAGCGCATCGTCGGCATCGTCGAGGTGGTGCGCGAAGCCTATCCCGATCCCACCGCCGACGATCCGCGTTGGGTCTGCCCCGATTTGAAGGCGGTCTGCGCCGTGCCCAACCCGGTCACCCTGGCCGATATCAAGGCCGACCCACGACTGGCCGAACTGCCGCTGATCCGGCAGTCGCGGCTGTCGGTGATGCCCATGGATGATGAAAGCTGGGTGCTGATCTGCGCCATGGCCAAGGTGACGCCGTGATCCTGTGCCGGCTTGACGATCTGGCCGATCCGGGGGCCAAGGGGCCGTTCGTGGTGGACTTGAACGGCGAGCGTAAGCAGGTTTTCGTCGTCCGTTATGACGGGCAGGTGCGCGGTTACCTCAATTCCTGTCCGCATGTGGGGGCGCCGTTGGAAATGGACCAGGACAAGTTCCTCGACCTGACCGGATCGGAAATCATCTGCGCCGTCCACGCCGCCCGCTTCGATCCGCTGACCGGTGATTGCACCTGGGGGCCGTGCCGGGGGCGGCGGCTGGTGCCGGTGGCACTGACCATCGAGGATGGGGCGGTGATATTGGCCAATTCCCCTAATCTTTCATAGTTGTGTCACATCATTGCGCGATTGCATCTGAAAAGAATCGGATCGTTGCGCGGCGGGGGTTGAGTCGGGAGCGGATTATGACCATAATTCCGGCCAGCATCGGGGAAACATGCCGCGTCGCACCAAAAAGGGGCGGCGTAAAACCAAACGAAGCATAAAATTTGGGAGACAACCTGACATGACCGAACTCTTTCCCGTTCCCGCCGAATTCGCCAAGCAAGCCCTGATCGACGAGAAGACCTACCAGGAATGGTATGCGCGCTCGGTCAACGATCCGGATGGCTTCTGGGGCGAACACGGCAAGCGCCTGGATTGGATCAAGCCCTACACCAAGGTCAAGGAAGTCTCCTACACCGGCGACGTCTCCATCAACTGGTTCGCCGACGGCACCTTGAACGTGGCTGCCAATTGCCTGGACCGTCACTTGGCCAAGCGCGGCGACCAGACCGCCATCATCTGGGAAGGCGACGACCCGAACGATTCCAAGCACGTCACCTATCGTGAGCTGCACGAGCAGGTTTGCCGCCTGTCCAACGTGATGACCGATCTGGGCGTCAAGAAGGGCGATCGCGTCACCATCTATCTGCCGATGATCGTGGAAGCCGCCGTCGCCATGCTGGCCTGCGCCCGCGTCGGCGCCATCCATTCCATCGTTTTCGGCGGTTTCTCGCCCGACGCCCTGGCCGGCCGTATCCAGGATTGCGACAGCTCGCTGGTCATCACCGCCGACGAAGGTCTGCGCGGTGGCCGCAAGGTGCCGCTGAAGGCCAATGTCGACAAGGCGCTGGAAACCTGCTGGTCGGTCAAGAACGTCCTGGTGGTCAAGCGCACCGGCGGCAACATCCACATGGTCACCGGTCGTGACCATTGGTACGAAGAGCTGACCGCCAAGGCCGGCGCCACCCACACCGCCGTGGAAATGAACGCGGAAGACCCGCTGTTCATCCTTTACACCTCGGGCTCGACCGGCAAGCCCAAGGGCGTGCTGCACACCACCGGCGGCTATCTGTGCTATGCCTCCATGACCCATCAGTACGTCTTCGACTATCATGAAGGCGACGTCTATTGGTGCACCGCCGACGTGGGTTGGGTCACCGGCCACTCCTACATCGTCTATGGCCCGCTGGCCAATGGCGCCATCACCTTGATGTTCGAAGGCATCCCGACCTATCCCGACGCCTCGCGCTTCTGGCAGGTGGTCGACAAGCACAAGGTCAACATCTTCTACACCGCGCCGACCGCCATCCGTTCGCTGATGCGCGAAGGCGAGGAAATGGTCAAGAAGACCAGCCGGTCCAGCCTGCGTCTGTTGGGTTCGGTGGGCGAGCCCATCAACCCGGAAGCTTGGCTGTGGTACCACCGCGTCGTCGGCGACAACCGTTGCCCGATCGTCGACACCTGGTGGCAGACCGAAACCGGCGGCATCCTGATCACGCCGTTGCCGGGTGCCACCGCGCTGAAGCCCGGCTCGGCCACCCGTCCGTTCTTCGGCGTCAAGCCGGTGATGGTCGATGCCGAAGGCAAGGTGCTGGAAGGCGCCGTCGAAGGCAATCTGTGCTTGGCCGAACCCGGTTGGCCCGGCCAGATGCGCACCATTTTCGGTGACCACAAGCGCTTCGGCGAAACCTACTTCTCCACCTATCCCGGCTACTACTTCACCGGTGACGGCGCCCGTCGCGATGAGGACGGCTATTACTGGATCACCGGTCGCGTCGATGACGTGATCAACGTGTCCGGTCACCGCATGGGCACCGCCGAGGTGGAATCCGCCCTGGTCGCCCATCCCAAGGTGGCCGAGGCCGCCGTGGTCGGTTACCCGCACGAGATCAAGGGCCAGGGCATCTATGCCTATGTCACCCTGATCCAGGGCGAAGAGCCGACCGAGGAACTGCGCAAGGAACTGGTGGCCTGGGTCCGTAAGGAAATCGGCCCGATCGCCAGCCCCGACCTGATCCAGTGGTCGCCGGGCCTGCCCAAGACCCGTTCGGGCAAGATCATGCGCCGCATTCTGCGCAAGATCGCCGAGAACGAGTTCGGCGCGCTGGGCGACACCTCGACCCTGGCCGATCCGACCGTGGTCGAAGACCTGATCGAAAACCGCATGAATCGCGGTTAAGCTCGATTGAAACGATCAAGGCCCGCCGGAAACGGCGGGCCTTTTTCTTTGCCGCTGGCGTATTGGCCCGGCTGTGCCTATGTTTAGAACGGTTTTTGAAGGAACGATCATTTGCTCGGGGAAGTCGCCGCCGTGTTTGCAGGAAGTTTGGCGCTGGCCATGGGTGGATTGGCCTTCTTTCAGCGCGACATGATCTATCACCCGGGCAAGGAACGCGTTGACCCCGCCGAGGCGGGGGTGCCGGAAATGGTGCAGGCGCGGATCACCACCCATGACGGTTTCATCAACACCGCCTGGTACGCGCCGCCGCGCGACCGCTATCAGCCCACCTTGGTCTATTTCCATGGCAATGCCGGTACGGTGGCCAATCGTGCCCACAAGGCCCGATTGTTCATGGATGCCGGCTTCGGCGTGCTGCTGGTGGGTTATCGCGGTTATGGCGGTAACGCCGGCTCGCCTTCGGAAGAGGGGTTGTACGCCGATGCCCGCGGTGCCTTGGGCTGGCTGATCAGCCGTGGTGTGCCACAAGGTCAGATCGTCCTTTACGGTGAATCCTTAGGCACCGGCGTGGCGGTGCAGATGGCCACCGAATTGCCCAATCTGGTCGGCGTGGTGCTGGAAGCCCCCTATACCCGCCTGCCCGATCTGGCCCCGGCCTATGTGCTGCCGGGCTTCGCCGAACTGGCCATGCTCGACCGCTTCGACAACCGCGCCAAGATCGGACAGATTCGGGCGCCGATGCTGATCGTGCACGGCGAGCAGGATGGAGTGGTGCCGGTCTCCATGGGGCGCGAGTTGAAGGAGCGCGCCCGTATGGGCGTTGAAGCCCATTTCATTGCTGCCGCCGGCCATAATGACCTGTACAGCCATGGTGCCGCTCAGATGGTGGTGGACTTCGTCCGTAAGCAGTTGGAACCCTAACCGACGCACACCCGGTTGCGGCCCTCGTTCTTGCCGCGATAGGCGGCGCGGTCGGCGGCTTCCACCAGGGCATCTTGCGACAAGGGCGCATCGGCGGTGGATTCAGCGATGCCGAAGGTGCCGGTAATGTGCAGTTTTTCCCCCGATTCGGGCAGGCACAAATCCTGCGCCTCGACCGCCAAACGCAAGGATTCGGCCAGATGCCGGGCGCCGATCAACTCGGTTTCCGGCAGCAGGATCAGGAATTCCTCGCCACCGAAACGGGCGACCAGATCGGTTTGGCGCACTTGCGCCCGCAGGGTCTTGGCGGTTTCACGCAAGACCATGTCGCCTGCCGGATGACCGAAACGGTCGTTGATCTGCTTGAAATGGTCCAGATCCATGGCCACCAGGGTCAGGGTTTTGCCCGAGCGGCGCTGGCGGTCCACTTCCTCCTCGAAGCGCTGGCGGAACTTGGTGCGGTTGGCCAAGCCGGTCAGCGGGTCGTGCAGCGCGGTTTGCTCCAACCTTTCGATCAGATCCTGGATCTTCACGTCGGCCATGTGCTTGTCGCTGACATCGATGAGAACGCCGCGAAAGCCGCCGTCGCCGGTGGGATAACCTGAAATCGACAGCCAGACGTCGCGGTTGTCGTCACGCCGCCGTGCCGCAGCGCTTTTGACCGGTTGGTTCAGCGATCCGTCGATCAGGGCGTGTAGCAGCGGATGTTCATGCGGGTCGAACAGATTGAGGATGGATTGGCCGATTGCGGCCTGATCGTCCAGTCCGATGACGCGTCTGAGGCCACGGGCGAAGCGGAAACAGCCGCGCGGGTCCAGTTCGAACACGGTGATCACCGCATGGGCGAGCACCTCGTCCATCAGGTCGAGGGTTTCGGCCAAGCGCTGAGCGGCGCGGCGGATATCGGTGATGTCGGTATAGGTGGTGACGAAGCCGCCATCGATCATGGGGCGGCCGAACACCTCGATGATGGTGCCGTCGGGCAGGCTGCGTTCGAACCGGTGTTCCTGGAACAGGCGCGCCAGGGCAACGCGCTCGCGCACCAGTTCCGCTGGGTCGCCGGGGCCGTAATCGCCGCGTTCGGCGACAAAGCGGATGGCGATCTCATAGGGCACCACCTGACCGGGCGGCATTACCGTTTCCGGGATGCCGAGCAGCCGGGTGAAGGCGGAATTCCACACCACCACGTCAAGCGCCGAATCGATCACCGTCACCCCTTGCGGCAGGTGTTCGATCACCGAACGCAGATGCAGGCGGTTGCGTTCCGACTCGGCCATGGCCGCCTTCAGCGCCTCTTCCGCCTGTCGTCGGGCGGTGACGTCGGTATAGATACTGACGAAGCCGCCATTGGGCAGCGGTGCGCCGCGAATTTCCAAAACGGTGCCGTCGATACGGGTCCGTTCAAACACGTGGTGGGTGGGGTGGCGGGCTTGCTCCAGCCGAGGCGCTACCAGATCATCCACCGCGCCGGGGCCGTATTCGCCGCGGCTGGCGTTATAACGCAGCAGATCGGCCAGATTGGGCAGGCCATGGGCGAACAGGCTTTTGGGGAAGTCCAGCAATTCCTGCAGTTTTTTGTTGCAGGCCAGCATGTTCAACTCGGCGTCGAACATGGAAATGGCGCCGGGCATGTTCTCGATAATGGTGCGTAACGCCGTACGCGACGAAATGTCGCGCATGGTCACCGCCCGCCATGGGCCGGCGGGAGCCATGGACAATTCCAGCGGCAGCGGGATGCCGCCGCCGCCGATGCCGGAAACCTCGACCAAGTGCTCGGGATTATCCAGCAAGGGCCAGTGCGGCGGGATGATCAATTGCCGCAGGCTGCGGCCCTGCAAGGCCGATCGGTCCAGATGAAACAGGCGGCAGGCGGCACTATTGGCGTAGACGATGATGTCGTCGCCATCGATGGCCAGCAGGGCCGAGGACGAATTGGCCACGGCATCGCGGAAGAAATCTCCGCCCACCACCGCATCGGCCCTTCCATCGCCCTGGTCATCCATTGCGCCTATGTCCCTCGATCTAAGCCCTTGGTTGAGTGAGCCTTCATCATGGTGTGCTTGGCGGTGTTTGCCTAGTGGTCAAAAGAACGGGTGATCGTTTATGCAAAGGGATAGGGATGGGGTCATGAAAAAAGGGCGCCCCGTTGTCAGGGCGCCCCTTGATCGTCACAGAGTGTTCGATCAGCTCAGGCTGTCGCAGAACCGCTTGATGCGTTCGCAGGCCTGCTGCAACGCCTCGGTCGAGGTGGCGTAGGAGATGCGGAAGTAAGGCGACAGGCCGAAGGCCTCGCCCTGGACCACGGCGACGCCTTCGCCTTCCAGCAGATAGGTGGCGAAATCACCGTCCGAGCTGATCACCTTGCCGTCGCTGGTCTTCTTGCCGATCACGCCGGCGCAGGACGGATAGACATAAAAGGCGCCTTCCGGCGTGCGGCAGGTCAGGCCCTTGCACTCGTTCAACAGCTTGACCACCAGATCGCGCCGCGCCTTGAAGATCTCCTGGTTCTTCGGGATGAAGTCCTGGGTGCCGTTCAGGGCCTCGACCGCCGCCGCCTGGCTGACGGTGGCGGTGTGGGTCACCGACTGCGACTGGATCATGTTGATGGCTTTGATGAGCGGCAGCGGACCGGCGGCATAGCCGACGCGCCAGCCGGTCATGGCATAGGCCTTCGACACGCCGTTCATGGTCAAGGTGCGGTCGTACAGGCTGGGTTCGACCTGGGCCGGGGTGCAGAACTTGAAGCCGTCATAGACCAGATGCTCGTACATGTCGTCGGACATGATCCATACATGCGGGTGCTTGACCAACACGTCGGTCAGCGCCTTCATCTCGTCCCACGAATAGGCGGCGCCGGTGGGGTTGGACGGCGAGTTCAGCACCAACCACTTGGTCTTGGGGGTGATGGCGGCTTCCAGGTCGGCGGCCTGCAGCTTGAAGCCCTTGTCTTCCGGACAGGCGATGAATTTCGGCACGCCGCCGAACATCAGGGCGATGTCCGGGTATGACACCCAATAGGGCGCGGGGACGATGACTTCGTCGCCGGGATTGATGGTGGCCATGAAGGCGTTGAAGATCACGCCCTTGCCGCCGACGCCGACGGTGACCTGATCGACAGTGTAGTCCAGGCCGTTCTCGCGCTTGAACTTGGCGACGATCGCCTTGCGCAATTCGACGGTACCGGCGGGCGGGCCGTACTTGGTGGCGCCCTTGTCCAGCGCGGTTTTGGCGGCGGCCTTGATGTTGTCGGGGGTGTCGAAATCGGGCTCGCCCGCACCCAATCCGATGACGTCGCGGCCGGCGGCTTTCAGCTCGGCGGCCTTTTGCGTCACGGCGATGGTCGGAGACGGCTTGATGGCCGACAGCCTGTCAGCGATGAACGGCATGGTGTTCCCCATGAATTGAAGAGAAATCAAGACGCCGAAAGTACTTGCGCCGGACTGCCAGTGCAAGCGGGATCACAGCCGCGGCGCGATGGACGTGCGGTTGACTTTTCCAGCACCACCGCCGCCGCCGACCAATGTTCGTGACCGTCGAAATGAATGGCCCGGGTGGTCAGCCGGCAATGCCAGCCGGGCAGGCGGATGTGATCGACGCAATCGGCCAGCCGCGCCAGCCGGTCTTGCAAGATGGCGCCGCCCTTGGCCCGGTTGCCGCCGATCAAGGTGCTGCTGAAGGCGACCATGCCCAGTTGGAATGACGCCCCCGGCGCCGCCAAGGTGGTGCGCAGCCGTTCCACGTCGGCGGCGATCTTGCCCCAGCCATCCACATTGCGCTTGATCTCGACGATGGCGTGGGGTTGCGGCGTGCCGCGATAAACCAGCAAATCGGCGCGGCGGCCGGTGGCGGTGCGGGCCGGGCGGCGCTGATTGCCTGGGCAGGCCTCGCGCAGGGCGTCGGCCAGGCGGAACTCGGGCCAGACGGTCAGAGGCGCGCACCATTCCCAGATGGATTGGGCGACAGAAACAGTCAGCAGGTATTCGGGCGCCCAAGCAAAATAGCCGCCATCGCGGGTCCAGGTGGCGTAAGTCTGGCGAGCGTCGGCCACCCCGGAAAGCACAGCGTTGACGAGGGCCGTGTTGGTGCCGGTGGTCATGGGGAGCCTCTCCATTAAACAATGTAATGATTCTGGGTAAATGCATACAAAGGTTGTCCGGTCGAAATCAAGTGTCAAATCCCGTAATCATGCAATTATCCTATGCCATATTCCCTCAATGATTGAAAAGATCGGCATCTTGCATCATTGCGATGATGGCTGTGCGTATACGCAAGTATCTATCACGGGTTTCGGCGACTCAATTCGTTGACGCCCAATGGTGTGAAAGGCTATCTTCGCTGCGCCGCAACATACCCCCGGTTGGAGGAATTCAAGATGGCCAGCAAGCAGGCAGAGCAGCTTTTTGACTTCGACATCAGCAAGTATATGGGCGACTTCAAGGTTCCCGGCGTTGACGTGGAAACCCTGGTCGGCAGCCAGCGCAAGAACATCGAAGCGCTGACCCAAGCCAACAAGCTGGCCTATGACGGCCTGCAGGCGGTGCTGAAGCGTCAGGTTGAAATCCTGCGCCAGACCATGGACGAAGTGGCCGTGGTGTCCAAGGACATCGCCGAGCCCGGCAACCCCCAGGACAAGGCGGCCAAGCAGGCCGAACTGGCCAAGGAAGCCTTCGAGCGTTCGTTGTCCAACATGCGCGAACTGGCCGAGATGATCGCCAAGGCCAATAACGAAGCCTTCGAGCTGCTGAACCGCCGCTTCACCCAGAACCTGGATGAAATGCGCGACGTGTTCGTCAAGGCCTCGAAGAAGTAAGCTTCGTGCCCCAGCGTGCGGCCGCCTTGCCCCTGGCAATGGCGGCCGTTTTCGTTTGACCAAGGTCACAGCCCTTTGCGAAATCGTCGCATTATAAAAATTCTAGGCTGTGATGGCGACCGTGACTGGGGTAGCTTGCAGCCGGTCCTTGCCTGGGGTAAGCAAAACCCATGATCCAGATAAACTCTTTGACCCACACCTATCCGGGCAGCCGTAAGCAGGCGCCGCGCACCGCGCTCGACAATCTGTCGCTGTCGGTGCGGGAAGGGGAATTCGCCATTTTGTCCGGTCCCAACGGATCGGGTAAATCCACCTTGTTCCGCATCCTGTGCGGGTTGGCCCTGCCCAGTTCGGGTGCCGTGTGCATCGGCGGCATCGATCTGCTGACGCAGCCGGAAAAGGTGCGGCGCATCCTGGGGGTGGTGTTCCAAAACCCGGCGGTGGACAAGCATCTCAGCGTCATCGAGAACTTGCGCATCCATGCCGATCTCTATGGCATCAAGGGTGGTGATTTCAGCCGCCATTGCGACGAGGCGCTGGGCTGGACCGATCTGGCCGACCGTCTGGACCAGCGGGTGGAAACCCTGTCCGGCGGCTTGGCCCGGCAGGTGGAACTGGCCAAGGTGCTGATGACCCGCCCGCAAGTGCTGCTGCTGGACGAGCCGACCACCGGTCTGGACCCGGCGTCGCGGCGCAATTTCCTCGCCGCCTTGCAAAAGGTCCAGCGGGACCGCGGCATCACCGTGCTGATGACCAGCCACGTGTTTTCCGAGGCCGAGGACGTGGACCGCGTCGCCATCATGCGCGACGGCAAGTTGCTGGCCTTCGATTCGCCGCAGGCGTTGAAGGCGATGATCGGCACCGAGATGGTGGTGGTCCAACCCATGGGCGATGCCGAGGAACTGGCCGCCATCCTACGGGCCGAGCTGGGGCTGGCGGTGCGTCGCCACGGCGATGAATTGCGCTTGGAAGAGACCGAGAACGGCGAAGGCCTGCCCATGCTGGAAAGCATCCTGGAGCGTTGGCGCGACCGGATCAAATCCATCTCCATCAAGCAGCCCGATCTGGAAGACGTGTTCGTCCACGTTACCGGTCGTGCCGTCCCCGAACATGCCGTCCATAAGGAGTTGCCGCGATGATGGCCGTCGCCTTCAGCCTGGCCAAGCGCGAATTCACCCGGTTCGCCCGCCAGCCGCAGCGGGTCATCGGTGCGGTGGCCCAGCCCCTAATGTTCTGGCTGTTCCTGGGCGCCGGCATGGGCACCAGCTTCCGCCCCGCCGGGCTGGAGCAGATCAGCTACCTGGAATATTTCTATCCCGGCGTCATGGTGATGATGCTTTTGTTCGCTTCCGTGTTCGCCTGCATCACCATCATCGAGGACCGCGACGCCGGCTTCCTGCAAGGGGTGCTGGTCGCCCCGGTCAGCCGTATGGCCATCGTGCTGGGCAAGGTGTTCGGCGCCACCGCCATCGCCTTGGTGCAGGTGTTGCTGTTCACCATCGCCGCCCCCTTCCTCGGGCTGAAGCTGTCGCTGTTCGGCGTCGTGCTGCTGCTCGTGGGCTTCATCCTGACCAGTGTCGGTTTCGCCGGTCTGGGCTTTTTCCTGGCCTGGGGCATGCGCTCGACCTCGGCCTTCCACGCCATCATGATGGTGTTCCTGATGCCGTTGTGGATGCTGTCCGGCGCCTTGTTCCCCATTTCCGGCGCGCCCGGCTGGATGAACGTGGTCATGCTGGTCAACCCGGTGTTCCATGCGCTGGAAATCATCCGGGCGCCGTTCTATGGCGGTGGTCTGAACCTGCTGGGCCAGCCAGCTTATCTGCTGTCGCTGGCGGTGGTGGTGGCCTGGGCCGGGCTGTCGCTGCTGGGCTCCATGCGCCGGGTGTCGCGGCGCGAAGTCGGGGTGTAGCCGGAACGGCTATTCCACCGGCTCATAGCGGATTTCGATGATTTCCAGCGTCTCCATGCCGCCGGGGATGCGCAGTTGCACCACGTCGCCCTCGTAGGCCTTCATCAGGGCGCGGGCGATGGGGGCGATCCAGGAAATGCGGCCCTTTTCCAGATTGGCTTCGTCGATGCCGACGATGGTCACCGTCTTTTCCTCGCCCTTGGAATTGGCATAGGTGATGGTGGCACCGAAAAACACCTGATCCTTGTTGGTCTGCAAGGTGGGGTCGACGACGCGGGCGGCTTCCATGCGCTTGGTCAGAAAGCGCATACGGCGGTCGATCTCGCGCAGGCGCTTCTTGCCATAGATGTAATCGCCGTTTTCCGAGCGGTCGCCGTTGCCGGCCGCCCACGACACGGTTTCCACCACCTTGGGCCGGTCGACGCGGACCAGTTGGTTGAACTCGTCGCGCAAGGCCTGCAAACCCTTGGGGGTGATGTAATTGGGTGAGCCCTTGGGAATAGGGGTCGCCCCTTCCGGCAGGTCGTCGTCGTCTTGGTCGGATTCGCGGGTAAAGGCCTTACTCATCCATCACTTCTTTCTGCAAACGCTGACTGAGCGGGCCGGGTTGACCGTCGCCGATGGACCGTCCGTCCAGGGTGACCATGGGCCGGACCGATAGGGCATTGGTCAAGAACACTTCACGCGCCGCCCGCAAATCATCGGCGCTGATACTGCGCTCCAGCGCCACCATGGAGCGCAGCAATTCTGCGCGCCGGATGCCGGGCAGGGCGCCGTCGGCCACTGGCGGCGTTACCAAGATGCCGTCGGCGCCGACCACGAACAGATTGGCGATGGTGGTTTCGGCGACAAATCCGTCGGTGTTCAGCAGCACCGCTTCATCGGCATTGTTGTCGGCGGCTTCCTGGCGGGCCAGGATATTGTCAAGGTAACTCAAAGATTTGCAGCGCGACAGCGGCGAGTGGGCATTGCGGCGGACCGATGTGGCGATGATGGCCCGGGCCGGCGGCAGGGCGGGCGGAAGCAGCCCGGCGGTGATCAAGACGGTGGGGGTGGTGGGCTGGGGCGGCAATAGGCCGCGCTGGCCGGGGCCGCGGCTGACGGTCAGGCGCAAGGTGCCGTGTTCCAGGCCATTGGCGGCGATCACCCGGTCGAGGGCGTTCCTCAGATCATCGATGGACGGCAAGGGGAGACGCAAGGTGGTGGCGCCGTCGCCGAGACGGCGCAGATGACCGCCCAGGCGCAGCGGCTGACCGTGGCTGACCTTGATGGTCTCGAACAGGCCGTCGCCCAGGGTGAAGCCGCGATCGGCGGGGCTCAGACCCGCCTGTTCGGGGCTGAGGATGTCACCGTTGAGGTACAGCTTCATGGGCTTTCTCCCGCCAGCGCCGCCAGGATGGGCGCGGCCTTGACCGTGGTTTCGTCATACTCGGCGGCAGGATCCGACAAGGCGGTGATGCCGCTGCCGGCATGGATGACGGCCATGCCATCCTTGCAGGCGGCGATGCGGATGGCCACCGCCAGATCCATGGCGCCATCATCGCCAAACCAGCCATAGGCGCCGCAATAGGGGCCGCGCGGCGCGCTTTCCAGTTCGGCGATGATTTCCATGGCGCGGAGCTTGGGGGCGCCGGTGACCGAACCGGGGGGGAAGCACGCCGCCAGCAGATCGGCAGCCCCCAGGCCCGGACGCATCTGGCCGGTGACGACGGAGACCAGATGATGGACGGCGGGATAGGTTTCCAACGCCATGCGTTGGGGCGCCTTGACGCTGCCCACCTGACAGACGCGGGACAGGTCGTTGCGCATCAGATCCAGGATCATCAGGTTTTCCGCCCGATCCTTGTCGCTGGCCACCAGTTGGGCGGCCAGGGCGGCATCTTCGGCGGCATCACGGCCGCGCGGACGGGTGCCCTTGATCGGGCGGGCCTCGACCACTCCGTCCGCCGCCAGGGATAAAAAGCGTTCCGGCGACACCGAGGCCAACTGACACTTGCCGCCGGTGATGAAGGCGGCGAACGGTCCCGGCGCCAAGGCCCGCATGCGCCGGTACAAGGTGAAGGGTGGCAGGGCGTCGGGCAGGGCCGCGGTGAAGCGTTGCGCCAGATTGGCCTGAAACACGTCGCCGGCCCGGATATATTCGATTACCCGGGTGATGTCGGCCTGATATTGGCGGGGGCTGAGATCGGCCTGGGCTTGGGTTGTCGCCCGCCACTCCAGCTTGGGCAGAGGCGGGGCGGCCAGCAGGCGGTCGCGCAGGCGGTGGGCGGCCTTGGTCTCCCCCACCACCCAGGCTTGACCGGTTCGGTGATCGAAGCTGGCGACGGCGTCGAACACGCCGAGCATTGCGGCGGGAAAGGCCGGGCCGGCGCTCCGATGGGCCGGCAGGCGTTCCAGGTGACGGCCCAGATCATAACCCAGCCAGCCGGCGATGCCGCCTTGGAACGGCGGCAGGCCGGGTACGGCCTCGCCCCGGCGGGCGCGCAAGGACTGCGCCAGCCAGGGGAATGGGTCATCGGCGCCGCCGATCAGATGATCGACCGGGTCGGCGGCGATATAGGAATAGCGGGATCGGGGGTCGCCCCCGGCGGCGCTGTCCAGCAGCACCGCCAGGGGATCGTCCGCCAAAGGGGCAAACAGGGCGACCGCATCGGTCGCCGGCAGATCAAGAACCGTCCGCCGCACCGTCAAAACATGCTGGCGAGCACGCGGTCCGGTGGGTTGTGGCCGTCGGCGAAGGTCTTGATGTTGATGATGACCTTTTCGCCCATGTCCATGCGGCCTTCGATGGTGGCCGAGCCCAGATGCGGCAGCAGCACCACGTTGTCCAGACCCAACAGCTTGGGATTGACCGCCGGCTCGTGCTCGAACACGTCCAGGCCGGCCCCGGCCAACTCGCCGCGGCCCAGCATGCGGGTCAGGGCGTTTTCATCGACGATCTCGCCACGCGAGGTGTTGATGACATAGGCGTGCGGCTGCAACAGGGCCAGACGACGGGCCGACAGCAGATGGAAGGTGGCCGGGGTGTGCGGGCAATGGACGGTGACCACGTCCATGCGGGCCAGCATCTGGTCCAGGCTTTCCCAATAGGTGGCCTCGAGCTCGGCTTCCAGCTCGGGGTGCAGGCGCTTGCGGTTGTGGTAGTGGATGGACATGCCGAAGGCCTTGGCCCGGCGGGCGACGGCCTGACCGATGCGGCCCATGCCGATGATGCCCAGGCGCTTGCCCCAGATGCGGTGGCCCAACATATGGGTGGGGCTCCAGCCGTTCCACTTCTCCGACCGGAGCAGACGTTCGCCCTCGGCCAGCCGGCGGGGCACGGCCAGGATCAGCGCCATGGTCATGTCGGCGGTGTCTTCGGTCAGCACGCCCGGCGTGTTGGTGACGGTGACCGAACGTTGGCGCGCGCTGGCCAGATCGATGTGATCGACGCCGGTGCCGAAATTGGCGATCAACTTCAGATTGGGGCCAGCCTGCGACAGGATGGCGGCGTCGATGCGATCGGTGATGGTGGGCACCAGCACGTCGGCGGTTTTCACCGCCTCGATCAGATCGGCCTTGCTCATCGGCTTGTCATCCAGATTAAGCCGCGTGTCGAACAGCTCCATCATCCGTGTTTCGATGGCGTCGGGCAGCTTGCGGGTGACGACGACGAGGGGCTTCTTTTGTGGCATTTGAATTATCTCCTCCCGGGACCCCAGTTAACTTCACGACCTAGCAAGACCTGACGGTCTTGTCCAGCGATGCTTTCATGCGCCCATGCGCTTTCGCCCCGAACCCGGTTTCCCATTACCTTGACCGGGTGGGCGCATCACCCCCTATAATGCCCGAGAGGCTTTGCTTCAAGGAGTGGAATTTCGCATGGTTCGGGTTCGGGGGGCTGGTTTTGCGGTGGCGCTCTTGCTTTGGGGGCTGGTGCCCGCCCAAGCCGGCGAGACCAGCGGCTTGCCCCTGCCGCGTTTCGTATCGCTGAAATCGGACGAGGTGAATTTGCGCGCCGGCCCCGGCGTGCGCTATCCCATCGACTGGATCTACCTGCGCAAGGATCTGCCGGTCGAGGTGGTGGCCGAGTTCGAGGCCTGGCGCAAGATCCGCGATTGGGAAGGGGCTGAGGGCTGGGTCCATCAATCCATGCTGTCGGGACGGCGCATGATGGTGGTCATCGGCGGCCAACCCCATATGCTGCGCGCGACCGATGCCGATTCCGCCGATCCGGTGGCCCAGGTGGCCCCTGGCGCCTTGGGCCGTCTGGTCAATTGCCCGCGCAACCGCGATTTCTGCCGCGTCGAGCTCAATCAGACCCAAGGCTGGTTGCGCCGCGACCAGATGTGGGGCGTCTACAAGGGCGAGTGGCTGGAATAATCGTTCGTGAAAAAGTCCCTCGAGCGAAGCGAAGGACTTATTTACGAGTAGCTGGAATAACCCACGCGCCAGCCCTTGGCGCGGAACCAGCGGGCCAGCACAACGGTGACGCAGATGGCCAGCCACGATCCGGCCACCGCGTCCGACAGCCAATGCACGGTGGTGGCGACCCGGCTGGCGGCGACCAGGACGGCGATGCTCAGCCACAGGGCCGCGTGCCGGGGGAAGATCACCATCAACGCGGTCATGGCGGCGAAACCGGCCTGGGAATGCCCCGACGGGAACGAGTTCATCCCCCAGTGGGTATTGAACGGCTCGAAGCCGTACAGCCCCTGCTCGAACCAATAGCGCGGGCGCATTCGGCCCAGGCTGGTCTTGATGGCGTTGCTGATCAGGCCCGAGGTGGCCATGGACAGGAACAGGAAGCCCGGCGCCACCGCCCATTGCCGCCAGCGGGCGCGGGCTTGTGGCGAAGGCGCCCGCCACGCCGCCAGCATCAGCAGCAAAAACAGGATGCCGGCGGGGATCAGGTAAAGCTGTGCCTCGCCCAGGCGGGTGACGATCTTGAAAAAACCCTCGATCTCGCCGGTGATGGTGGCCTTCAGCCACGCCGCCACCGGGCGGTCAAAGGCCAGCATGGACAGGGCGCAATAAAGCGAGACATAGAAGGTGCCCCAACTCAACGGATGGCAGCGGATCCGCTCGCCATGGGCCGCCAGCCGGGCACGCAGGCCGGCGCTGCGTGTCCAGCTTTGCTCGGCCCACAATTCCACCCCTTCCCAGGCGATGGCGACGCGTTCCAGCAGGGTCAGCACGCCACGCTTCATGGCGCCATCGCCCCCAGCACCGCCAGGCTGGCCCGTTTGCCGCGCGAATAGTTGAAGCCGTCGAGGATGGCGAAGGCCTCGACCTTGACGCCGTTTTCGCCGATGCGGGCATCGAAGGCGGCTTGCTGGCGCGATTCCACCAGCACCAGGGCGCCGGGATTGGCCTTCAGGTAATCGGCGGCGCCGGCGCCATCGGTGAATTTGGTCTGGGTGCCCAGCCAGAACACCAGCGACGGCTCGGAATAGCCGGCGGCAGCCACCGGCACGTTGGAACCGATGCTGCCGACCACCTGGGCGGCGCTCCGCGACAGGAAGGCCTTGTCCAGGCTGGGCAGCACGCCGTTGAAGAGGGCCGGATAGGTGGCGGCGGCGGTCAGGGCCAGGGCCAGACCGGCCTGGACCATGGCGCCGCGCCAGGCCAGGATGGCCGGGATCAGGGTGGCGGCGACGATGGCCAGGGCCGACACCACGTTGACGATGCCGAAACCGTTGCCGAAATACATGGGCAGGGCGATGCAGGCGGCGGCCAGGATCAGGCCGATGGCGCACCAGACCACGTACCAGAGTTTCGCCGCCTTGTGGCGGAAGGCTTCCAGCCCTTCCACCGTCAGGGCGCCGGCCATCAGCGCCAGGGCCGGGAAGGCCGGCAGCACGTAATGGGGCAGCTTGGTCGGGATGATCTCGAACATCAGCCAGGTGGGCAAGGCCCAGGCCAGCAGCACGCGGAAGGCCAGACGCTGGCGTTGCGCCCACAGCCGGGTGACCACCGGGGCCAAAAGCAGCGAACCGGGCCAGAACAGCACCACCGACAGGGCCAGATACAGGCCGGGGAAGCCGCCATGGCTCTCATGGGCGCCCAACAGCTTGGGCAACAGGTCGCCCTTGACCGCCTCGCCGACGAAGGCGCCGCCGGTGGCCTGGGAAACGGCCACGAACCACGGTGCGGCGATAGCGGCGGCGACCACCGTGCCCAACACCGGCTTCATGGAATTGAGCCAGCGCAGATTGCGGTCGGCGATCCCTAAGGCAGCGATGGTCAGCAGGCTGATCACGGGGACCACCGGCCCCTTGATCAGGATGGCGACGCCCTGGACCAGCCAGAAGATCAGCGCTTCGGTCAGGCCGGGGCCTTTGACGTCGATGCGCGGGCCGGGGGTGGAGCAGCCACCGCCGCCAGACGAGCATGAGCCGCCGGAACTCGCCCCGCCGCTGGCCATGTCGCGGGCACGGCCCAGGATGTAGAAGCGGGCCAGGATGCCCTGGGCCGCCACCGTGCACAAAAGCAACAGTGCGTCGGTCTTGGCCTGATGGGCCTCGCTGGTCAGCATCAGCGACGAGGCCAGCAAGATGGCGCCCAACAGGGCCGGGCGCTCGCCGATCAGGGATTTACCGAAAACGAAGGTCAGGATCACTGCCGCCCAGGCCGCCAGCAGCGACGGCAGGCGATAGGGCCAGGTCTGGGTCGAGGCCGGATGCGACAGGGTATCGACGCTGAGGGCTTGCAGCCAATAGGCCCCCGCCGGTTTCTTCGCCCGCATCTCATCCTGGAACTGGATGCGGATGTAATCATGACTTTCCAGCATCTGCCGGGTCGCCTGCATGAAGCGCGATTCGTCGCGGTCCATGGGCGGCAGGCTGGACAGGCCGGGCAGGAAGATCATCAGGCAGAACAGGGACAGCAGCAGATAGGGGCGGAAGCCGCCGGTCAATCGATCCACGGGGTACATCCTTGGCGGGTCAGAACCTTGGCGCCTGTTCTACACCAGAAGCGGGCGGCGAAAAAACAAAACCCCTCTCTGGACCAGAGAGGGGTTTTGCCGGAACCGTGGGTGATCAGCGGGTCGGCACCGGCTTTTCGCCGGTGTAATCATAGAAGCCGCGACCGGTCTTGCGGCCCAGCCAACCGGCTTCCACATACTTCACCAACAGCGGGCAGGGGCGATACTTGGTATCGGCCAAACCGTCGTGCAGCACGTGCATGATGGCCAGACAGGTATCCAGGCCGATGAAATCGGCCAGTTCCAGCGGGCCCATGGGGTGGTTGGCGCCCAATTTCAGGGCGGTGTCGATGCTCTCGACGCTGCCGACGCCTTCATACAGGGTGTAGACCGCTTCGTTGATCATCGGCAGCAGGATACGGTTGACGATGAAGGCGGGGAAGTCTTCGGCGGAAACCGGCTTCTTGCCCAGCTTCAACACCATTTCACGCACCAGCGAGAAGGTTTCCTCGTCGGTGGCGATACCGCGGATCAGTTCGACCAACTGCATCACCGGCACCGGGTTCATGAAGTGCATGCCCATGAACTTGCCGGGACGGTCGGTGCTGGCCCCCAGGCGGGTGATGGAAATGGACGAGGTGTTCGACGCGATATAGGCCTCGGGCTTCAGCACCGGGCACAGCATGTTGAAGATCTTGCGCTTGATCGCTTCGTCTTCGGTGGCGGCTTCGATCACCAGATCGCTGTCGCCGAAATCGGCGTAATTGGTGGTGGTCTTGATGCGCGACAAGGTGGCGGCTTTATCTTCTTCCGACAGCTTGCCCTTTTGCACCTGGCGGGCCATGTTCTTTTCGATGGTGCCCAGGCCCTTCTTCAGGGCTTCGTCCGAGACGTCGAGCAGAATGACGTCGAAGCCCGAAGCGGCGGCGACGTGGGCGATACCGTTACCCATCTGGCCGGCGCCGATGACACCGATTTTCTGAATGGCACTCATGGGATGCTCCATTACGCGTTAGGTGTGGGCTACTCGAACGTCTTCGTCCTCATATGCGAACGGGGCGGGATTTTCCCCGCCCCGTCGATATGTTGTCCGGCTTACTTCTTGTCCAGTTCGGCGGTAAGCTCGGGGATGGCTTTGAACAGGTCGGCGACCAGTCCGTAATCGGCGACCTGGAAGATGGGGGCCTCTTCGTCCTTGTTGATGGCGACGATGACCTTGCTGTCCTTCATGCCGGCCAGATGCTGGATGGCACCCGAGATGCCGACGGCGATGTAAAGGTCCGGCGCCACGATCTTGCCGGTCTGGCCGACCTGCAGATCGTTGGGGACGAAACCGGCATCGACGGCGGCGCGGGATGCGCCGACGGCGGCGCCCAAGCGGTCGGCGACGGCTTCCAGCAGCGGGAAATTGTCGCCCGATTGCATGCCGCGACCGCCCGAGATGATCACCCGGGCGCTGGTCAGTTCCGGGCGTTCCGACTTGGACAATTCCTGGCTGACGAAGCTGGACAGGCCAGGATCGGCCGCCGGATTGATCGCCTCGATGGCCGCCGCACCGTCGGTGCCGGCGGCTTCGAAGCCGGTGGCGCGCACGGTGATGACCTTGACCGCGTCCTTGCTTTGCACGGTGGCCAGGGCGTTGCCGGCATAGATGGGACGGACGAAGGTGTCGGCGCCAACCACCGCGCTGATTTCCGAAATCTGGGCCACGTCCAACAGCGCGGCGACGCGCGGGCAGACGTTTTTGCCCGAGGAGGTGGCCGGGGCCAGGATGTGGCTGTAGCTTCCAGCGATGCCGACGATCAGCGCCGCCAGCGGTTCGGCCAGATGGTGGCCGTACTGGGCCGCATCGGCGCTCAGCACCTTGGCCACGCCGCTGATCTTGGCGGCTTCGGCGGCAACAGCGGCGATATTTTCACCCGCCACCAGCACATGGATGTCGCCACCGATCTTTTGGCCGGCGGTGACGGTGTTCAAGGTGGCGGCCTTCAGCGCGCCGCCTTCATGTTCGGCGAGAACCAGAATAGCCATGGTCAGATCACCTTCGCTTCGTTCTTCAGCTTGTCGACCAAGGTGGCGACGTCAGGCACCTTGATGCCGGCGGCACGCTTGGGCGGCTCTTCCACCTTCAAGGTCACCAGACGCGGCGCCACATCGACGCCCAGATCGCCCGGATTGGTGATGTCGATGGGCTTCTTCTTCGCCTTCATGATGTTGGGAAGCGACGCATAGCGCGGCTCGTTCAGGCGCAGATCGCTGGTCACCACCGCCGGCAAAGCCAGAGACACGGTTTCCAGACCGCCATCCACTTCACGCGTCACGATCAGCTTGTCGCCGATCTCCAGCTTGGAGGCAAACGTGCCCTGGCTCCAGCCCAGCAGCGCCGACACCATCTGACCGGTCTGGTTGCTGTCGTCGTCGATGGCCTGCTTGCCCAGGATCACCAGACCTGGGGCCTCCTTGTCGACCACCGCCTTCAACAGCTTGGCCACCGCCAGGGGCTGAATCTCGTCGTCGGTCTGCACCAGGATGCCGCGATCGGCACCCATGGCCAGGGCGGTGCGCAGGGTTTCCTGCGCTGTCGCCGGGCCGATGCTGACCACCACGATCTCGCTCGCCTTGCCGGCTTCCTTGAGGCGAACCGCCTCTTCCACCGCGATTTCGTCGAACGGGTTCATGCTGAACTTCACGTTCGCCGTCTCGACGCCCGTATTGTCAGCCTTCACCCGGATTTTCACGTTGTAATCAATGACGCGCTTCGCCGCGACAAGTACCTTCATGGTCTTCCCGATCCCTCGATTGACCGCCCGCGCCTTAAATGGGTATCGCGTAGCGTATTTAGGTATTGCATTGCACCATATGACGTGTGGTTATGGATGTCAACGTCACCCGGCTTACGGTTATTGTTACCGATTGGCGCCGGGACGCCACAAGACATCGCTGGCGCCTTTTTCATTGAGCCAGCGGGCCATGACGAACAGATGGTCCGACAGTCGGTTGATATAGGCAATGGTTTGTTCGCCAACGTTTTCTTCCCGCGCCAGGGCGCAGATGTGTCGCTCGGCCCGCCGGGCGATGGTGCGGGCCAGATGCAGATGGGCGGCGGCGGGCGAGCCGCCGGGCAGGATGAAGGAATTGAGCGGGGCCAGTTCGGCGTTCATGGCGTCGATTTCCGCTTCCAGCCGTTCGACCTGGGCGGCGACCATGCGCAGCGCACTGCCCGGAGCTTCGGTCGCGGCGGCGGGGGTGCACAAATCGGCACCCAGATCGAACAGGTCGTTCTGGATGCGGGCGAGCATGGCATCGTCGGCGCCTTGGGTGTGCAATCGGGCCAGGCTGATGACGGCGTTGGCCTCGTCCACCGTGCCATAGGCCTCGACGCGCAGGGATTGCTTGGGCACGCGGGCGCCGTTGCCCAAGGATGTCTCGCCCTTGTCGCCACCTTTGGTGTATATGCGGGTCAGCCGGACCATGGGGTTCCTTCCTGTCTGAACGGACGGGGATTTATGCCATGATCACGCCGATCATGCGAGCCTTCCCCTGGCGCGGATTCGCACTATAATCCGCCGCGACGTCATTTTGGATCGAAGCCATGCGCCTGTCCCACACCCTCAGCGCCTATATCGGCCGCCAGTTCCTGCTGGCCTTCGCCTCGGTGCTGGCGGTCATCTTGGGCGTGGTCTTCCTGTTCGACATCATCGAGCTGATCCGTCGTGCCGCCGGGCGCGGCGATCTGGGCGTCTTCAATCTGGTTGCCATGGCGTTGCTGAAATTGCCGCAGATGATGCACACCGTGCTGCCCTTCGCCGTGATGATCGGTGCCATGGTGGCGTTCTGGCGGCTGACGCGGACGCATGAGTTGGTGGTGGCGCGCTCGGCCGGGATTTCCGCCTGGCAGTTCCTGACCCCGGTGCTGGTGCTGGTGGCGGGCTTGGGCGTGATCGAGCTGACCGCCTTCAATCCCATGGCGGCGACCATGTACGGGCGTTTCCAGAAGATGGAGGATGAGATCCTGCTGGGTAAGACCAGCGCGCTCGACGTCTCCGAGATGGGGTTGTGGCTGCGCGAGGGCGACGCCCAGCGGCAGATCGTCCTGCATGCCGATCAGGTTCAGCAGGAATTGTTGACCCTGAACCTGCGCGGCGTCCATGTCTTCGTGCTCAATGCCGAGGAGCATTTCACCCGCCGCCTGTCGGCGGCATCGGGGCGGCTGGCCGACGGCGTGCTGGAACTGACCGATGTGTGGGAAATGGAGGGCGGCAAGTCGTCGGTGCACCATCCGGCGCTCAAGCTGGCCACCGAGCTGACCCTGGAGCGGGTGCACGACAATTTCGCCTCGCCCGAGACCATGAGCTTCTGGCAATTGCCGGCCTTCATCACCTTTTTCGAGAAGGCCGGTTTCGCCGCCACCAAGCATCGCATGCATTTCCAGTCGCTGCTGTCGTCGCCGTTACTCTATTGCGCCATGGTGCTGGTGGCGGCGGTGTTCTCGCTGCGCCCCAATATGCGTGCCGGCGGGCTGCTGATGCGGGTGGGCGGCGGTGTCGCCGCCGGTTTCGGCATTTATTTCTTCAACAAGATCATCTATGCCTTCGGCCTGTCAGCGACCTTGCCGCAAGGGCTGGCGGCCTGGAGCCCGGCCCTGGTGGCCGGCCTGATCGGCGTATCCGGTCTGCTGCATCTGGAAGACGGTTGAGTTAATGACTTCCTCCAATCGCTGGCCGCTGGCCGCTCTGGTTCTGGTGGCCGTGGTCACCTTGTGGCGTTTGGCCGTGCTGGCTTTCGCCCCGCCCAATCTGTCGTTTGACGAGGCCCAGTACTGGGCCTGGGCGCAAAGCTTCCAGCTCGGGTATTATTCCAAGCCGCCCATGGTCGCCTGGGCCATCGCCGCCACCACCGCCCTGTTCGGCGAGGGCGAGGGCGCCATCAAGCTGTCCTCGACTCTGACCCACACGCTGACCGCCTGGTTCCTGTATCTGCTGGGACGCGATATGTTCGGGCGCCGCGAAGGCGCCCTGGCCGCCATGGGCTGGATCACCCTGCCGGCAGTGTCGCTGTCGGCGATGATGATCACCACCGACCCCTTCCTGCTGACCGCCTGGGCGGCGGCCCTGTGGTTCCTGGTCCGGGCCGAGCGCCACGGCCCCGGCATCAATGGCTGGTGGTTGGCCCTGGGCGTGGCCTTCGGCCTGGGGTTGTTGTCCAAATACGCCATGGCCTTCTTTCTGTTGAGTCTGGCCCTGTGGATGGTGCTGGTGCCCGAGGCGCGACGATTGCTGAAAGGCGGCGGTTTGTGGCTGGCCTTGGGGCTGGGGTTGCTGATTTATACCCCCAACGGCATCTGGAATGCCTTGAACGGCTTCGTCTCCTACGCCCATACCCGCGACAACGCCAATTTGCGCGGCGACATGTTCAATTTCGGCAAGCTGGCGGAATTCGTCGGCGGCCAGTTTGGTGTCGCCGGCCCCATCCTGATGGTGCTGTTGTTGGTCGGGTTGGTGGCGGCGTTGCGTCGTGGCGGCGATGGCCGCTTGCGGCTGCTCGCCGCCTTCACCTTGCCGGTCCTGGCGATCATGACGGCGGAAAGCTTTCTGTCGCGGGCCAACGCCAATTGGACGGCACCGGCCTATGTGGCCGGAGTGGTGCTGGCCAGCGCCTGGGCGGCGCCCCGGTGGCCGCGCCTGTTGCTGGCGTCGTTGGCCTTGCACCTGCTGGCCATGGGGGTGCTCTACAACATGGACGCGGTGCGCCATGGCCTGGGGCTGGCGGAAAACAGCCGGCTCGATCCGATGAAGCGCATTCGCGGCTGGGACAAGGTGGGGGACAGGATTTCGCTGTTGCTGGCCGAACATCCCGGTGCCCGCCTGCTGGCCGACGAACGCAAGGTGCTGGCGACCTTGACGTATTACGTCAATCCGCATCCGTTCGACGCCATCAAATGGAACCCGGATGGGCGGGTGCGTGACCATTTCGACCAGACCACCACTTTGCCGGTGGGGGCGGGGCAATACATCTATGTCACCGAAAATCCCAACGTGCCCGAGGGGGTGATCGCCCGTTTCGCCCAGGCCCAGGCGTTGGGACGTATCGACGACCATTTGAGCGGCTCCCATGGCCGCGCCTTGTCGGTGTGGTGGTTGAGCGAGTTCAAGGGGTACGGGGAATGACCATGGTGAACGCCCTGTGGGCCTCCATGCGGCGCAATCCGTGGCGGTGGACCGCCGCCATGCTGGTGCCGCTGATTCTGTTCCCGGCCATCGACCTTGGCATTACCGCTCAGTTCTATGATCCGGTGCAGAAGATTTTCCCCGCCCGCATGTCGCCCATGTACGAATGGGTGCGCCGGGTTATGCCCTATTTCATGTTCGCCGGCGCCGGCTATGTGCTGGTGCTGTGGCTGGCCGGCGAGGTGATGGGGCAGGTTTTCCTGGGTATCGGTCGCCGTGTCGCCCTGTTTTTGCTGTCGTCGCTGGCGCTGGGGCCGGGGCTGATCGTCAACGTGCTGCTGAAGGACAGTTGGGGGCGGCCGCGCCCTTCGACCATCCGCGAATTCGATGGTCCCAATTACTTTGTTCCGCCCTTGGTGTTCAGCGATCAGTGCGACAACAATTGCTCGTTTTCGTCCGGTCATGGCGCCTTGGGATTCTGGCCGGTGGCCATCGCTTTGCTGGTGCCGGCGCCGTGGCGCGGCTGGGCCGTGGCCGCTTCTCTGGTGTTCGGCGGGTTGGTCGGTTTCGTCCGCATCGCCCAGGGCGGGCACTTTTTTTCCGACGTGGTGTTTTCCGCCGTCATCGTCATCGGCACCACGCTGTGGCTGCATCGCCGGCTTCTGGACGGCAAGGACGTAGCGTCACGGAAAAATAATTGATCGAATCGCTCTGACTCATCGCAAGACCCTATGCGCGGGATCGATTCTCGGGTAATGATATGAGTTCAGACTGTGCTTGATACCATAATGGTGAAAGCTGGTACGGCCTGCGCTTTGGCGTGGGGGTGTTTTTTTCTAAGACGAGTAATGACACATGGCATGGAACCGAGACAATCATGGTAGCCGCTCCCGCGATCGTGGCCGGCGGGACGACTTTGGCGGTGATATGGGTGGGTACGAACCCCGCACCCCGCGGATGAGCAGCCCGACCAGCAGCTTCGATCGCCAGCAGGTCACCCAAACCAACGTGACCGCCACCGTGAAGTGGTTCAATGCCTCGAAGGGCTTCGGCTTCGTCGCTCCGTCCGACGGCACCCCCGATGCTTTCCTGCACATCTCCGCTCTGGAGCGTGCCGGTTTGACCCAGGTTGCCGAAGGCACCACTTTGGTGGTGGATCTGGGCCAGGGCAATCGCGGCCCGCAGGTCGTGATCGTGCATGAAGTGGACGCCAGCACCGCGACCGCCGCTCCGCGCGCTTCCGCCTCCTCCGCTCCGCGCATGGATCGCGGTCCCAGCGAGACCGTCGAAGGCGTGGTCAAGTTCTTCTCGGCCGAGAAGGGCTTCGGCTTCGTCCAGACCGACCAGGGCGGCAAGGATGTGTTCGTGCACATCAAGGCTCTGGAACGCTCGGGCATCAAGGCTCTGGAGACCGGTCAGCGCGTGCGCTGCACCACCACCCAGGGTCAGAAGGGTCCGCAGGCCGACACCGTCGCCCTGATCTGACGCTTCCGCGCCAAGGTTCAAGCCGTCCGCTGGCCGATCCGCATGGGTTGGCCGGTTGGACGGTTTTTCCTTGACTCAAAATAGGCATAAGCGTACCTATTTGCCGGTAACACTTTGTCTCTCACTAAATTCAGCGAGGCCAGGGAAACTTGGCCTCGCTATTTTTTTGCGGGCGATTGCGTCGCAAGGGGCCGCTGATCGTGTCCGTTCGGCGGGATGTGGTGTCAGCGTTTGACGCCGCAGGCCTTGTCGATGGCGGCCAGGGCGTCGCCAAAGCCGGAAAGCGGCACGCTGTCGGTGACGGCGCCGCCCTTGTTCGGTACCGCACGCACGGTGACCTCGCGCCCTTTGGTCATGGCGGTGACGATGGCGCCATCGGCCTTGCTATCTTTGGCCCAGGCCGATTTGCCATTAGTGAAGAAGGTGTGCTTCATGCCGCCGATCTGGATTTCCGCTTCGGATTCCTTTTTGAAGCCATAGCCGGCGATCAAGCTGACCTCACCTGGGCTTTTGGGCCGATGCGTGATGGCGATGGCGCTACCGACCCGGCCTTTGTCGCCACCTTGCAGGCGATCGGCCTGGGCGGCCATGTAGCACACCTTGCCGCCGCCTTCAGGGTAGACATAGGCCTCCCAGGCGCCGCTCTTGCCCAGGCGCTTGGGAGCGTCTTGGGCATGGGCGGGCAACGCGACGACAAGCACGGCCAAAACGGCAAGCGGGCGACGGAACATGATGCGGCCTTTTCTGTTTCGCATGTGCGAAGGGTTTAAGCCTAGTGGTGGGGCTGCTGTCAACCATTCGGGAGGGGGAGCTTCCCAGAGGGCTGTGGACTTGCCTGGAATCGCCAGAGGATGCCGTTCAGAACCCGGCGGTCATCAACACGGGGCGCACCGCGAGGCTCGTTCGGAAGCAAGGGCTGGATGATCGACCATTCGCAATCCGTCAACTCGTACCGCCGCCGCGCCAGCAACGCCCTCCATGCCTGAGGAAATCGTTGAATCACGACGCTGGACAAAGGGGAAGTCTGTTTATGAGTTTATGGCCTGGTGATTGGGGCAAAAATAGGGGGCGGACCACGGTCCGCCCCCTTCTTCTTTATTGAGGCTGGGTTACTTGCCGAACTTGTACGTGAGCCCAGCCAGGATCGCGTGGTTGTGATAGCCGAAGGTGCCCGTGCCACCATCGGTGTCGGTAAGTTTGACGTCGCTAGTCGCAAAGTAGCGATATTGGGCGTTGACCGCCCATTTTTTGTCAATGTCATAGGCGACGCCGGCAAAACCCTGATAGGCGAAGGTCCATTCGGAATCGTTCAGAACACGCTCGCCGTTAACCTTCCACTCGGCGTTCACCCGCGCCACGCCGATGCCGGCGCCGATGAAAGGGTGCCAGTTGGAATTGGGCATGAACTGATAGACACCGTTGGTCATGAATGACAGCGCGGAGGTGTCGCCCGAGACCTTCTGGGTGACTTTGGCCAGCGAGTCCAAGGAACTGCCGCGATAGGCCACTTCCGCTTCCAGCCTGGGGCCGCCGAAATCATAACCGCCATGAGCCTGGAGGCCATAGCCGGCCTTGTTTCCCGAGGTGTCGGTCCATGTCGATCCGGTGTTGTCGCGCCCTGAAATATCCGCGTCTTCCAAGAAGGTGACGCCGGCGTCGGCCCCCATGTACCATTGCGCTTGCGCCGATCCCGTGCCCAGCACCAGGGCGGTCGTGGCGACAAGAAGCGAAGAAACCTTATTCATCTTGGCTGTCCTTGAGTGAGAATTGGAGGAGTTGGTGACGAATCGCCAAAGCGACGGCCTGTTCCCGTGTGGACGCCCCTAGCTTGTGGCGGGCTGAAGCGATCTGCTTCTCAACGGTTTTGGGGGTGGTCCCCAATGTGGCGGCGACGCCGTCGACCCTGTGTCCCATTGCGAGAAGCTCAAGACATTGAATTTCTCGTATTGAGAGTGTTTTATGGCTTGCGTTCATGCCTTACCAACATTCGCTGAGCAAGTGCCCCCAAACCTAAGTATTAAGTTAGAGTTTGGTTCGTTGAGTTTTGCGCTAACATTTTCCAGACCCTGGAATGTCCATGCGATTACTATGGGGACTCTATGTTTTGGCGACAGAACAATCGATTGGAGCACCTCCCAAAGAATAGGACTATCTTGTCGGGGGGCGGTCGATGCCCTAAACCTAGTCCCGTGAAGCGAGGTGGTGCTGCAACTCGAGAGGGCGGCGATGGATCGGGGGAAGGTCAACTGTCAGGAATTCGCGTGCCTGGATGCCATGCGCACCGCACGGGCCGTTTTTTTCGACGAGATCGTCAGTCATGCCCAACGGTATGCAGCGAAGGGTGGCGGTTCAGGTCGCGGGGCTGACGGCGTTGCCGTTGCTATTCTCCGCAGTGAAAATGCCTATCAGATCGCCGAATTCTATTTTCTGGCCGAGGAGTTCGGTCTTGGTAGTCCACACATGATCGGGGATTACATCGACCGGCATAACGAAGATATGCGGCAATTGCTTCTGAGCCCGGAACGCTTGGCGCATTATGGCGTTCGCAAGGAGCGCATCGAGGACGCGATCTTTTCGGAAGAAGAGAAAGCCAAAGTGGTTGAGAATTCCCAAGGTGGACGGCTACGCCTGGATCAATCTGACGTTGCTCGATGCTTGGCGACGATGATTTCTCCGGAAACTTGTCGTAAAACTCTGGTTGCCATGGGGAATGGTGGATTGCTGGAGCGGCGAAGCGCTGTTTCGGTGATCATCACCTCGACGGGCATTCTGGAAGGGTACTTTCGGTGCCACTTGCGGCTTATGTCCGACATGGTGATCGCCGGAGTCAAATGACCACGGGAAGGCGGTTGATGGGCGGGAAAATCAAGGTCGGTCTGTTTCTTTTGATGTGTCTTGCTGTGCCGTTGGGAGCGGGATCTCTTCGGGCCGAGATCGGGACGCGACCGGCAGAACCGGTTAAGGCGGAAGTCGTGCCGCCTGAAACAGCAGAAGGCGGTCGGAAAAAGCAAGACAACATGGAAAAGCCAACTCTAAAGGAGGGGGCGGTCGGGCGCCGGGCGATCGACGCCCACGCGCAAAAGAGTCTGGTGGACCGGATCAAGAATTGCTGCAAGGACGGCCAGAAATAGCCATCCCAGACGTCACTGGACGTCGCGGGCAAGGGGGGGATGATGCGAAGCATTGTAGTGGTCGCGGTGACTTTCTGGGTGTCGTTGGCGAGCGCCTTGCCGGCTTTCGCACAATTCGGCAGCCGTACGCAGAACAGCCGTTTCAAAGAGTCGGTGTTTCGCAATCTCGATCGGGTCTTCAAGCCCAAATTGGTTGTCAGCCGCGGCGCAAGCGGCCCGGTCAACGCCATGGGGGTCAGCGCCGACGAGCATTATCTGGTGACCGCCGTCGGCGACAAGACCATCCGCATTTGGGACTTGTGGTTGGGCCGTGAAATCGCCCGCCTGTCCGGGGGCGCCGCTGCCGTGTCGCATGTCGCCATGGTTCCCGGCCAAAACCGTTTTCTGACGATCGGCGGTGATTCCAGCTTGGTCGTTTGGGATGTCGCAAACTTGGCGAATCCCTTGAAGCTTGGCGCTGCGCTGGTGCCAGCCAGCGACGTTGTCTTCTTGAATGACGGGGCGACGGTGGCTGTGGGCGGCGTGGATGGCAGCGTCACTCTGTGGTCGATCCCAGAGCGTCGGATCCTTGCCAACTGGACGGCCCATGGTGTCGGCAATGTCCGTCTGGCGATTTCTTCGGCAGGCGGGCAACTGACCAGCGCTGGTGCTGACGGCGCGGTGCGGACATGGGATGCGGTCGGCGGAAAACTGATCGTCGAGAAGCAGTTCGAGACAGCGGTGACCGCGCTGGCTGTTCATGAAAGCGGCTCTGTCGCCGTCGGGGGGGCGGATGGAAGCGTTACTGTCCTAGACCGAAATCAGGCGAATCCTCGACGTGTCGAGATGCATGAAGGTGCCGTGACCGCTTTATCCTTTGCTCCGTCAGGTGAGCATCTGATCTCGGGGGGGCAAGACGGTGGCATTTTCATGCTGCGTGACGGCAAGGCGACACGCATGGGGAAGCATGACAAGGCGGTCACCGGGGTTCAGTCCGGGCAGGGGGAGGCGTTTTCCCTGTCGGTGTCCGCGGACGGCACCACCCGATTGTGGAACCTGAAGACGGGAGCCGAAATGCTGCTGATGATTTCCACGACCCAAGGCTGGGCGGTCGTCGACGCCAAGGGACGCTATGACGGCAACGAAGCGGCGCTGTCGGGCATCGATTGGCAGGCAGAGGACGCTGTCGCCAATATCGAGGACTTTGCCGAAACCCATTATCAAGCGGCTTTGTTGCCCCGAACCTTGAAGGGGGAGGGAGACCTCGCCGAGGCCCGCACCATCGTGGACGGCGTCGCCTATCCGCCCACGGTGAGCTTGGTCCCCAATGTCACGGCTCCAGTCGATGGTAAGGTGACTGTCGAGGTGACCGCCGAGGACAACAGCGGCGGTGGGGTGTCTGAAATTCGGCTTTACCGCAACGGGAAGCTGGTTTCGGCGGGGAAGGCGCAAAGTCGCGACGGTGGCCAACAGCGCCGGGTCGAACGCTATGAACTGGATGTGGGCAACGGCAAGACGGTGATCACCGCCACGGCGTTGAACAAAGACCGTCTGGAAAGCCGGCCACAAACCGTGACCGTCTCCGGCGGCTCTCCCGACAAGCCGGGGCGCATCCACTTGCTGACCGTGGGGGTTAACGCCTATCAGGATAAAAGTCTGAACCTGTTCTACGCAAAACCCGATGCGGTGGCGATTGACGGTTTTTTCGATCAATCCCGGCAGGTTGTCGCCCCCATGGCGCGACGCTTGGCCTTGCTTGACGAACAGGCCACTCAGCACGGCATAGTGCAGGCGATTCGTTCGTTACGGGATGCCCCGCACGAGGACTTGATTGTCATCTACTTGGCCGGACACGGCGTCAGCGTCGAGGATCGCTGGTTCTTCATCAGTCATGACGCCAATTTGTCCGACACTCCTCCGCAAGGCTTGTTGTCGTCAGATGAGATGAAGGCGGAAATCGAGGCGTTGAATGCTGATCGGGTCTTGCTGCTGATCGATACCTGCCACTCAGGAACCTTGGTCGATCCCATCAAGGATTACCGAGGGATGAAGTCGCTTCGGCTTTTGGCTCGGACGGTAGGCACCCACGTGATCGCGGCGACCGACCGCACCCAGTCGGCCATCGAGTTGCAGCGGCTGGGGCACGGAATTTTCACCTATGCTCTGTTGGCCGGTTTGGCGGGCAAAGCCGATCACCTGCTGGATGGGGCGGTTTCTGCCACCGAGTTGGTGCGTTATGTCGAGGAAAGTGTTCCGGCATTGGCGCGGGAATATGCCGATGACGAACAATATCCCACCGGTTTCTCACGGGGCATGGATTTTGCTATTTCGAATAGTTCTAAAAATTAAAATTCTCTTTATAGAAGTGGTTGATGCGTGGCGGTGCGCGGTTTATTCTCTGGACGTTGTGCATACAACATAAGAATTATTCGTAAGTGGGCGGGCTTTTGATCTTTAAGGGTGCTCGCCAATCGTGTGCCTATCGAACGGTTAAAAGGGGTGGATCATGCGGGCAGTGCGTTATCTGGTGGCAGGTGTTTTCTCTTGTGCTCTTTCTGGTGGCAGTGCGTTTGCGTCTTCCAGCAGCAACACGGCTGCGGCGCCGATTGCGACCGCCACGACGGTCTCTCAAAGCTCGACCCAGAATATCGTGCGGACGATTTCGAGCACGGTCAGCGACGGTCTCGCGCGGGCCTTTTCATCGGGCAATCTGTTCCGCCATTCTCCTGCCAACAACAAGCGGGTCGGCCTGGGGCAGGGTGAAACCGGTGTTTCGACCGGCAATTCCCCTGCTGGATTCGGAGTATGGGGCAGCGCGGACTACACCTACCTGCGCATTGTCCCCGATGGTGACCGTTCGCAGCGCCGGCTTACCGACATCTATAGCGGTGTCGCGGGCTTGGATTACGCCATCAACGACAAGGCCGTGACGGGTGTCGCTGTCGGGTATGGCCATGCTGAAACCGATGGGCGGACGGCTCGTGCCTTCAAGCTGGATCAGACGTCCGATTCCTTCACCGTGGCTCCTTATCTTGGCTTGTCGCCCATGGAAAACATGACCGTGGACGTGGTGGTCGGCTACACCTACGCGTCCATCGACACCACCGATTATTCTTTCAACACCGTCGCCAAGGGCAGCAACAATTCCAACACCGTGTTTTCGGCTGTCAACCTGGGATATGTGATGCCGGTGACCAACAATGTGGCGATCAAAGGGTTCACGGGTTTCAGCTTCCAGCATGGGAGCACTGACAGCTACAGAGACAGTCAGAACAACGAGATTCGCGGCGACAGCGAGGACCATTGGGTGGCCCGCCTTGGCGCCAAGGCTTTGTGGGCGGTGACGGATTCGACGGAAGCCTACGTGTCGGCGGCTTATGAACGGGATCGTCAGACCCCGGCGTTGTCAGAAAATTCGGCTCGCATGACTTTGGGGACGTCTTCGAAGTTGTTGGACGGCCTGGATCTAGTCGCGGAAGGCATGGCCAATTTTGGACGTGAAACCCAACAGGAATATGGCGCGGCCGTGAACCTGCGTCTGCTCTTCTGACCCTTGGGCGGCCTTCTGGATTACCCCAGAAGGCCGTCTGACCGGGGCGAGCTTCGCTTCCACTTGGACTGAACGGCGATGGCAGTGACCTCACGGTCCATTTCGCGGCAACGGTGGCGAGCTGTCTCTATCGAAGGGATTGCTGTGGTCGTTGTGGTCTGTGTGTGTCTGTTGGCCCTGCAGATCACCCCGGTTGTTAGGATGATAGAGAACTGGCTGTGGGATCTGCGCGTGATGTCGATCACCGCGCCACGGAGTTCTGAGTCCGGCAATCCTGAAATCGTTGTGGTTGCCATCACCGAAGAAAGCTTGTCGCGCTTTCCTTACCGGTCACCCGTTGACCGGGCCTGGCTTGCCCGGCTTTTGCACTCCATCGCGGTTGCCCAACCGGCGGCCATCGGCGTTGACATCCTTTTCGACCAACCGACGGAACCCGAAAAGGACAACGAGCTTCAACGGACCCTGAGTGGGATGACGGTGCCGGTGGTGGTGGCAACGGCCGATGGCGACGGACAGCTGACGGCGGCGCAAACAACCTTCCTGGACCGTTTTCTGCCAGCCAGCTCTAGGGTTCGCCCTGCCTGGGCCAATATGATGACCGACCGTGATGACGGGACGGTGCGGCAAATCTTCGCCGGCAAGAACAGCTTGGCGGGCTGGCGGTCGGGGATGGTCCCGGCTTTGGCAGAGGCGGTCGGCAGGGTGACGGTCAACGTCCCGCTCCCCTTTGCGTTGAATCCTTTTACCGATAGCCAGCCTCTGGGGGTCCCGGTCTATCCCGCCGACGCAGTGTCGGTCTTGCCGCCCTCGTGGTTGGCAGGAAAGGTGGTCTTGGTCGGTTTCGACTTGCCGATGTCGGACCGTCACCGCTCTTCGGCGGCTTCCTTGTACGGGGTCCGGGGCGGCACCTTGCCCGGTGTGGTTTTGCATGCGCATGCGCTGAATCATCTGTTGTCAGGAGGCGTCCTGGTCGCGCCGACCATGGGATGGCAGATCCTTGCCCTGGCGTTGATGGCTTTGGCGGGGGCGGGAGCGGCCCGTCTGGATTTTCCGCTGGGCGGCCGCATGGTCGGTATCGTGATCATTTTGGCCTTGTATTGGGCTATCGCCATCCAGCTGTTTGCCGGCCAAGGGCTGATCCTGCCCATGTTCATGCCTTCGATCGCTTTCATCCTGTCGGCAGGGGCCGTCAGCACCCATCTGTGGCAGCAGGCAAAGCAACAGCGGGCTTTTATTGAAAACGCCTTTGAACGTTATGTTTCCCCTTCGATCGTACGCGAGTTGACGCAAGCCCCGGACCGCTTGGTCTTGGGCGGAGAAATGCGGGAAATCACCTATGTCTTCACCGATGTAGCCGGGTTCACGTCGTTGGCGGAAGGCTTGGAGCCCCAGCAATTGTGCCAGGTTCTGAACGAATACTTGGACGGTATGTGTCGGTTGTTTTTTCATTACGAAGCGACCATCGACAAGATCGTTGGCGATGCGGTGGTCGGGTTCTTCAACGCTCCGGTGGACCAGCCTGACCACGCCGAGCGGGCGGTCAAACTGGCTTTAGCCGTCGATCAATACGCCGAGTCGTTTCGTGTCCGTATGGAAGCCGTGGGCTACGCCATGGGGGAGACTCGGGTCGGGGTCCATTCCGGCTCGGCTGTGGTGGGTAATTTCGGTGGGGACCACTTCTTCAATTACACTGGTCATGGGGACACGGTGAACACGGCGGCGCGCCTGGAGGGAGCCAACAAATATTTCGGTACTCGGCTTTGTGTGTCGCAGGCGACGGCCAGTTTGTGTCCCGATCAGGTCTTTCGGCCGATTGGGGAAATTCGGCTGAAAGGCAAGCGCAAGTCTTTGTTGGCGCTGGAACCGGCCTCGGTGGAATTTGCGCGGAGCGATCATTTCGGACGTTACCTCGAGGCCTATGAAGCGTTGTCGGCAGACCGGGAGAAAGCTGGCATGCTGTTCGCGCGGATTTGCGCGGATTTCCCAGAGGACGGTCTGGCCCGTTTCCACAATCAAAGAATTTCTGGTGGTAGTCACGGTAACCTTATTGAATTGGCGGAGAAATAAGGATGCGACGGCTTGTCTTGGCGTGTTTTGCGATGTTTTCTTCTCCGGTTCTGGCCGAGGATTTGGTGGTGCTGCGCAGTTCGCTCGCTTCCATCCGGGTCGGTCAGATCGTGGATGGCGGCGCGGTTTTGGCACTGCCTGCCGGCGGGCAGGTGACGCTGATGACGGCGCAAGGCAAGGCCGTGTCGCTGAATGGGCCTTATCAAGGGATCCCGTCGCCGCAGGTGGCAGGCAACGGCGATCGCAATCTGTTGTCGGCCTTGTCTGGTCTAGCCTCCCGCGGAGGAGTCGAGACTTCGGCGCTGGGGGCATATCGAAATCCGCCTTTGGGGGGGGGCGCCAACCAGGCACGTTTATCCAAGGCGGGGGACATCAATCCGTTCGACAATGACACCCAATGTGCCGTATCTGGCAAAACCAACATTCTTAGAATCAAGTTCATGCCCAAGGGCGGCGCCGCGACCCTTGCTGTCGATAGCGGACAAGCCGTGACGTTGGACGTCAAGGACGGGCGGGCCCTGTGGCCGCAAGCGGTGCCTATGACAGATACCGCCGATTACGTCGTGGTTTCCGATTCCGCCCAGGCTCCGGGGCGTTTTAAGCTGCGGGTCCTGGCGTCGGACGACTTCAGCGAAGGAAACCTGGGGGCACAATTGGCCGCCATGGGATGCGACGGACAGGCCCGGGTCTTGCTTTCGGGGGTGATTCGTGCCGCGAAGCCGGTGGGCGAATAAGGCCGCTTGAGGTAAGGGAGGGGGATGGACGGGATCTCGGTGGTGACTTTGGGAATTGTCGGCATGTTGGGACTGGCGAGCCTGCTGGCCCCTTGCGTCGGGGCAGTGGTGAGTTCTTTGGGGAAATGGCGTTGTTGTCCAATACTCCCCGCAACGCCGGTGTGGTTTTGCTCTTTGTTGGTCTTGGGCAAGCATGACTTTCACTCGCTGCTGGACAGTCACGACGAGTTGCGGAAAATTATCTCCGAAATCGCGCAGAAACGTTTGGTCAAGGGAAACTGAAAGCCTTTCCCTCGACCGGCGTGACTGGGTGCCCCCTGTCCAAAGATGCCCCTTCATGACCGTTCAATCGGACGAATCCCTGTATTTCCAGATCGACAAGGCAGAACGAAGCCTGCAACGAACCATCGACTGGGTGTCGCGGCACGATGTGCGCAGCAATGGCCTGTTCGGCATCAGCATCGCCATGATGGGCATGCTGTCGACGGTGGTTCCGCCCTTTTCTCAGTGGAACGTGGAAATCGCCATCAGCATTAGCCTGACGGTCGTCAGCTTCATCGTGACTATCACGTCCTTGCTGCTGGGCGTCCTCCCCAGAACCACCACCCAGACCCAATCCATTTTATTTTTTGGTTCGGCGGCCAGAATGGATTGCGACGATCTGTTGGCAAAGTTCACTGCGGCGACACCGGCTTCATATCTTGATGACCTCGTCGCGCAATATCACGTCAACGCTGTGATTGTGGATTTGAAATTCCGCTTGTTGAAAGTTTCCATGCTGGGGCTGTCTTCGATGCTGTTGCCGTGGATGCTGTCGATCTATTTCTGCAAGGTCATCGGCAACATTCCCTAGGGTCTGTGGACATTCATTTAGAGCATTTTCACATCGAGCGTCCATATCCGTCGTGGGCGAAGAAATTGGCGCATTCCTCGGGCGGAAACAGGTCGATGAGTTTTCCGATCACGTCCCATAAGGTGTTGATGGTGCGGGCTTGCGCCTTTCGCAGCAGGCTCTTGAGCTTGGCGAAGGCGAGCTCGATGGGATTGAGGTCTGGGGAGTAGGGCGGCAGATACCGCAGGGTGGCCCCTCGGGCTTCGATGAGTTGCTTGACCCCTGCCACCTTGTGGGCGGGCAGATTGTCCATTACGACGATGTCGCCGGGCCGCAAGGTCGGAGCCAGGACCTGCTCGACATAGGCCAGGAAGATCGCGCCATTCATCGCCTTGTCGATGACGAAGGGGGCGGAGATTCCGTCATGCCGGAGCGCCCCGACGAAGGTGGTCATTTTCCAATGACCGTGCGGCACCGCAGCCAGCAGCCGCTGACCGCGCGGCGCCCGTCCGTAGCGCCGGGTCATGTTGGTCGATGCCCCGGTTTCATCAAGGAAGACCAAGCGGGTTGGGTCCAGCGCCGGCTGCTCGGCTCGCCAGGCGATGCGTCCTTCGGCTACGTCGGGACGTTCCTGCTCGGCAGCATGCGCACTCTTTTTTTCAGACTGAGGTCGAGCCGCTCAAGCGTGTTCCACAGGCCGCCGACGCTGATCGACACGCCCAATTCGGCCAGAACCCAGGCGCGCAACTCAGCCAGCGTGGCATCGGGCTCGACCTTGATCTGCGCCTGCAACGCCTCAAGGTGAGCCGCCAGCTTCTGTCCTGGCCGCCCAGGCCGTGGCTTCACCGTCGTCTCGCCGGTGGCCCGGCGGCGGCCTTGGGCCTTGTAGATGTACGAAACGCTCACCCGGAACAGCGGCGCCACCTCGTAGGCGCTCATGCCGCTGTCCACAGCCGCCAAAACTCTATCGCGCAAGTCCTGAGAATAGGACTGCCCTGAGCGCCACGTCATCGCATCATCCTCGGGAGCGTTGTTACCGAAGATGTTGAATCACAAAATGACCTCAGGGGGAATCCTCTACCGATTCCGCTCGGCGTGAAACCGCTCTAGCGGTGACTTTGGCCTTGCCCCATCAGTTCCAATGCCTGTCCAAGGCGATGGCGATCAGCAATCCCAGCAGATAGGGGATCGACCAGGCGAAGTTCCAGCCGGCCCAGCGCCGGCTGGGCGTGGCCACCAATTTGAGATTGAGGCCGATCAGCACCAATCCCAAACCCGTCGCCGTCCAGCCATAGAGAGTGCCCAGCAGGCCCAAGCCCCAGGGCAGCAGCGACGAGCCGGCCAGCAGAACCGAATTGAGCAGGATCAGTCGTGCCGTCAGCCTCTCCCCCACCACCACCGGCAGCATGGGGATGCGGGCAGCGCGGTAATCGTCGGCCAACAAAATGGCCAAGGCCCAGAAATGGCTGGGCGTCCACAGGAACAAGGTGACGGCCAGAAGCGTGGGCAGCAGCCATTGTGACGGTTCGACCACCGCCGCCCCGGCCAGCAGGGCGAAACTGCCGGCGGCACCGCCGAAGACGATGTTCCACCACGTCCGTCGCTTCAGCCACACGGTGTAGATCACCGCATAGACGAAAATCCCCAAGAACAGGTGCAGCGCCACCACCCAGTTCAGCGTCATCACCGCTGTCGACAAGGCGGCGATGGTCAGCCCCGCCGACAGCATCAGGGCATCGGTGGGGCTGACATCGCCCTTGACCATGGGACGGTTACGGGTGCGCTTCATCATGCCGTCGATGTCGCGGTCATAGAGGTGGTTGAACACCGCCGAACCGCCCGACCCCAGCAGCATGGACAGGATCAGGGCCAGCATGGGCAGGGGCTCAACCTTGTCGGCGACGGCGGCATAGCCGGCGGCGGCCGTGGCGGCGATGGTGATGCCGATGCGCGGTTTCATCAGTTCCAGACCGTGACGCAGGCGCATGGCGTTCCCCTTAAGGATAAAGGTGATAAAGCATCCCATAGACCAGCAGGCCCGAGGCGCTGACATAGACCCAGATCGGCCAGGTCCAGCGGGCCAACCGGCCATGGGCGTCGTAGCGCCCGGCCAAGGCGCGCGCCAGGGTCAGCAGGACCATCGGGGTGACGGCGATGGCCAACACCACATGGCTGACCAGCATGGTGTAGTAGAACGGGCGGACCCAGCCCTGGCCGCGAAAGACGAAGATGGGGGCGGTGAAGTGATAGGCCACATAGGCCAGCAGAAACAAGGCGCTGGCGGCTACCGCCACCAGCATGGCGGTGCGGTGCAGGTCACGCCGTCCGGCATGGATCAGGCCGAAACCGGCCAGTGCCGCCGTCAGCGCCGTGCCGTTCAACCCGGCGGTCACATGGGGCAGGATGGCGGCGGGCTCCATGCTAACGCCCCATCATGACGCCGAACCGCAGCAAGGTGGCGGCATAAAGCCCCAGGGCGATCAGCCCCAGCAGCAGCATTGTCAGTCGCCGGGTGCGGCGCGGCGTGATGTCCATGGCACGTTCCCCCTTTTTGATATCAACAAAGACGTGGGGACGACCAGGGATGGTTAAAAGGGGGGAGACGCGCGGAGGATGATCCCTCCGCGCGTGCTGATGACGTCAATGGCCATTCTCGGTGACGATTCCGCCGACAAAATCCGTCACCGCCGCCGACAGATCACGGGACGATCCCTGCAAACCGTCGGACAGGTCGAACAGGTTGCTGGCCGCCACCCCGGCCTGACCGGCATTGGCCGACAATTCCCCCATGCGGGCCGAGGCGTCCAAGGCGTTGCGGGCGGCATCCTGGATGCTGGTGGCGATATGGCGGGTGGCACCGTCCTGGGCCTCCATGGAAGAGGCGACGGAGCGGGCCATGCCGTCGAGATCGCTGATCACCTCCACCATGGCCTGAATTTCGGCCACGGTGCTGCCGGTTTCGTTCTGGATCGACCGGATCTGGGTGGTGATTTCCTCGGTGGCGCGCGTGGTCTGGTTGGCCAAAGCCTTGACCTCGCCGGCGACCACGGCAAAGCCCTTGCCGGCCTCGCCGGCGCGGGCCGCTTCGATGGTGGCGTTCAGCGCCAGCAGGTTGGTCTGGCTGGCGATGTCGTTGATCAACTGCACCACGTCGCCGATGCGGGTGGCTGTCTGGGCCAGGGTGCCGATACGGGCGGCGGTGGCGGCGGCACTGTGCCGCGAGCGTTCCGTCGCCTCGACCGAAGCGGTGGCCTGACGCGACACCAGGGCGATGGATTGCGATAAATCCTCGGCGGCGCCGGCGGCGCGATCGACCCCGGCGCTGGCCTGGCGGGCCAACTCAGCGGCGCTGTCGGCCAGCACTTGGGTATCGCGGGTAATTCCGGCCAGGGTGCCGGCTCCGGCATGGACCTGGATCGCCATGTCAGACAACCCGCCGACCACCCGGGCGACGCGGCTTTCAAAACCGCCGGCCAGACGTTGCAGGTCACGTTGACGCGCCTGTGCATTGTCGCGATCCATCTGCTCGCGGTCCTGACGGCTTTGGGCCAGGGCGACACCGTTATCGCGGAACACCACCAGGGCCCGGGCCATGACCGGCACCTCGCCGCGCCCGTCGGTAAAGGGAATGGGGCGGTCCAACTGCCCCTGGGCCAGGGCCAGCATGCAATCGGACAGCTGATTGACCCGCCCGCTCAAGGATCGGGCGATGCCCAAGGCCAGAAACATCACCCCCAGCACGGTCAGCACGGAAACCCCGACCATGGCCCTGAGGCCGAAATCGTGGGCGGCATCGTATTGTTCCTGAGCCTGGGTCTGTTCTTCGGCGTTGACGGCGATGATGGCATCGATGCCTTGCTTGGCCGGGGCGTAGAAGGTCTTGAACTGACCGGCGGCCTCGGCGGTCCGCAGCATCATGGCCCCGGTTTCTTGCATCTGCTGAAGGAATTGTGCCGACAAATGGCGCAAGGTTTCGCGCTCGGGGGCGGTCAGATGGGACGAGGTTTGAATGGCTTTGTCCACATTGGCGGCCGCGTCGACGGCCTGTTTCAGGGCTTCCGGGCTGGGCTGGCCACGTAATTCCGCCTCGAAACGGCGGGCATCGGCGATGGCCCGTTCCACCGCTTCGTCCTCGGCCTGGGGCCGGGCGTCGACCATGGCGATGAACCGATCCGACAGCATCTGGGCTGACCGCATCAATTGCCCGCGCAAGCCTTGATCCGGCGCCAGACCCAATTGGTGCCAGACTGCGGTGAAGCTGTCCCAGTGGCGGAAATACCCATCCACCGCGGTGACGATGGTGCGTGCCGCCGCCGCTTGCCTATCGCTCCCTTTGGCAATCCGGCCATCGGCCAAGGTTTGATCGATCTGTCCGCGTACCTGGGCCATGTCGGCCAGATATTTTTTATCGGGACGGATCAGGAATTCTTTTTCGTAATAGCGGGCCTTCAACAGGGCGAAATCCAGGCCGACGGCATCGCGCAGGTCGGCCAACTCCCCCATATGGGCATCGAAGGCGCGGTCCTGGGCGGCGCGGGTCTGTGCCCACAGCCCCACCACCAGGGCAAACCCTAGAAAGACGATACCCGCCAAAGCATAGAGCTGCTCTGAAATGGTGCGATTGCGCAAGACGTTCAGCATGAGGGTCCCCCTTTTCCGGCTCTGGTGAAAGAGCGTGAGGAACCCTAGTGCTGGCCGAGTGAACCGATTGTGAATGGTCCGTTCATCCGCCGTTCAGAAAGCGGGGACACGACCGTGCCGGGGGAGGGTCAGGCCATCATCCGCCACCAGCGGCGGGCTTCATCGGCGCCCCAATCGGGACCGTGACCGGAATACAGGCGCGGGCTTTCCCCCACCTTGCCGAGCAGGCGGGTGATGGAATCCCACAGCTTGGCCTCGGAGCCGCCGGGCAGGTCGGTACGGCCGACGCCGTGGCGGAACAAGGTGTCGCCGGTGACGACGAAGTCGCCGAAATCGAAGCACACCCCGCCCGGCGTGTGGCCGGGGGTGAAGATCACCTTGACCGTTGCCCCGCCCAGGCTGAAATCCGGCTCGCCCTCGAACCAATGCAGGTCGGCCGGGCCGTCCTGACCCTGACCGGTGAAGGTCTTGTTAAGATCGCTGGCCCGTTCGATCACCGGCTTTTCCTCGGTGTGGGCGATGGTTGGGATGTTCAGCCCCTGCTCAATGGCACGGGCGGCGCCCAGATGATCGGGGTGGCCGTGGGTCAGCCAGATGGCCACCGGCGTACCGCCCATCTTGCTTGCCGCATTGATGATTTGCGGGGCGTCGCCACCAGGATCGATGATGGCGATTTCACCACTGGGGCGGTGCTGAACGATATAGCAGTTCTGGTACCATGGTGGCGGCGACACCGCGATGGTCAGGGAAAAATCGCCGAAATCACCAGCTGCATGAATCGTCATTGTTTCGCGCCCGCCGCACTGAAAGCGAAAGATGATTTCCTATACGGGATAAATGCGACGATTTCCAGGTGCCGCTCTTTACCGGGCGGTAATGAAGCCCCATGACAATGGTATGACGTTTGTCGTTTACCTGAATCGAGACCGCCATGACCGATATCGTCGTCTCCGACGCCCCCTTTCCCTCGGCCCGTGATGAAGTGATCGCCGCGCCGGACGAGGTGGTGACGGCGCAGACCGCCTCGCCCGCCTATAAGCTGGCCTTCGCGGATGACGACTTCCTGCTGCGCCCCGACATGCGGGCGGTGCGTCTGCAACTGGAATTGCTGAAGCCGGAATTGCTGCAACAGGAACAGGGTATCCGGTCCACCGTCGCCATGTTCGGTTCGGCCCGCATTCCCGATCCCGATGTGGCGAAGGAACGTCTGGAAAAGGCGGAAGCCGCCGCGCGGGCCCATCCGCGCGATAAAAAAGTGGCGCATGAACTGACCGTGGCCCGGCGCATGTTGGCCAACAGCCGCTATTACGAGGAGTCCCGCCGTCTGGCCGGCATCGTCACCAATACCTGCATCGGTGAACATATCTGTGATTTCGTCGTCAAGACCGGCGGTGGCCCCGGCATCATGGAGGCGGCCAATCGCGGCGCCCACGAGGTCGGCGGCAAGTCCATCGGCCTCAACATCGTCTTGCCCATGGAGCAGGCGCCCAATCCCTATGTGACGCCGGATCTGTGCTTCCGCTTCCATTACTTCGCCATCCGCAAGATGCATTTCATGATCCGGGTCAAGGCGTTGGTGGTGTTTCCCGGTGGCTTCGGCACCTTGGACGAATTGTTCGAGGCGCTCACCCTGATCCAGACCGGCAAGATCGAGCCGATCCCGGTGGTCATGTTCGGGCGCGAATATTGGGAGCGCGTCATCAATTTCGACGCCATGGCCATGGAAGGCATGATCGGTCCGCACGACAAGGACTTGCTGACCTTCGTCGAAACCGCCGAGGAAGCCTGGCACATCATCGCCGATTTTTATCGCCTGCCGCACTGATCTCGGGTCAATGCCCGATCCCACCCGCAGCGGGTTAGGTTAGGATACCCGCATCTCCACCCCGGGGGGGGAGGGGGACGACGCCTCCGATGGGTTGCATCTTCTGCCGTGCAGCCATGTCGCGAGGCGTCCTTGCTTTGGGCCTCACCGCTTTGCCCGGCGCCCCATCAGGCGTATGATGATGGGGAATACGGTGAGGGAGGCGACCATGTCTCACAACATCCTTTCGGTCATTGCGGCCATGGCCGAGGTGGCGACCGTCACCCACGACGAGCCTTCCACCCGGCACCCCAAGAAACCGGTCATCACCATCTCGCGCGATTACGGTTCCGGCGGTGACGTCATCGCCCAGCGTCTGGCGCAGCGCCTGACCATTCCCCTTTATGACGAAGTGGTGCTGAAGGAGATCGCTACCCGTCTGCAAGACGATCCGGCCATCGTCAAGATGCTGGACGAGGGTTTTGGCCGGGCCAAGGATATGTGGCTGTACCGTTTGTTTTCCGGCAACGATGTCGGCCCCGACGCCTATCGCGACACCTTGGTCAAGGTGGTGATGAGTCTGGGCCGCATGGGCGGCGTCCTGTTGGGACGCGGTGCCCATGTCATCTTGCAGGAAGCCTGCGCCCTTCGGGTCCGCATCATCGGCACACCGGAAGTGTGCGCCAAGCGCATGGCCCAGTCGGGCCACGGCACCTATGACCAGGAATTGGCCAAGACCCGCGAGGTGGACCACATGCGCGGCAAGTTCGTGTGGGACGTGTTCAATTCCCGTCTGTCCGACGCCAGCCAGTTCGACATCATCATCAATACCGACCGCATGGCCGATTTCGAGGATGTGGTCGAGATGCTGGAGGGCATGGCCAAGGCCATCCATGCCGGTCGGGTGCTGGCCCTGTAGGGGGACCAAAGGGTCGGGAGATTTCCCGACCCTTCCGCCCGCTCTGTCTTATCCCAGCGTCAGTCCTTCGATGTGGGTCAGGAACATGCCGCCGCGGATGCAGGCCAGGAAAGAATCCCGGCACCCCAGGTCGTCGGCCTGGGACAGGGTTTCCCGGTGTTGCCGGGGCGGGCAGGGAACGACCTGGGTCTGACGGCTTTGCTGCGGCAGGTCGTGGTGTTCGGCCAGGGCGCTGACGATTTCCCAGGCGGACTCCATGGCCTCGGCGGCGACCACCGCCACCGGCTGCTGATCGGACAGAACCGTCCATAATTTCCGCTTCATGTCGGATATCCTTTTCCGTGCGGGCTTGTTTATTCGTCCGCCCCACCGGGGTCGGGCAGGTGCATTTCATGCCACAGGGCGTTCAGGATGCCGGCACCGCAGGCCAGGCCAATTCCAAGAATCCAGGCGAAGTACCACATGGTTGTTTCTCCCTAGTAGTGGCCGGTGGGGTTGTGTTCGATCTGGGCGGCGGTGACCCGGCCCCTGAGGACACGAAACGCATAGGCGGTATAAGCCAGCACGATGGGCAGGAAGATCAGCGTGCAGATCAGCATGACGAACAAGGTGCGCTCGCTGGACGAGGCATCCCACACCGTCAGGCTGACCTGGGGGGCGAGGCTGGACGGCATCAGAAACGGGAACATGCTGAGCCCGGCGGTGGAGATGATGCCGAAAATGCCGCTGCCGCTGGCAATGAAGCCCAGGCCGGGGCGGTCCAGGCGCACCAGCGCCAAGGCCAGCAACGGTCCGAGCACCCCCAGGGCCGGGGCGGCCCACATCCATGGATGGGCGGCGTAATTGGCCATCCAGGCGCCGTCTTGCACCAAGACCTGCTTTAACAGCGGGTTGGACGGGCCATTGGTGATCACCTCCCCGACGATGACATAGCCGGGGATGCCCGCGGCCAGCCACAGACCGGCCAAGATGAACAGCACCACCGCCAGCGGTGCGGTGACGGTTTGCACCAGGACGGCGCGGTCGCGCACCGGACCATCGGCCTTGACCGCCAGATAGACCGAACCGTGCGACACCAGCATGAACAACGACACCAGACCGGCCAGCAGGCCGAAGGGGTTCAGCAATTCGAACAGGCCGCTGCCATCATAGAAGATGCGCATATCGCCATCGATGGTGAAGGGCACCCCTTGCAGCAAATTGCCGAAGGCGACGCCGAACACCAAGGACGGCACCAGACCACCGATGGTCAGTGCCCAATCCCAGAACGACCGCCATCTCGTGTCGGCGATCTTATTGCGGAATTCGAACCCCACCGGGCGGATGATCAAGGCCGTCAGGACCAGGAACAAGGCGATGTAAAAGCCCGAGAAGGCGGCGGCATAGATGGTGGGCCAGGCCGCAAAGATGGCGCCGCCGCCCAGGATGAACCACACCTGATTGCCGTCCCACACCGGGCCGATGGTGTTGATGGCCACCCTTCGTTCGGTGTCGGTGCGGGCGACGAAAGGCAGTTGCGCGGCGACGCCCAGATCGAATCCGTCCATGATGGCGAAGCCGATCAGCAACACGCCGAGGAACAGCCACCAGATCAGACGCAGGATTTCGTAATCGACGATTCCCATGATGCTTTTCCTTATTCGGCGGGTTGCGCGGCGGCGGAGCGTTTCAGCCCCAGGGCTTGAACCGGACCCAGGCGGATGGTCTTGCGCATCAGCACGATGTCGACCACCAACAGCGACGAGTAAAAGACGATGAAGCCGGTCAGGGTGAACAGCACCTTGGGCAGCGACAGCGATGACGAACCCAAGAAGGTGGGCAGCATGCCGTCCACCGCCCAGGGCTGGCGGCCGAACTCGGCGACGAACCAGCCGAACTCGGCGGCGATCCAGGGCAGGGGCAACGAAAACAGGCACAGTTTCAGGAAGAGCGGGCCGCCGAAATCGCGCTTGCACGCCTTCCAGAAGGCCAGCGTGAAGAAGGCGATGAAGAAGAAGCCCAAGGCGACCATGAGGCGAAAGCCCCAGAACAACGGGCCGATTCCGGGTACGGTGTCGCGTGCCGCTTTGGCGATCTGTTCGTCGGTGGCTTGGCGCGGATCGGCGAGGTAACGCTTCAGCAGCAGGGCGTGGCCCAGATCCTTGTCATTGGCGGCCAGGATGGCGCGGGCTTGGTGGTTGGTGCGGTCGGCACGCAGTTTTTCCAGTGCGTCATAAGCGATCAGGCCGTTGCGCACCCGGGCCTCGGCGGTCTTCACCAGATCGTTGATGCCGGGCACCTCGATGTCGGTGGACCGGGTGGCGATCAGCCCCAGCACCCAGGGGATCTTGACCTCGTAATGGTTGATGCCGGTCTTGCTGTCGGGGATGGCGAACAGGGTGAAGCCGGCGGGGGCCGGTTCGGTCTCCCACATGGCTTCCATGGCGGCCATCTTCATCTTCTGGCTTTCGCTGACGGTGTAGCCGCTTTCGTCCCCCAGCACCACCACCGACAGGCTGGACAACAGGCCGAAGGTCGAGGCCACGATCATGGACCGTTGGGCGAATTGCACATGGCGGTTTTTCAGCAGGTACCAGGCACTGATCGCCATGACGAAGATGGAACCGGTGACATAGCCGGCGCTGATGGTGTGGACGAACTTGGACTGGGCCGCTGGGTTGAACAGCAAGTCCCAGAACGAGGTCATTTCCATGCGCATGGTGTCGGGATTGAAATGGGCGCCGACCGGATTTTGCATCCAGCCGTTGGCGATCAGAATCCACAGGGCCGACATATTGGACCCGATGGCGACCAGCCAGGTGGCGGTCAGATGGCCGACCTTGCTCATACGGTCCCAGCCGAAGAAGAACAGGCCGACGAAGGTGGATTCCAGGAAAAAGGCCATCAATCCCTCGATGGCCAGGGGGGCGCCGAAGATGTCGCCGACGTAATGGGAGTAATAGGCCCAGTTGGTACCGAACTGGAATTCCATGGTGATGCCGGTGGCCACCCCCATGGCGAAGTTGATGCCGAACAGCTTGCCCCAGAACTTGGTCATGTCGCGCCAGATGGTGCGCCCGGTCATCACATAGACGCTTTCCATGATGGCCAGCAGAAAGGACAGCCCCAGGGTCAGGGGCACGAACAGGAAGTGATAAAGCGCGGTGACGGCGAATTGCAGCCGTCCCACCTGGGTCGGATCGAAATCGAACATGGGATCAATTCCCCTGATCTTGGGCGGCGACGGGCGTCAGGCGGTCATCCATGACGGAATGGTCCACCGCGACGCGCGCGTCGCCGCCGAACAGAAACAGACGCATGGCCACGACCACGCAAACCTTTACGCACAGGGCGAGGACGATACCGCGCGCCAACGGGGTTTTGGGCCGCAATCCGGCGGCAACGAAGGCGCGAAGGGTGGTGAGGACGGCACGCATGGCATGCTCCTTAGGCAAGGTCGTGGTCTGCCGGGTGCGCTGGCGGCGCGGCGGCTTGCGTCGATGAAGGCAAAGGTCCGGTGCGGTGCGGGGCAGTCGCCAGGGGGCATGGTCCAGGCCAGCCCCAGGCAATCCCCCCGTCATCACCGCCGCAACGGGCGGGGACGGCGTGACCCAAGCAAAATCGGGTTATCCCTGCGGAAAACGCGATACCGGACGGAAGGAATCAGGCCAGGGGCGGGGCGCGAGGCGCGGCGGCGCCGACAAGACGGGCCGGTTTGACGGCGGGCGGAGCTTGCGGCGAAAACGCGCCGGTGAAGATCGGCTCCAGCGGAAGAATCGCCGCCAGGGCGCTTGGCGCCTTGGCGCCGCCATGCATCAAGGGCAGGCAGAAGACGCAGAAATTGTCGTGAGCCCCGGCGCTGCCGGTGTCGATGATGTTGCCATCCCGATCCATCACCACGATGCCGACGGCGGTACAGATGACGATACGGTCATCCAGCAGGGCCTGGGCGAAGGGGGCGTTGCCCGCGTCATTGGCCCGTGCCGACACGGCGCCGGCGCCAACGACGTTGAAGGTCAGGATGAACAGGCCCAACAACGACACGACCAACCGGCGCAAATCCCCGCAACGGGATCGCGTCGACAGGTCATAAGGGCGCTGCCGGATAGTCTTGCTCATGGTGGAAAAATGTGCGCCCAGGCTTGGCCAAAGTCAACACGAGCGGCAGCATCAGGGCATTGACGGCGACACAATATTTCCATATATCTGGAAATATGGATGAAAAAGCAATCATCGCGGCGCTGTCGGCGCTGGCCCAGGAAAGTCGGCTGCGGGTGTTTCGTCTGCTGGTGATCGCCGGTCCCGCCGGCCTGCCGGCCGGGCAGATCGCCGAGGAATTGGCGGTCACTCCCAACACCCTGTCGTTCCACCTTTCGCATTTGAAGAATGCGGGGCTGGTGGCGGTCCGGCGCGACGGTCGGTCGTTGATCTATTCGGCCCGTTACGATCAGGCGCGTGGTCTGGTCGATTATCTCACCGAGAAGTGCTGCAGCCGTACTCCGTGCTGCGACTGAACAGGAGGATGCCATGAATCCCGATCAGATCCGCGCAATGGTGCGCAATCGGTATGGCGCCATCGCCGACGGTGCTGCCTCCTCGTGTTGCGCCCCATCATCCGCCGGCGTGTCGTGCTGCGGCGGCGGGGAATCCCCCAGTTCCGATGATCTGGCCCGGCGCATGGGCTATGGCGACGACGACCTGGAGGCGGCGGGGGCCGGAAATCTGGGTTTGGGTTGCGGCAATCCCCAGGCCATCGCCGCTATGCGCCCCGGTGAGGTGGTGGTGGATTTGGGCTCGGGCGCCGGTTTCGACTGCTTCCTCGCCGCCGCTCAGGTGGGCGAAAGCGGGCATGTGATCGGTATCGACATGACGCACGAGATGCTGGCAAAGGCCCGCGACAACGCCACCAAGCTGGGTCTGACCCAGGTGGAATTCCGCCTGGGCGAGATCGAGCATCTGCCCATCGCCGACAATGTCGCCGACGTGGTCATCTCCAATTGCGTCATCAACCTGTCGCCGGACAAGCCCGGTGTGCTGCGTGAAGCGTTCCGCGTGCTGAAACCCGGTGGACGGGTCGCCGTCTCGGATGTGGTGATGCTGAAAACATTGCCGCCCGAACTGGCGACCCGTACCGAATTGTTCGCCGGTTGCGTCGGCGGTGCGGCCAGTGCCGACGATCTGCGCCGCTGGCTGGGAGAGGCCGGGTTCGTCGATATCAAGATCGAGCCCAAGTCAGAAAGTCGCGACCTGATCCGCGAATGGGCGCCCGGCTTGGGCGTCGAGGATTATGTCGCTTCCGCCGTCATTCAGGCGCGCAAGCCCTGATTTAGAGCATTTTCACATCGAGCGTCCATATCCGTCGTGGGCGAAGAAATTGGCGCATTCCTCGGGCGGAAACAGGTCGATGAGTTTTCCGATCACGTCCCATAAGGTGTTGATGGTGCGGGCTTGCGCCTTTCGCAGCAGGCTCTTGAGCTTGGCGAAGGCGAGCTCGATGGGATTGAGGTCTGGGGAGTAGGGCGGCAGATACCGCAGGGTGGCCCCTCGGGCTTCGATGAGTTGCTTGACCCCTGCCACCTTGTGGGCGGGCAGATTGTCCATTACGACGATGTCGCCGGGCCGCAAGGTCGGAGCCAGGACCTGCTCGACATAGGCCAGGAAGATCGCGCCATTCATCGCCTTGTCGATGACGAAGGGGGCGGAGATTCCGTCATGCCGGAGCGCCCCGACGAAGGTGGTCATTTTCCAATGACCGTGCGGCACCGCAGCCAGCAGCCGCTGACCGCGCGGCGCCCGTCCGTAGCGCCGGGTCATGTTGGTCGATGCCCCGGTTTCATCAAGGAAGACCAAGCGGGTTGGGTCCAGCGCCGGCTGCTCGGCTCGCCAGGCGATGCGTCCTTCGGCTACGTCGGGACGTTCCTGCTCGGCAGCATGCGCACTCTTTTTTTCAGACTGAGGTCGAGCCGCTCAAGCGTGTTCCACAGGCCGCCGACGCTGATCGACACGCCCAATTCGGCCAGAACCCAGGCGCGCAACTCAGCCAGCGTGGCATCGGGCTCGACCTTGATCTGCGCCTGCAACGCCTCAAGGTGAGCCGCCAGCTTCTGTCCTGGCCGCCCAGGCCGTGGCTTCACCGTCGTCTCGCCGGTGGCCCGGCGGCGGCCTTGGGCCTTGTAGATGTACGAAACGCTCACCCGGAACAGCGGCGCCACCTCGTAGGCGCTCATGCCGCTGTCCACAGCCGCCAAAACTCTATCGCGCAAGTCCTGAGAATAGGACTGCCCTGAGCGCCACGTCATCGCATCATCCTCGGGAGCGTTGTTACCGAAGATGTTGAATCACAAAATGACCTCAGGGGGAATCCTCTACCGATTCCGCTCGGCGTGAAACCGCTCTAGCGGGCGGTCGGCATCAGTCGGCGCAAGGCGTTGAGCAGGATGCCGATGGTGGTGCCGTTGTGCAAAAGCGCGGTGGCGATGGGCGACAGCAGGCCCAGCGCCGCCAAGCCCAGGATGCCGGTGTTCAGCCCCACGGTCAGACGGTAATTGCCGGCGATGCGGTCCATGGCGGCATTGGCCAGTTCCTTGGCGTCGGCGACGCGGTCGATGTTGTCCTCCAACAGGGCGATGTCGGCGGTCAGGCGGGCGATGTCGGCGCCCTTGCATGGCGATGCCCACATGGGCGCCGGCCAGGGCCGGGGCGTCGTTGATACCGTCGCCGATAAAGGCGATGCGGGCGCCGTCCCGGCTCAGCCGGGCGATGATGTCGGCCTTGTCCTCGGGCATCAGCTCGGCGTGGAAAACGTCCAGGCCCAACGCGGCGGCCAGATCGGCGGCGCGGTCGCGGTGGTCGCCGGTCAACAGCAGGATGCGCTTGGCCCCGGCCCGGCGCAGGCGGGCGATGGTTTCGGCGCTGGTGGCGCGGATGGAATCCTTCAACGCCAGGATACCCAGTAATTTACCGCCATAACCGATGAACAGCAGGGTCTTGCCCTGCTGGTACAGGCGGTCGATCACCGGCTGATGCAAGCTGATGTCGATGCCTTCGTCCTCCTGGACGAAATGACGCGAGCCGACCACCACGCGCTTGCCGTCGATGACGCTGGCGACGCCATGGGCGACGATGAACTGCACTTCGGCATGGTCGAAATGGTGGTTGTGAGTGGCCTTGGCGGCATTGACCACGGCCAGGGCCAGGGGGTGGAAGTAATGTTCTTCCACCGATGCGGCCAGACAGATCAGGTCGTCGGCACTGAACGAGGCGTCGAAGGTGATGGAATCGGTGACGTCCAGCATGCCGGTGGTCAAGGTGCCGGTCTTGTCGAAGATGAAGGTGTCGGCGCTGGCCAGCCGTTCCAGCGCGGTGGCGCCCTTGACCAGGATGCCGGCGCGACCGGCGTCGAACATGGCCGATTTGAAGGCCACCGGCGTGGCCAGTTTGAGGGCGCAGGAATAATCGGCCTGCAACACCGAGGCGGCGTTGCGCCAGTTGCCGGTAACCAGGGCCGAGGCACCGGCCAGCTTGAGCACGGTGGGGACCAATTGGTCGGCCAGCTTGGCCGCCTCGATCTGGGCCTCGCTTTTGGCGGTCAGCGATTGTTCCACATAATCGGCGATGCGGGCGGCGGCGGTGCGGCTGCCCACCTGCTCGGCATAGATGCCGAGGCGGCCTTCCTCCATCAGCGTGCCCGACAACACCGCGTCACCACGGCCCTTGACCACGGCGACGCTTTCACCGGTCATGGCCGCCTCGTTGACGGTGGCCTCGCCGACCAGCACGGTGCCGTCGACGGGGATAACGGTGCCGGCGCCGACGATGACGGTATCGCCCACCGCCACTTCGGTGGCCGGGATCTGCACCTCGACCCCGTCCTTCAACACCCAGACCTGATCGCTGGTCGGGCGCAGCAGGTGTTTCAGCAAATCGTCGGAGCGGCGGGCGATGGAATTTTCCATGTATTCGCCCAAGGCCAGCATGAAGGTGGTGGTGTTGGCGGCGGTGAAATCGGACCGCGCCAGCGAGATGGACACCGCCATGGCTTCAAGCACATGGCTGGTGATGCCGTTCTTGCCATAATCGGCGGCGGTGTGATGCAGCAACGGCAGGGCCGCGTGCAAGCTGACCGGCAGACGCAGCCCCATGGGCAAGGCGTTGGTGCCCAACAGTACGGCCAAGGCGGCGGCCACCGCCGCCCTACCGTCATCGGTCCTGGCCGTCTTGGCGGCGATGTCGTCCAGGGTCAGCCCGGCCAGGGCGGCGGCAAGACGGTCGCCATCGGTCAGGGCTGGGTCGAAGTGGAGCACCAGCGAGCGGGCGCGGTCGTTGGCACGGGCGGTCTCGACTCCATCCAGCAGACACGCCGCCGCCTCCAGCGCCGCGCCATGGGCGGGGGCGTCTGGATGGCGGCGATAGCGCAGGCGGATACGACCGGGCAGGCGGTGGACCACCGCCACCGAGCCCAGCCACGGGGTGTTGCTCATAGGGCGCCGTTCTGCTCGGCCAGGACTTCCGCCTGCAGGTCGGCCAGTTGTTCCTTCATCTCGGCGACGTTGCCCATCATGCCGGCATAGGCCTTGAGGGCGCCCTTGAACAGCTTGCCACGCAAGTCCTCGTCCGCCAGCACATAGGCGGTGGCGCCGCCCAGCAGCAGGCCCAGCAGGAACTGTTCGGTGCGGCCCTGGGGCAGCAGGCGCCCCAGCCCGGCCAGCACGCCCTGGTTTTGCCCCTGGCCCATATGCAGGGCCATCATCTGTTCCAGGTCGCGGCGCTTCAGGCCTTTCTTCGCCTTCTTCTGTTGATTCTTCTTAGCCAATTTCGGCCTCCTGGGGTGGGGAAGGGGGATTAAGCAACATCTCGGTGGCGGCGACGCCCAAGGCGCCGCCGGCCACGGCGATCAAGGCGCGGGCATAATCGCCCCGGCGCAGGGATTCGGCGGTGGCGATGCCGGCGGCGAGGGCGGTACCGCCTTGCAGGGCCAGACGCAGCACCTTGCGATTGGAGGGCTGGCCCCGGCTCCAGCGATCCTGGATCGCCGCCAGCAGGCCGGTGGCGACCAGTCCACGGGTGAAGTTGCCGGCCAGTTCCATTGGCGCCAGGGCGGCGGCGGCTTTGGCTTTACCCTTGCCCTTCTTCACGAATCGGACTCGGGCTTGGCATCGACCGGGGCGGTCGCGGCGGCGGCCTTCTTCTTGGCCGCCACCTTGCGCCGTGGCGTTGCCTTGGCCACCGGCACGGCGGCGGGTTCGGGCGCCGCCGGCTCTTCCGGGGTCAATTTGGTGCGCAAGCTGGCCGAGGATTTCTCGATGGCCGACAAGCCGGAGACGGTGACGTCGCGCAGGCCGGCCTGGGCCTTGTCCAGGCCACCGCGGGCCTTGTCGCCGATGCTGCCCAGGGATTGGGTGGCTTTGACGTTTTTCAGCAGTTTGACGCCGACGATGCCGGCGATGATGCCGGAGGCGAAGGTAAGAAAAGGCAACATGATGGACTCCTTTTCTGGCTCAGGCCTTGGCGGCATTCACCAAGGTTTGCAGAAGAATTTCGCTGCCCGGGGCATCTTGCCCGGACAGCAGGCCATCCCAGGCGGAAGCCGGGATCATGCGGGCGTCGTATTCGATGGTGCAGGATTTCGCCAACGGGTTCAGGCTGACGCTACGGATGCCCGGCATGGCCCCGAGGGACTGGCCGAACCGTTTGGCCTCGGCTGCTTGGGCCATCAGGTCGGCGCCCAGCGGCGCGGTCAACTTCAGGCGGATGCGCCCAGGGATGTGATGGGCGATGGTGAGAGCGCGAATGAAGCGCAGTAGCGGGAAATCCAAATCCACGGACACGGGCGACGGTCCCTTTACTTGAAAGTGCGGCGCCAATGGGTCGCCATGTGGGTCAGCATCATCATCACGAACAGGGCGCCGGCCTGGGCATGCAATTTTCGGCTGGTGCCGAGGGCGGCCAACGATACCGCCATGCTGGCCACCGCGCCGATCTTGGCGGCACGGTTGATCTGCCATTTGGCCTTGTGCGGTTGCGGCAGGGCGATGCGCGTGCCCCTGTGCGGCGACGCCCGGGGAGAGGCCGGGGCGGATGGATCGATGGGCAGCACCGCCGCCACCTCGGCACGGATGCGGGTTTCCATACCGGTGTCGGCGGGATCAAAGCGCAGCAGCAGCGAGCCGATGACCGGGTTGCCCTCGACCTGGGCCAGCGGCAGCAGCCGCGCGGTCAAGTCCCGATGGCGGCCCGTATCGCGCAACAGCGGGTGGCGCAGGCGAATCCTCCCCGGCAGGACCGAGACGAAGGCGGTCTTGTCGGTCATCGGCGCCACCGTTTGTGTCTTGCCCGCATCCGTCCTGCCTTGGTGTGTGATAATGAGTTTGATAGTGACTTGCGTTGAGAACCTTATTCCACAACAAAGGTGCGATCAAATTTTTCGCGACGATTAATTGCGGATGGCAGGGTTGTCGTGATCGTGATAGCCATTGGTTGTGGGGATGGTGATGCCTGGGGGCGAAGATGGTGGGACGGCGCATTTGTGGTCTGTCGATTGTTTTCGTGGCCGCCGCGGCGATTGCGCAAGAGGTGCCGCGCCCGGTGTTGCATCCGCCATCGACCGAAGCCGAGCGGGCGCTTGCCGCCGTGCTTGGACAGGGCGACAACGAAGCCGGCAGCTATGACTTCCTGACCGATCGCGACGGCGGCAGAAAGACTCACGGGGCAAAGTTCGACGGTTATTTCAGCCCGTCGCTCCTTGCGGCCATCGCGGCTCATGAACGCAAGCTGGTCAAGCAGAATTGCGGCGGCGTCTATGTGGATGGCGACGTTTGCGGCTTTGACGTCAGTCCCTTGACCTGCGTCCAGGACATGCCCGCCGATGGCTATCGATTCGCCACCGAGCGGACACAGGTGAACAGTGTGCAGGTCGCGGTCGGCTGGGAAACGTACGGCGCGGTCATCGCCCGCTATCGGCTGATCAAAAATCCGGGGCGATGGGTCATCGACGCCATTTCCTGCCCGGATGGTCCCCGCTTTAATTGGTAGGCGGGGTTCAGCCGATGCGGCCCAAGGCCTGACCGCCGCCCGGCGGCCCGCCCGGCTGCGATGCGCCGGCACCGGCGGTCTGCTTCATCAGCTTTTCCATTTCCTCGATCATCTTGCCGGCCACCTCGACGATGGGGGCGAAGCCACGCGGATCAGCGATGCGCTCCAACAAGGCCTTGTAATGGGCCTGGATGAGCAGGGCTTCTTCCTTGCGCTCGGGCGGCAGGCCTTGGGTCTGCCGCCGCGCCCGGGCGGGAATACGGCGCAGCAAGCCCATGCGCCGGTTGGACAGCACCTTGTAGTTCATCACCTCGGCCAATTGACTGGAATAATCGGCGGGGGACAGAGCCTCGAACAGGTGTTCGATCAGTTCGATCTCGCTGTATTCCAGGATCAGGAAGACTCGTTGGGTCTTCTGCCAATCGGCGATGAACTGTCCGACATCGGCCAGTCTTTGCGCCAGTTCGGGGGCGAAGGTGGCACAATCCAGCATCTTCCACGCCTTGCACGAGGCCATGGGCAATTTACCGGGCAGGCCGAAATTGCGGCTGAGCTGATGGGCGACCGCCAGCAAGGCGCGGCTGGAACTGGATTGGGTCGCCTTGCTCCAGCACTTGTAGAGCAGATCGAGGGCAGTGAAATCGGAATCGGGCCCCTGATCGTCCAGCAGGGCGGCCAGGGCCTCGCGCTCGGTGGGCAAATCCGTTTCGTCGCAGAGCTTGACCGGCATGAGGGCTGTGGTCGGGCGGTGGGTCGCGATAACCGCCTCGACCTGGAGGGCCAGGGGGGAAAGTGGCGCTGTTTCGGCGGTCGGCTCGTTCTGCGGTTCCGGCAGGGGTGGCGCGACGGGGGTCGGCTGCGGTTGCGGTTCCGGCAGGGGTGGCGCGACGGGGGTCGGCTGCGGTTGCGGTTCCGGCTGGGGCGGCGCGATGGGGATGGGTTGCGGCTGCGGTTCCGGCTGGGGCGGCGCGATGGGAATGGGTTGCGGCTGCGGTTCCGGCTGGGGCGGTGCGACGGGGGCGGGTTGCGGCTGCGGTTCCGGCTGGGGCGGCGCGACGGGGACGGGTTGCGGCTGCGGTTCCGACTGGGGTGGCGCGACGGGAATGGGTTGCGGCTGCGGTTCCGGCTGGGGCGGCGCGACGGGGATGGGCTGCGGCTGCGGTTCCGGCTGGGGCGGCGCGACGACCTGTGATGGTGCGGGCGGACGTTTGCGCTTGGGCTTGAGCTTGATCTTCAAGCTTTCGACGTCGCTCGGCGGCGGCGGCGGCGGCGGTGTCGCGGTGATCACGGCGGGCCGGTCCTGATCGACCGGCGGGGGCGGCGCCATCGTCCGTTTGCGTCTTTTCGGCTGATGCACCTTGAGGGTCGGTGGCGGTGGCTCGGGGGGGACGAAGGACTCCATCACCGCGTCGGCCAGCGGCAATGCGGGCAGAAGGGGGGTATCCTGCGGTGGCGGCGGTTCGGGCTTTGATGGCGGCGGCTCGGCAGTCCAGCCCCCGCCCGGGGTGGCAACCGGGGCGCCGATTTCTTCCAGCAAAAGACGGTCGTTCTCGGCCTGAGCCGATGGCGGCGGCAGACGGTCTGCCAGATGTTGGCGCTGGCTGCATTTCTTGCGGCGTTGTCGGCGGCGCCGTTCGACCGTGTCGATGTCGTGAAACGGTGCCGGCAAGGGGGCGCTCTGGTGGTCGGCGCCACCTTCCAGCATGGCGCTGACCACCCGCAATTGCGGCAAGATGTCTTCGTGGCCGGTGTCATCGCCGTGGCCGTCCTGGCTGTGGCCATGGTCGTGCGACATGGCGTCACCAAGAGTGCGGGCAATGCCCAGCAGGCCGGTGGAGGACGGTGTTTGCGGGGTATCCGCCGCCAGTACGTGCTCCAGCATCCCGGTCAATTGCTCGGCCGGGATGCCGACGATATCCGCCGGGCTTGGCCGGCTGCGGTGGGCGAAGAAGTCGCTCATGCCCTGACCTTATCACGCCTGCTGGGGTTGCTGACGATCCAAATACTCGGCCAAGGTGCAGAATTGACTGACGGTCAATTCCTCGGCCCGGGCGGTGCCGGCGATGCCGGTGGCGGCCAGCATGTCCTCGACCGGGCCGAGGGATTTCAGGCTGGAGCGCAGCATCTTGCGGCGCTGACCAAAGGCGGCGGCGGTGACTTTTTCCAGGGTTTCCATGCGGGCCGGGGCCAGCGGTTGCGACCGAGGGATCAACTGCACCACCGTCGACATGACGTTGGGCGGCGGGGTGAAGGCGCGCTTGTCGACGTTGAACAGCGGGCGCACATCGCACAGCCACTGGGTGATCACCGACAATCGTCCGTAATCAGGACTACGCGGGGCGGCGGCCAAGCGGTCCACCACTTCCTTCTGAAACATCAGGGTCAGGCTTTCGAAGGCGTCGATGCGGCGCAGCCAGGCCAACAGCAGAACGGTCGAGATGTTATAGGGCAGGTTGGCGACGATACGGCGCGGTGCTTCGCCTAAGGTGGCGGCCTCCACCGCCAGGGCATCGGCGGCGATGATTTCCAGCCGGCCCGGATAGGCGGCCATGATCTCGTTCTGGATGGCGATGGCACGGTCGTCGCGTTCGATGGCGATGACGTGACGGGCGTCATTGTCCAGCAAGGCGCGGGTCAGGCCGCCAGGGCCGGGACCGATCTCGATGGTGGTGCCCACCGACAGATTGCCGGCGGCGCGGGCGATGCGTCCGGTCAGGTTGAGGTCCAGCAGGAAGTGTTGACCCAGGGATTTGCGCGCGGTCAGGCCGTGGGCGTTGAGCACGTCGCGCAAGGGGGGGAGCAGGTCAGCCATGAGGACGGCTCCGGTTGGCGGCCATTGCGGCGGCCATGTTCAGGGCGGCCATCAGGCTGGTCTCCACCGCCAGACCGGTGCCGGCCAGGGCGAAGGCGGTGCCGTGGTCGGGTGAGGTGCGGATGATCGGCAGGCCCAAGGTGATGTTGACGCCGCCATCGAAATCGATGGTCTTGATCGGGATCAGTGCCTGGTCATGGTACATGCAAAGTGCTGCGTCATAACCGGCGCGGGCGCGGGCATGAAACAAGGTGTCGGCAGGCAACGGCCCGTTGGCATCGATGCCTTGGGCCCTGAGCGCGGCCACCGCCGGGGCGACGATAGCGGCATCCTCGTTTCCCATGGCGCCGTTTTCGCCGGCATGGGGGTTGAGGCCGGCCACCGCCAGACGGGGGGCGGCAATGCCGAAATCGCGGCGTAGCGCCTGGGCGGTGACCTGACCGGCATGGATGATGGCCTGGGTGGTCAAGCCTGCCGCCGCCTGGGCCAGGGACACATGGATGGTCACCGGCACCACCCGCAAGTGCGGGCAAGCCAACATCATCACCTCGGCGCCGTCGACGCCCAGCAGATGGGCCAGATATTCGGTGTGGCCGGGAAAGGCGAAGCCGGCCTGATACAGCACTGCCTTGTGGATGGGGTTGGTGACCATTGCCGCGGTATCGCCGGCCTGGGTCAACAGCACCGCGCGCTGGATCGAGGCCATGACGGCACTGCCATTGGCCGGATCGGGGCTGCCGGGTTTGACCGCCCGGACCAGGGGTTGCGGCAGCACCGGTAAGGCATCGGCAAAGACGTCCTTCGCCTGTTCGGCGGCGGCGATGACGGCGATGGGAACATCCCAGCCCAGGGACTGGGCAATGGATCGCAGGCGATCCGGATCATCGACGGCCAGGAACGGATTTGTCAGATCATGGCGCCTCAGCCATGCCTTCAAGGTCAGTTCACCGCCGATTCCAGCCGGCTCGCCCATGGTCAGGGCCAGGGGCAAAGGCTTGGTCATGGCCGTTTTCTCACATGCGCACATCGATGAAGGCGGCACGGCGCAGATTGCGCAGATACCGGCGCGACAGCATGTCGCGGCGCTCATCCTCGATCTGGCGGCGAACCTGTTCGGCGGTGGGTGGCGACACCACCATGGCGTCCTGGCGTGAACAAACCATCGGTACGACGATGCCTTGCGGCGTATCCATGGGCACACCGACCTGATTGGCGGCCATGCCGGCGACCATGCCCTTGAGTTCGGGGGGCAGTTCGCCGATGCGCACCGGCCCTTGACGGGGCGGAAGCGGTGCTCCGGCCTTGGTGGCCAGGGCATCGAACTCGGCACAGCTTTTGGCGTTGCGGGTCAGGGCAAAGGCCCGCTCCATCAAATCCGCCTTGGGCGGTGCCCCGGCGGGAACCGGCAAGGTCATGCGGGCGACGGTGACCGTGCTGTCCTCGGCGTTGACGCTTTGGCCGATGATCCGGGTTTCCAGCACCTGGAGCAGATAGAAGCCGGAGGAGGTTCGCACCAGTTGCGAGGTCTGGCCGCGATCCAGGGTCTCCAGCACCGCCGCAACTTCATCATCGACCATGCCCTGGGATACCCAGCCCAGCAGGCCGCCGTTGGACGAGGTGGGCGAGCGCGAGAATTGGCGTGCCAGCGACTGGAACGATGTGCCCTGGCGCAGGCCTTCCTGCAGGCGTTCGCCCATGGCGCGGGCTTCCGCTTCCTGGTCCGGGCTTTCCACCGGCAGGAAGATTTCGGCGGCGCGCACCTCGCGCAGGCCCTGGCGGTCCGCCAGGCTTTGCAGGCGGTCGTTGACCTCTTCCTCACCGATGCGGATCTGCGGGCCGATCACGCGGGTGACCAGGCGCATCCAGGTGAGGTCGGCCCGGATCTGTTCGCGCACCCGGGCCGGGTCGACACCTTGCCGCGCCAGATTGGACAGTAATGCCCCCCTGGGCATGCGGCTTTGCTGTTCGACGGTGGCGATGGCGCCATCGACATCGGCGTTGGACAGCACGATGCCCAGGCGTTGCGCTTCCTGCACTTGCAGGCGCTCGTCGATCATCTTGCGCAGCACCTGCGGCACGACGCGTTGCCGGGCTTCCTGCGAATCCGGAATATTCGACGATACCAGGGCCAAACGCACCCGGGCCTCGACATCGCGATAGGAAATGGCTTCGTCGTTGATCACCGCCACCACCCGATCCAGCATTTGGGCCTGGGCCCCCGACCACAAGGTCAGGGCCAGGGCGGCGGTGGCACAGGTCAGGACAATTCGAGAAAACATGCCATGTCCTTCCGGTCGGGTGGGGCAATCAAGCATCTGGAGAGGACCATCAGAATACGTTAAGCGGCAAATCGGCCAGCGTCTTGAAGACGATGTTGAAGGTCAATTGATAGCCGGAATAATCGTCACGGTCACTGGTCGTGGTTCGTCTAAAATCGGAAACAAAGGCGAAGCACTCATCGGCATAAGTGGCCTTGGCGCCCCAGCTTTGGATGTCGCCGCCGTCCAACAGGCTGGAACTGACCGTGGCCGAAGCCATCCAGTTGCGCGATATCCGGCTGGTGAGGGTGTTGACCAGGGCATGGCGACGATCGAAAGTCTGCGAGCCGTCCCCCGATTTTTCCAGCATCAGATAGGTGGTGCTTAGGCGCAGCAGAGGCGAGCCGATGGAGAGTGTGTTTTCGTTGCGGCGCAAGGCCAGCGTCTCCTTGTCTAACCGCACGCGGTTGAGCAGGGAAACGTTGCCGGTGGGGGTAATGTCAAAGCGACCGACGTAATCGGACAAATAATCGTCGAAGCCCTGGCCAGGGGCAAAGGTGCTGTCCTTGCGTGCCCGCCAACCTTGGGCCACCTGGGCGTTGATGAAGCCGCCGCGCCAGGGATAGGCGGCCCAACGCAGGCCATAACCGCCACGGATGCCGCCTTCGACCCGATCTAGCCCGGTCATGCGATTAGGCATGAGGGCGTTGATTTCGTCCAGTTCGAAGGTCTGCGAATCCTCGTTGGGCAACTTGCGCGGATTGCCGCCGTTGGGGCTGGCGGCAACCATCAGCATGGGTTCCAGCACCTGCGGCATCGTGGCGTTGCGTCGGATGAACGGCTGACGCCAGGTCGCCGCCACCTGGGGGATGATACGACCGCTATTGGCCGACCCGTCGTTGTTGTCCAGGTGGTCGGCATGATAGGCATCACCCCTGAGCGATGCGGTCAGGTTGGTCATGTCGCCCATGCGACCCATGAACGGGCGGTTCCAAGCCACTTGGGTGGATAGGCGGTTGGCCGACAGCCCTTCGCTGCGGGCATAGCTCAGGGTGTCGGCATCGACGCTCCAATAGCCGCCGCGTGACGACGGCATGCCCACATGGCTGAAGGTGGCGTGCGGCAGGACCAGCGGCGAAGCCCCCAGATCATCCTGTTGACGCAAACCCTGATAGAAAAAGCCTTCCAACAGTGCGTAGTTGCGGCGGCCAAAGCCCTCGACATAAGGGCGGGAGGTCAGCCACGGCTGGTTACGCTGGAAGGAATAACCGTAGATGCCGGTATAGGTGTCGTCGCTGGATCGCTGTACTTGGTATCCGGCTCGCCATACGTTGCTGATATCGAAACGACCGACAGCGTCCACGTGGCCGCGCAGATCGGCGGTGTATTTGTCGGCGGTCAGACTGGCGTTGGTCTTGGTCTCGCCATTCATGCCGGTCCAGCGGTGTTCCCCCGACAGCACCACACGCTGGAGGACGGAGCGTCCCTTGTTGTCCAAATCAGGTACCGGGGTCGAGTTGGAATTGGGAAAGAGGAAACGCGGGGTGAAGGTCAGGTCCTGGTTGCTGTCGATGGCCCAGAAATAGGGGACGGAAACATTGGCGCCCAGGTTGGACGACATGCCGGGGCTGGGCATCAGGAAGCCGGTGCGGCGGCGCACGGTCGGATCCGGATGGGCCATGTAGGGGGTGTACATCACCGGGATACCGGCGAATTCCAGCCAGGCGTCGCGGTATTCGATTTCCTGGTCGGCCTGGTTGTGAGTGATGCGCTCGGCCTTCAGTTCCCATAGCGGTCGGCGACCGGGGTCGCGGCGACAGGGCTGGCAGGCGGTATATACACCCTTGTCGAAATCGGTGCGGTTGCCGCCGATGCGGGTACCGCTGACCGCCCCCAGACGGGAGGAATCAGCTAGGATGACCTTGATTTCACTGGCGACGCCATCCTTGAAGTCGCCGGTCAATTCGAAGTAATCGGCGAATACCACCTCGCCCCCGGGCTCAGTGATGATGACGTTGCCCGACGCGGCAATGATGTCCTGTTTCAGGTTGTAGCTGACGGTGTCGGCCACCAAGGTGCGATTGATCTGGGCGATTTCCACCCGGCCCTTGGCGGTGACGATGCCCAGCTCGCGGTCATGGGTGATTTGGTCGGCGGTCAGTTGCACCGGTTCTTCGGCCTTGCCGGGCCCGGTGGGCAATTGGGCGCCGACTGACAGACGTTGATCCTCGGTCACCGACACGCTTGGCAGGGAAGACGCCACCAGCGGTTGGGCGGCGGTGGTCGAGGACGGTGCCGGGCGCGGGGCGGAGATCGGCTGGCTGGCCGCCTGCTCGTTATTCCAGGCATTGCCCCAGCCGCCGATATCGCCGGGCCGGGGGCCGGCGGGCATGGCCCGGGTCGGAGCGGCCATACGCGGCGCATCCACCCGGATCGCAGAGGGAGCCTGACGTGGCGTTGCGGCGGCTGGGCTTTGCTGGGGGCCCCAGGCGTCGCCCCATCCGCCGACGTCGGACGGCGCCGGTCCGGTCGGCAAGGTCGTGGCGCGGGGTGATGGCGCCGTTGGCATGGGCGGGGGCGAGGTCGGTGCCGATGCCGGCATCGGCGCGCGCGGGCGCGCGGGCTGCGGTGCGGCGGCGCCATCTTCGCCCCAGGCGTCACCCCATGATCCCACGTCGGCAGGCGAGGCGGCCAGGGCTGACCCGGCGGCGGTCAGCGAAGCGGCGAGAAGGGCTGGACGCAGAATCCGCATCGGTGGTTGCTTTTCCTAGGCCGGTTGGGCCGCGAGGGCGCGGCGGAAGGGCGGACGACGCGACGACCGTAACAGCCACCAGGGCCCGAGGACCAGAGGCAGCACGGCGAGAACATAAAGAAACGGCAGGAAAATGGGCTTTGATGCCGATAGATTGGCTAGCCCCAGGACCGCCGCCTGAACGCCGACCATCAGGCCGATGGCGGTCAGGATGGTGACGGTCTGGCCACGCCGATCGAAGCCGGCGGTCAGCAAGGTGGCCAGGGCGATCAGGGTGTATCCCAGGCTGTAGAGCGGCGACGTCAGGCGCTGATGCAGTTCGCCCTTGGCCCGGCGGTAATCGGTGACGCCCATTTGGGCCTCGTCGGCATTCAGCAATTCCGCCATCGACAATTCACGCGCGTCGCGGAAGCGGCTGCCGTTGTCGCCGCCACTCATGCTGAGGTCGACGGTATAGGAATCGAAGTTCAGCACCGACAATTGCCCGGTCCCGTCCGGCAATTGTTGGCGGTTGCCGTTGACCATCAGGATGCGCGGTCCGGTCTCGGTGAAGACCAGGGCACCTTTTTCCGCCATCAGCGTTACCGGCTTGGTCGGCGATCGCTTGTCGTGGACCAACAGGCCCAGCAACTCGCCCTCACTGGTGCGGGTGCGCACATAGATGGTCACGCCCTTGCCGAACTTGTTGAAGGTGCCTTCCTGCAGCAGCAGGTTGGAAATGTCGTTGCGGATGGACCATTGCACTTCGCGGAAGTTCTGCACGGTCTGCGGAATGATCCACACCGACAGGACATAACCCATGATGGTGGCGATGCCGGCCAGGATCAAGGCGGGCTTGGCCAGCGCCCAATTGGACAGGCCGGCGGCACGCAGCACCACCAATTCGCGGTCAGTGTTGAGCTTGTTGTAGGTGAACAAGATCACCGCGAACAAGGCGATAGGGATGATCACCACCAGGAAGGAGGGCATCAGCATGCCGGTCAGTTTCAGGAAGGTGGTCACCGAAATGCCCTGGTTGACGATCATCTCGATCAGGCGCAGCGACTGGGTCAGCCACAAGACGCAAGTCAGCGCGGCGGAGACGAACAGCATCCCCACCGCCAATTGTCGCAGAAAATAGCGCGTAATTCCCGTCATGGCGGGCGGATTATAGACAGCCGAGGCGCCCCGACCAAAGGGAATCTGGTCGGGGTTGAAAACCGGCTCAGCTGCGCATGCTGGAGAGGAAGCCGGAGACTTCGCCGCGCAGCTTTTCCGCTTCGCCCAGCAATTCGTTGGCGGCGCTGAACATGGATTTGGCCATGGTCCCGGTTTCTTCGGCTGCACGGGAAACATCGGCGATATTGCGGGTGACCTCGCCGTTGCCTTCCGCCGCCTGCTGGACCGAACGGACGATTTCCTGGGTAGCCGCCGATTGCTGCTCCACCGCCGAGGCGATGGAGGAAACGATGCCACTGACTTTGTCGATGGTGTCGCCGACGGTGCGAATGCGGGCTACGGCGTCGTGGGTGGCCGATTGGACCGAGGCGATCTGGCTGGTGATTTCCTCGGTGGCCTTGGCGGTCTGATTGGCCAGGCTTTTGACTTCGCCCGCGACCACGGCGAAGCCTTTTCCAGCGTCGCCGGCGCGCGCTGCCTCGATGGTGGCGTTCAGTGCCAACAAATTGGTCTGGCTGGCGATCTGTTGGATCAGTTGCACCACCTCGCCGATCCGTTTGGCGGATTCATCCAGGCTGGCCATGGTGGAGTTGGCCGCCTGGGCGCCATGGACGGCGTCGGCGGTGATGTCCACGGTGCTGGCGATCTGGCGGGAAATCTCCTGCACCGAAGCGCCCAATTGTTCGGCGGCGGCGGCGACGGTGTCGACGTTGGCGGCGGCACCGCTCGCCGCCTGGGCCACCGCTGCCCCCTGTCGGCTAGTGCGGGCGGCATTTTCCTGCAGGCCGTCGGAACTGGAATGGACGTGCTGGACGGTGGTCATCACCGCATCCAGCATGTGTTCCATGGCGGCGTTAAAGGTCTCGGTCAGCGTTTCGCGGCGGGCGCTGCGTTCGGCGTTGGCCGCGGCTTGCGCTTGCTTTTCTTCTTCCAGCGTCCTGGCGTGGCGCATGCCTTGTTGGAACACCGCCACCGCCCGGGCCATGGCGCCGATTTCGTCTTGCCGTTCCTGGGAATGCACTTCCACCGCTATGTCGCCATTGGCCAAGCTGTTCATCACGTCGGTGATCTCGACCACCGGTCGCGAAATCATTCGGGTGGCGACCAAGGCCAGGCCACCGCCCACCAGCAGACAGGCGGCGAAGACGGCGAAATACTGAAAGCTGGCCTGCGACGCCACCCGCTGGGCCTGCTCATAGGATTGGTCGGTCTGAGCGGAATTGGCTTTCACCAATGTGGCGACCAGCTTTTGCAGTTTGTCGTATTCGATCTCGGCCGAGGTCATCATGATCAGGCCGGTGACCGGGTCCAGCGCCGCCATGTCGGCCACGTCCACAACCGCCTTGTGGAAGGCTTCCAAGGCCGGGACGATGGGGGCGATCAACGCCTTGTCCTCGGGGGCGTCAACGGTGGCGGCAAACGAGCGGACGCGGTCCAGCAGCTCCGCCGAATCGGCCCGCACGGTCTTTTCCAGGGCTTGCACCTTGCTCGCCTCGACGCCGGCCCCGGCCCAGCCCAGCAGCCGATAGGCGTTGGACTGGACACGGGTGCTGCCGGAATCGACGCTGGCGACGAAACGACCGTGAACGGCTGCGGATAGGTGCACGCCGTCGAGCGCCACCCCTTGCCTTGTCATGGAAACCTGGAAGATACCCGCCAGGATCAGCATGCAGCCGATCAGCAGCAGGGGGGCAATGGTCACCTTGACCACAAGCCGGGTGTCGGCAAGTCGTTGGGCAAGCATGGTGGCGCCTTAGTCAGTGGAGCGGACTGGACTGGACCGGACGAGGGCTTGGCTTGAGGCTTAGGGCTTGTAGATGCCGGCGCCGATGAAGGTCTCGCCGTCACCCTTTTCCACATAGCTGGATTTGGGCTCGATCTTCTTGGTGCCGGCGTTGACCCACTTGTAGTCAACCCAACCCGAACCCTTAGTCTTCACCAGATCGATGAACTGGGCGACGAAGGCGATGCCATCGCTATCCTTGAGGCCGCTCAGGTTCTTGCCATTCAGAGCCGGGTTCTTGCCGTGACAGATCATGTTGCCGTCCAATTGCTGGACGAACACATAAAGATCCTTGAACTGGTATTCGCCGGCGCCGGCGAAATCCGCACAAGCCTTGTCCTTGCCCGCCGCCTTGTAGTGGGCGATGGCCTTCTTGACCAGGGCCTGGGCTTCGGCGGCGGTGCCGACTTCCTGGGCGAAGGCGGTGGTCGACAGGGCCATGGCGGCAGCCAGGCCGATTATACGCAGAGCGATCTTGGACATGGTTTCCCCTTTTTGTTTCCGCGACATCGGCCGCTAGGTATAGTCGGATAGTATTATTTTTGACGAATTTTGTCTATTCACGGTTTCCCGTGCGATCCGCTTCGCCCTTTCTGCATCCCGAGTGGCGGCATTGTTCCAGTCCGCTTGACGATGGTCAAGGATGCAAACAAACAATCGTTCGTTTGAAGGCTGCGTTCATACTAAAGAGGCCTGATCACCCCCGAGTTGTGCGCAATAATGTCATGCGGCTCAGGCCGGCGGCAGCACTTTGCCGGGATTCATCAGACCCGTCGGGTCAAGCGCCGCTTTGACCGCGCGCATCAGGTCCAGTTCCACATCCTGCTTGTAGCGGGCCATTTCGGCGATCTTCAATTGGCCGATGCCGTGTTCCGCCGACACTGATCCGGCCATTTCAGCGACGATGTCATGGACAATGCGGTTCATTTCGGCCCAACGGTCAAGAAAGCCCGCCTTGTCGGCGCCCACCGGCTGGGTCAGGTTGAAGTGGATGTTGCCGTCGCCCATGTGGCCGAAGGCGACGACACGCACCCCCGGCATGGCGGCCTCCACCGCCCGGGTGCAGGTCTCGATCATTTCCGGCACCCGGCTGACCGGCACGGCGACGTCGTGCTTGATCGATCCACCTTCTTTCTTCTGCGCTTCCGGCACACCTTCGCGGATGCGCCACAGCGCCTTGCGCTGATCACCCGACTGGGCCAGCACCGCGTCCAGGGCGTGGCCATCCTCCAGCGCCTGGGCCAGGATGGCTTCCAGGGCGGGCAGCAGGCCGGTCGGGCGCGACGACGACACTTCCAGCAGCAGGTACCAGGGATAGGGCGCGTCCAGCGGATCGCGCAGACCGGCCACATGGGCTAGCCCCAGATCCAGGCCGATGCGCGGCACCAGTTCGCAGGCGGTGACCAGATCGCCGGACGCCCGCCGCGCCGCCCCCAGGATAGCCAGACCGGCGGCGGGATCGGGCAGGGCGATGAAGGCGGTGGCGATTTCGCGCGGTTTGGGGAACAGCTTCAGGCTGGCGGCGGTGATGATCCCCAACGTGCCCTCGGCGCCGATGAACAGGTGTTTCAGGTCATAGCCGGTATTGTCCTTGCGCAAACTGCGCAGGCCGTTCCACACCCGGCCATCGGCCAGCACCACTTCCAGTCCCAAGGCGAGGTCGCGGGTGTTGCCATAGCGCAGCACGCCGACGCCGCCGGCATTGGTGGACAGATTGCCGCCGATGCGGCATGACCCTTCCGCCCCCAGGGACAGCGGGAACAGGCAGCCGGCCTGATCGGCGGCCTGCTGCACGGCGGCCAACACGCAGCCAGCCTCGGCCACCAGGGTGAAGTTGAGCGGGTCGACGGCGCGGATACGGTTCAGCCGTTCGGTGGAAACCACCAATGCGCCTTGGTTCGGCACGCCGCCGCCGCACAGGCCGGTATTGCCGCCTTGCGGTACCATGGCGATACTGGCTTGGACGCAGGCGGCGACCACCGCCGCCACTTGTGCGGTGTCGGCGGGACGCGCCACCGCCAGGGCCTGACCGCGATACAGGCCACGTTCCTCGGTGACATAGTGTTCCAGGTCGCTGTCCGCAGTCAGCAGGTTGGTGGGGCCGACGATGGCGGCCAAGCGGTTCAGCACATCCATGGTTCAGCTCCGGGGGGCGGCGGCGCGGCGCAGGCGGTCGTTGATGGCGGCGCCCAGGCCGTGCTCGGGAATGGGGGCGACGGCCAGGGCGGTGAAGGGGGCGCGATCAAGGGCGCGCATCATGGCGAACAGATGGGCGGCGGCCTCTTCCAGGTCACCGGTGGGCGACAGGTTCAAGGTGCAGTCCATGGCGCCGAAGCCCAACAAGGCCTCGCCCGCATGGGCATGTTCAGCGTTCAGGCGCACGGCCAGGGCCGGGGCGTAATGGCTTTCCAGCATGCCGGGGCTTTTGGGGGCACTGGCATCGGCCTGGGCGGATTGCGCTTTTTGTCCCAGCACCGCCTCGATCTGATCGGCGGTGATGCCGCCGGGGCGCAGCAAGGTGGGGATCGGCGTCGACAGGTCGAGGACGGTGGATTCCACCCCCACCCGGCAGGGACCGCCGTCGATGATCAAGCCGGCCCGTTCCCCCAGGCTTTCCGCCACATGGGCGGCGGTGGTGGGGCTGACCGCGCCCGAGCGGTTGGCGCTGGGGGCGGCGATGGGGCGCCCGGCGGCGCGGATGATGGCGCGGGCGACGTCGTGGTCGGGCATACGGATGGCGATGGTGTCGAGCCCGGCGCTGGCTAGCAGCGAGATGGGCGAATGGGCGGCGCGCGGCAGTACCAGGGTCAGCGGGCCGGGCCAGAAGCGTTTCATCAGCGCGCGGGCGCGATCGTCCACCTGGACCAGGGTTTCGATGAGGTCGAAATCGGCCACATGGGCGATCAGCGGGTTGAAGCTGGGCCGGCCCTTGGCGGCGAAGATGGCGGCGACCGCCCGGTCGTTGGTGGCATCGCCGCCAAGGCCATAAACGGTTTCGGTGGCGAAAGCGACCAATTGGCCGGTGCGCAGGCGGGCACCGGCTGCGGCCACCGATCGGTCATTGGCCGGCTGAATCAGGGCGGGGGCGGAAACGTCGTTCATGCCGGCACCATAAAACAAATGGCGCCGGTGCCGCTATGGTTTGGCGCGGGCGAGGAAATCGGGATTGAGGAATTTCGGCTTGCCATAGGCCAAGGGGCGGTCGTCCCAGGTCACCACCTCGCCGCCAGCGGCCAGCAGCACGGCGTGGGCGGCGGCGGTGTCCCATTCGCAGGTGGGGCCGAAGCGCGGGTAATAATCGCCCGACCCTTCGGCGATGCGGCAGAATTTCAGCGACGAGCCGGCATTCTCCACCACCGCGCCGGGCAGGCCGTCGAGGAAGGCCTGCAAGCGGTCGGCGGCGCGGTGCGAGCGCGAATCCAGCACGATGGCGCCATGGGCCGGGGCCTTGCGGCAGGTGATGGTCTGGCGACCTTGGGCGTCCTGACGCCAGGCCTGACCGTCGGCACCCGCCCACAAGACGTCGAGCGCCGGGGCGTAGACCACGCCCAGGGCCGGTACACCATTGGCGATCAGGCCGATATTGACGGTGAATTCACCGTTCTTCTTGACGAATTCCTTGGTCCCGTCCAGCGGATCGACCAGCCAGAAGGTGTCGCCCACGTCGGGGATGCGACCAGCGGCGGCCTCTTCCTCGGCGACGATGGGGATGGCGGGGGTGAGCGCCCGCAGCACCGGTAGGATCACCGCTTCGGCCAATGAATCGGCGGCGGTGACCGGATCGTTCTCGCCCTTGAAGTGGACGGCGAAGTCCTGAGCGTAGATGTCCATGATCACGCGACCGGCGTCACGGGCGGTTTTTTCCAGACGGGGGAGCAGAGGCAGATGGGTCATGGCTCGACCATAGCCGCCCGACACCGGGGCGGCCAAGCCGGAATTTCCGAAGAGAGGTGGAAAAATATTGAAAACAATATCTCATAGGTTGTATTTTTGCTGTTTGTTTCGTCATGGGGGTGTCGAATGGGCGGGGTAAGTCCAAGCGGGCAGGATGCGTTGGCCGAACTTGATGCGGTTATTGCCGCCGAAATTCAGCATCTGCGCCAACGTCGCGATGGTCTGGGCGAGTGGTCCGAATTGCGGACGGGCCTGGACGGCATCGCCGGTGACGATAACCCGCTGGCCGAGCTGTTCTCCGACGCTGCCGCCAAGGCTTGGGCCGGCCATCCCAGTCTGTTCGGCATCGCTTTGTCGGGCGGCGGTTTCCGTTCCGCCACCTTTTCGCTGGGGTGTTGCAGTCCTTGGCGGCCAAGGGGTTGTTCCGGCAGGCCCATTACTTGTCGACGGTGTCGGGCGGCGGCTATATGGGCGGTTGCTTCAATGCCATGAACGCCACCCCGCCCGAAGGCCAGCACGATGGTATGGAGGCGGTATTCGCCCACACCGCCTATCAGCAGGAATCGGCGGCCTTTCGCCATTTGCGCGCCTATTCGCGCTTTCTGGCCCCCAGCGGTGCGGCGGATACCTTGCGCATGGTGGCTCAGCCCTTGGTGGGGATGGTGACTAATTTGCTGGTGCTGTTGTCGGTGCTGCTGTTCGCGGCGGCCATCGGCGGGGCGCTCAGCGTCGGGCGTTCGGCCTTGGATGTTTGGCCGTGGCTGGGCACCATTATCGGTTTGGGCTGGTGTGCGGTTTTGGGCGGCTGGATGCAGTTTCACCAGCGCGATCCGCTGGATCGGCGCGACAGGATCGGCGGCTGGCTGGGCTGGTCGTTGGTGATTTTGGCCGTGCTGGTGTTCTGGGATTTTCAGGCTGGGCTGATCCACTGGCTGTTTTCGGCCGAGACCGATTGGACCCATTGGACATTTTTTGGCATTACCCCCGCCGCCATCGCCGGCTTTCTCGCCAAGCGCCTGCAAGGCCAAAGCGCCCGGCTGCGGTTGAAGCTGCTGCTGGTGGCGACGGGTGCGGCGGTGCCGCTGGCTTTGGTCTATGGCTATCTGTGGCTTGCCGGTCGGATGGTGCTGGGGCAACCGGCGCCGTTGACGGCTGTCGGCATTCCGGCCCTGGATTGGGCGATTTTCTATGCCCTCGGCGGTATTTTCCTGGGGTTGATCACCAAGGGGGTCAACCTCAACATCACCTCACCCCATCGTTTCTACCGTGATCGCATCAGCCGCGCCTATATTTTCCGCCAGATGGATGATGTCCACGACATCCAGTCGCTGGACGATCTGAAGTTGTCCAAGCTGCAAGACCCGGCCTTCCGCGCCCCTTACCCTATCATCAACGCCACCTTGAACGTATCGGCGGCGGGCGGCGGCAAGCATCTGGCGGAAATGGTCCGTCATGCCGAGTTGTTCACCTTCAGCAAGCTTTATATCGGTGCCCAATCCACCGGCTTTCGCCCGACCACGGCGATGGAGGACTGTGACCCCTATGTCAATCTGGCCACCGCCGTGGCCATATCGGGGGCCGCCGCCTCACCCAATATGGGGCAGATCAACCTGCCGGAATTGCGCCTGCTGATGACCCTGTTGAATGTGCGGCTGGGCTATTGGCTGTCCAATCCGGCCAAGCCCGACACGGGGCGAATGGATGCACTCAAGTTATTGCGCACCGAAATGGTCGGCGCGGTGTCGTCCAAGGGTGATTTCGTCAATGTCAGCGATGGCGGCCATGTGGAGAATCTGGGGGTCTACGCCCTGATCCAGCGGCAATGCCGGTTGATCATCGCCGCCGACGCCGACGCCGATGGCGGATACGACTTGCCGGCCCTGACCAATCTGATCCGCATGATCCGCATCGACATGGGGTTGTTCCTGACCTTCGATGCCGATGAAATCAAGGCGTTGAAGGAGGGTAAGCGGCACTGGCTGGTGGGCCGCATCTATTATAGCGACGAGCGCCAGGGGCTGCTTTTGTACCTGAAGGCGTCGCTGACCGGGGACGAGGATCCCACGGTCCTCGCCTATCGGCAGGAGTATCCGGCCTTCCCGCATGAAAGCACCGCCGACCAATTTTTCAGCGAACAGCAGTTCGAGGCCTATCGCTGGCTCGGCTATCACGTCGCCAACAAGGCGGTGGCCGGCCTTACCTCTTGATTTCCACCGCCTGGAAGCGGCTGGCCTTGAAGCTCGGCGACCAATGGGCTGGCTGCATTCCGGCCTTGGCCTTGAGATGAGCCAGGAATTGCCCCTTGTCGGGCAGTTGTTCCCAGACGCTGGGCAGGAACAGGGCGCGCTTGCCCTGATCCTCGATGATCAGGCCGTCGATGCGCGGGCGCAGTTGTGCCAGCAGGTCGGCCTGATCGCTGAAACGCATGGGGGCGGGTGGCGTCAGCACCGATACCGACATCTCCACCAACGGCCATTCCTGAGCCGAGAGCGGGGCGAAGCGCGGGTCGTGGAAGGCGGCCTTTGCCGCGTTGTCGGCCACGTCCTCGGCCAGCGGGCGCCAGGCGGTGGGCGAGCCGATGCAGCCGCGCAAGGTGCCGTTGATCTTCAAGGTGACGAAGCAGGCGCCGGGCTGGGCCAACAGGGCCGGCATGTCGGGGCCGGCATGGGCATCCACCGGATGATCGGGGGCGAAGCGGCCATTGATGGCGGCGCGGGCAATTTCCAGCAGCAGCGGGCCGATGGCGGCGATGTCCTCGGCCCCCGCCTCGTACAAGGCCCAGGCGCCATAGCCGACCACCCGATCCTTGGGGCCGGCGGTGTCGCCGGAATTACGGCGGTCGATGGTCTTGATGGTCATGCCGCGCGCCTTGGCCGTCCGCAACAAGCCGCCGACGGGAATGCGACCGCAGGCCTGATCGCGGCCCAGGGCGCCTTCGTCCAGTGCCTCGATGGCGGCGGCGGTACGGCTGTCCATGTCCTGGCAGGCGGCATAATCCAGGTAATGGGACAGGTCGGTGGAAATGACGATCAGGGTTTCCGGCCCGCCCCATAGGGCGTCAAGCAGAGCTGCCACCTGTGCGGGCGTGGTATCGCCCACCACCACCGGCACCAGGGTGAAATCGCCCAGCATCCGTTGCAGGAAGGGCAGGTGCACTTCCAGGGAATGCTCCTGGGCGTGGGCGGTTTCCAATTCTCCGGTCAGGGGCACTGTCCTGGCCCGCGCCACACCGTCGCGGTCCAGCCTTACCGCGCCCAAGGGCGAGGCCCAGGCATCGGCGGTGCTGACCGCCATGCCGCGAAAGCCGACCCGGTGCGACGGCCCCAGCAACACCACCCGGCTGATGGTGCCGCGTGCGGTTTTCAGCAGATCATAGGCGCTGGCCGCCACCGCGCCGGAATAGACATAGCCGGCATGGGGGGCAATGATCGCCTTGGGCACACCCAATTCCGGGTGCGGGTGGGCCTGGGCCCAGCAGGCATCAAGCTGGCGCATCAGTTCCGCCGGTTCGGCCGGATAAAACATGCCGGCGACGGCGCTCGGGCGTATGATGGTCATGACGGCCCCCATGCTCTGGTCATGGGGCCATCATAGCACGGGAACGGCCATGAACGCAGAGCTGCAAGGGGCGCATTTTCCCGCTCGCCATTGGCACCTTGTCGAAGACGGACGCATTCAGTGCGACGTCTGTCCGCGCTATTGCAAGCTCAATGACGGCCAGCGCGGCCTGTGTTTCGTCCGCGCCCGTGACGGCGATCGCATGGTGCTGACCACCTATGGAAGGTCGTCGGGTTTTTGCGTCGATCCCATCGAGAAAAAGCCGCTCAATCACTTTTTGCCGGGCACTCCGGTTCTGTCCTTCGGCACGGCGGGGTGTAACCTGACCTGCAAGTTCTGCCAGAACTGGGACATCTCGAAAGCGCGCGAGATCGACCGTCTGAACGATGCCGCCAGCCCCTTGGAAATCGCCGCCATGGCGGAAAAGCTGAACTGTCGCTCGGTGGCTTATACCTACAACGATCCGGTGGTGTTCATGGAATACGCCATCGACACCGCCATCGAGTGCAAGAAGCGCGGCATCAGGAATGTGGCGGTGACGGCGGGCTACATGGCGCCCGAGGCCCGGCGCGAATTCTATGCCCACATGGATGCCGCCAATGTGGATTTGAAGGCGTTCACCGAGGATTTCTATCACCAGCTTTGCGGCGGCCATCTGGCCGATGTGCTCGACACCTTGGTCTATCTCAAGCACGAAACCGATGTGTGGTTCGAGATCACCACCTTGCTGATTCCGGGCAAAAACGACGGCGACGCTGAGTTGGCTGCGTTGTCGGCCTGGGTGATGGAGCATCTGGGCCCCGACGTGCCGCTGCATTTCACCGCCTTTCATCCCGACTGGAAGATGCGCGACATCGGCAATACCCCGGCGGCAAGTCTGGCCCGGGCGCGGGCCATCGCCCAGGCCGCCGGGCTGCATTTCGTCTATACCGGTAATGTCCATGACGAAGCCGGTGGCACCACCTTCTGCCCTCATTGCGGCGCGGTCCTGATCGGGCGCGACTGGCATCAGCTGACTCGCTGGGGACTGGACGAACACGGAGGCTGCCGCGCCTGCGGTGCAGCTTTGCCCGGAATGTTCGAGGCCCGGCCCGGCACCTGGGGGCGCAAGCGTTTGCCCGTGCGCCTGCACCGGTGATGTGCTAAACCGGCTGCGGTTTTCCTTAGTCTGCGCACGGTTTTCATGATCAAGCGTCTTTTGCCCTGGCTGCTCAAGGGCGGCATTTCCTTCGGTCTGATCGCCTGGGTGTTGTCCAAGGTTGATCTGGCCAGCGCCTGGGATAAGGCTCTGTCCATGGATGGCGCCATGGTGCTGTTGGCCCTGGTGCTGATGCAGGCGCAGATCGCCCTGGGGGCCTTGCGCTGGGGGCTGGTGCTGCGGGCCTTGGACGCGGTGTTCCGCTGGACCTCGACGGCGACGGTCTATTACATCGGCGTGTTCTTTTCCATCGTTCTGCCCGGCGCCGTCGGCGGCGATGCCGTGCGCATGTGGTTTTCCCGCCGGGCCGGACTGAGTTTGGCCACCGCCGTCAATTCGGTGGCGCTGGAGCGGGCCATGACCGTATTCGCCCTGGTGCTGCTGGTCTGCCTGACCCAGCCGATCCTGATCGCCCGCATCCCCGACATGCCGGGCACCTGGGTGTTCCCCGTGCTGCTGGCGGTGTGCGTCATCGGCATCCTGGTGCTGGCGTCGCTGGACAAGCTGCCGGCAAGCTTGCATCGCTGGAAGCTGGTGCGCGGTCTGGTGCAACTGGCCGGGGACACCCGCAAGCTGTTCTTTCATCCGGCCTGGAGCCTGGGCACCCTGGTGGTCGCCCTGATCGGCCACATCAATCTGTCGCTGGCCGTCTACGTGCTGGCCCTCGGCCTGGATTTGGACGTGCACGTGCTCGATACCCTGGTGCTGGTACCGCCGGTGATCCTGATCATGACCCTGCCCATTTCCATCGCCGGCTGGGGCGTACGTGAAACCGCCATGGTCACCGCTTTCGGTTTTGTCGGTATCGCCGCCGACAGTGCCATCGTGCTGTCCATCATCTTCGGCATCGTCACCATGGTGACGGCGCTGCCCGGCGGTCTGGTCTTCCTGCTGGCCGGCGGCAAAAAGATGGAACAAGAGGAACTGGCCGAGGAAAAGGCCGCCGGCGATCTGGCCGTGGGCGTGCATACGCCGCCTTCGCCCTTGCCGTAGACGGCAGGGGCGCTACATTGGGGGGAAAGGCTTTTCCCACAAAGGATTCCCCCGGATGAAAATCAGCTTCGCCAAGCCCCATCTGCCGACCGAAGGCGCCGTCATCGTCGGCGTGCTGGACAACAAGGTGTTCACCCCCACCGCGACCGCGCTCGACGATCTGGCCGGCGGCGGTCTCAAGCGGGCTGTGGAGGCCAGCAAGTTCACCGGTAAGAAGGATCAGACCCTGACCGTGCTGGCTCCCGCCGGCTGTAAGGTCAACCGCGTGGTGCTGGTCGGCCTGGGCAAGGCCGATGCCATCGATGCGCTGGCGGCGCAATCCTTTGGCGGCACTGGTTTGGCCCAGGTATTGACCGCGGGCGATGCGTCGGTGGCCATCGCCGTCGATGCGGTGCCGGGACTGAAGATTTCCGAGGCCGATTTCGCCGCCAACGTCGCCTTCGGCGCCCGTTTGCGCTCGTATCGCTTCGATAAGTACTTCACCAAGGAAAAGAAGGAAGACAAGCCTTCGGTGAAGAAGCTGGCGATTCTTACCGCCGCACCCACGGCCAAGAATGCCTTCGCCCCCCTGGATGCCATCGCCGACGGCGTGTTCCTGACCCGCGACGTGGTGTCGGAACCGGCCAACGTCATCTACCCCGAATCGCTGGCGGCGGAGTGCAAGAAGCTCGCCGACCTGGGCGTCGAGGTGGAGATCCTGGGCGAAAAGCAGATGAAGAAGCTGGGCATGGGCTCGCTTCTGGGCGTCGGTCAGGGGTCTGACCGCGAAAGCCAGTTGGTGATCATGCGTTGGACCGGGGCCAAGGACAAGAATGCCGCCCCCATCGCCTTCATCGGCAAGGGCGTGTGCTTCGACACCGGCGGCATCTCCATCAAACCGGCGGCGGGCATGGAGGACATGAAGTGGGACATGGGCGGCGCCGGCGCCGTCATCGGCGCCATGATGGCTTTGGCCGGGCGCAAGGCGCCGGCCAACGTGGTCGGTGTCGTCGGTCTGGTGGAAAACATGCCGTCGGGCAATGCCCAGCGTCCGGGCGACGTGGTCACCTCCATGTCGGGCCAGACCATCGAGGTGATCAACACCGACGCCGAGGGCCGGCTGGTCCTGGCCGACGCCCTTTGGTACACCAAGGAAACCTACAAGCCCAAGGCGATGGTCGATCTGGCCACCCTGACCGGGGCCATCATCATCTCGCTGGGCGGTGAATATGCCGGCCTGTTCGCCAACAACGACAAGCTGGCCGAGCGCCTGACCCAAGCCGGCAAGGCGGTGGGCGAGCCCCTGTGGCGCCTGCCCATGGGCGATGCCTACGACAAGCAATTGAAGTCGGATATCGCCGATATGAAGAACGTCGGCGGGCGCGAGGGCGGTTCGATCACCGCCGCCCAGTTCCTCAAGCGCTTCGTCGGCGATGTCGCCTGGGCGCATCTGGATATCGCCGGCACGGCGTGGTCGAAGAAGGACACCGCCACCTGCGCCAAGGGGGCGACCGCCTTCGGCGTCCGCCTGCTGGACCAGTTGGTGGCCGATCATTATCAGGATTGAGTTCGTCCTGACGGCGGAAGCGGCGGCGACCCGGGTGGTCGCCGCCGAAGCCGCATCAAGGGTGCTGATCGCCCATCAGCCGGTATTGGTGGAACTGACCAAGGATGACCCGCGTCCGCGCGGTGCGGCCCTGGCCGCGCTGTTGCCCGGTTGTCCCGGCCCGGTATTGGTGGATTTGGCATTGTCCGCCGCCGATGCCGCCCAACTGGCCTATGGCTTGGCCTTGCGCGCCTATCGTCCGCTTGGCAAATACCGCGCCCCTGCCGATGACGACCCGCTGCCCTGGCCTGACCGGGTGCTGGTGCTGACCGATGCCCCGGAGGCGGCACAAAGCCTGTTCGACCGTCTGCTGCCGGTGGCGGCGGGGGTGCATCTGGCCCGCGATCTGGTGGCCGAGCCGGGCAATCATCTGGGGCCGGCGGAACTGGCCGCCCAGGCTCAGGCCTTGGAAAGCCTGGGGGTCAGTGTTGAACTGCTTGATCCCACAGTACACGGCCTGAACCTGCTGGCGGCGGTGGGGCAAGGCAGTACACGGGCGCCCATTTTGGCGGTGTTGCGCTGGCAGGGCAGCGCGGCGGACGACAAGCCGCTGGTGCTGGTGGGCAAGGGGCTGACCTTCGACAGCGGCGGCCTCTCGATCAAGCCGGCTGAACATATGGAAGAAATGAAGGGCGACATGGGCGGCGCTGCGGCGGTGCTGGGGGCCATGCGGGCCATTGCCGGCAGAAAGGCCAAAGCCAATGTCGTGGGCGTGCTGGCCATCGCCGAGAATATGCCCGGTGGCGGCGCCTTGCGCCCCGGCGACATCATCCGCTCCTACAAGGGATTGACGGTGGAGGTGGTGGATACCGACGCCGAAGGCCGGCTGGTGCTGGCCGATGCCCTGGCCTGGGCCTGTGACCATCTGCGCCCGGCCTTGCTGGTCGATGCCGCCACCCTGACCGGGGCGGTGGTGCGGGTGCTGGGGCGCCATCACGCCGGACTTTATGCCAACCGCGACACCCTGGCGGCGCGGCTGCTGAAACTGGGCGTGGCCGAGGCGGAATTGCTGTGGCGGCTGCCGCTGTCGGCGCGCTGCGACGACGATTTCCGCTCCGACGTGGCCGATTGGAAGAATTGCGGCTGGGGGGCCGTGCCCGACAACGACGATGCCGCCCGCTTTCTGCAACACTTCGTCGCTGCCAAGGTGCCGTGGGCGCATCTGGATATCGCCGGCACTGCGGAAGCCGACGAAGACCAGCTTTATGGCCCCAAGGGCGCCACCGGCTTCGGCGTGCGCTTGTTCGATGCCCTGGCCGGGGGCTAAAGTGCGTCCATGACCCAGATCGGTTTTTACCACCTCATGCGCCTGCCCTTGGACCAGGCCTTGCCCAAGCTGCTGGAAAAGGCGGCGCAGGCCGGCTTGCGGGTGGTGGTGATGGCCGGCTCGAGCGAGCGGGTCGAGCATCTGAACGCCATCTTGTGGACGTTTTCCGAGGAATCCTGGCTGCCCCACGGCTCGGCCCGCGACGGCGAGGCTGCCTTGCAACCCATCTGGTTGACCGATCGAGAGGAAAATCCCAACGCCGCCACCGTGCTGGTGTTGTGCGACGGCGCCCGCCCGACCAGCCTGGATGGCTGGGACCGCTGCCTGGACCTGTTCGACGGTAACGACGAAAATGCGGTGCTGGCCGCGCGCGAACGCTGGAAGACCTGGAAGGCCGAGGGGCATCAGCTGGTCTATTATCAACAGACCGAACGCGGCGGTTGGGACGAGAAAGCGCGGAGCTGATCGCCGCCATCAATTCGCCCAGATGATCGGGCAAGGTTGGAACTTCATCCTCGGAGTCCCTCCGCCATGCCCAGTTTTGTCATCGCCGTGGCCGTGCTGCTGTTGGTGTCGGCCTGCGCCACTCAATCCCCGGTGATCCAGGTGGAAACCAGCCGCTATCACCGGCTGACCTCACCCGTGGCGGGGCGCGACGTGGTCATCCTGGCCAATGCCGATCAATCGCCCGGCGACGAGTTTGCCACTTATGCCGACCTGATCGGCCAAGCCTTGGAAAACTTGGGTTGGCGGGTGGTCGAGACGCCGGATCAGGCGGCGGCGGTGTTGCGCTTTCGCTGGGCGGTGGATGCCCCGGTGGTGGAAACCGTGCTGACCCCCAGCGCCATCCCGCCCATGGGCAATATGTGGGGCTATCGCCGTTCGGCGTGGGGCGCCGATCCGTTTCCCTATTGGCAGGCGCAGCGGATCACCCATTATCCCAAGTGGCTGAGCGTTACCATCGTCGAAGCCAATCAGCCGCCCAGTGCCGCGCCTTTGTTTGAGGGCCGGGTGACCAGCCGGCGCGGCGGCACGACCATGGCGCCGATCATGCCTTATCTGGTGCGTGGGATGTTCGATGGATTTCCCGGCCCCAACGGCGCCGTCGAGGCCAAGGCCTTGGAGGTTCAGCCCTGAGTCTGGACCGCTTCGTCACCGGCGGTAGAGGCGGCCTGGACGATCATGTCGCCGAATTCCCGCAAATAGACCGATCCCTTGACCGTGCGCTGCACCAAGACCGAGCGGCGGTCAGTATCGTCGGTCTTGCGCTTGATCAGCCCCAGTTCCGACAGGCGGTCAAGGGCGCGGGTGATGGCCGGCTTGGAGACGTTCAAGGTGATGGCCAAGCCACGCACCGTATGCGGCGGCGGCGTCAGATAGACGGTCAGCAGCAAGGCCATCTGCCGTGCCGACAGGTCCGGGCCATCACGCCGCACACTTTCGACGATCGCTCCTCTCCAGAGATCGAGCGCCTGCACAGCCTTCAGTTGGAAGCCCATGACCCTGCCTGTTCATTCCGCCGACGTAATCTTTTACCCGAGGCCGCTGCCCGCGGCAACTCCCCTTGTGCCCTATTGTATCGCTTGCGAAAGGTTAAGGATTGGTTCCAAAGCGTTTGACGATCACTGAATACAGTGCGCGCAGCGCCATGGCCTCGCCGCCATCGGGGCGACCGGGGCGGCTTGTGCTGTTCCAGGCCATGATGTCGAAATGGGCCCAGGGGATGGCGGGGCCGACGAATTCCGCCAGGAACAGGGCAGCGGTGATCGCTCCGGCATAGGGGCCGTCGGAAATATTGTTGAGATCCGCCACCTTGCTGTCCAGCAGCCGGCGATAGGGCCGGTGCAGGGGCAGGCGCCACACTGGGTCGGCCAGCGCCTCGCCCGCCTGGGCGATATCGGCGGCCAAAGCGTCGTCGTTGCAGAACAGGGCGGCGATTTCGGTGCCCAGGGCGGTACGCGCCGCCCCGGTCAGGGTTGCCATGTCGATCAACAAGGCAGGGTTCTCACGCGCCGCCTCGGCCAGGGCATCGCACAGGATCAGGCGACCTTCGGCGTCGGTGTTGCCGACCTCGACGCTCAGGCCCTTGCGGGTGGGCAGCACGTCGCCGGGGCGCATGGCCTCGGCCGAAACGGCGTTTTCCACCGCTGGGATCAGCACCCTGAGGCGCAGCGGCAGCTTGGCCGCCATCACCATCAAGGCCAGACCCAGCACATGGGCGGCACCGCCCATGTCCTTTTTCATCAGCTTCATGTTGGCTGAGGATTTCAAATCCAGCCCACCCGAATCGAAGCAGACGCCCTTGCCCACCAAGGTCAGCTTGGGCGCGTCCTCTTGCCCCCAGGTCAGGTCGATCAGGCGCGGCTGGCGCTGGGCGCCGGCAGCCCGACCAACCGCGTGGATGGCCGGATAATTCTCGGCGATCAGGCCGTCGCCTACCACCACCCGCACCCTGGCCCCGTGATCGGCGGCCAGCACTTCGGTGGCGGTGGCCAGTTCCGCCGGCCCCAGATCGGCTGCGGGGGTGTTGATCAGGTCGCGGACCAAGGCGGTGGCCCGAGCGGTGTTGGTCACCCAGTCACGGTCGGCGTGCTCGGGCCAGACCAGTTTGGGCCAATCGCGCCCGCCCCGGCTCTTGTAGCGACCGAAGGCATAGGTGGCCAAGGCCCAGGACAAGGCGGCCCAATCGGCCTGACGGGGGGGGAGCGCTCCGGCGATGGCATAGGTGCCTAACGGCAGCTTGGCCACCACCCCAGCGAAGGCCCACGGGTCGTCGTCGTCGGACAAGCCGACCAGGATGGCGGCGGCGTGCCCCTCGGGATGGGGCATGACCAGAACCTGACCGGGCTCGGCGGTGAAATTATTGGCCTCCATCCAGGCCCGCCCGGCCTCGGGCTGAGTTTGTCGCCAGGAGTCCAGGCCCGATTTCCTGACCGGCACCAGGGTCACCGCTCCGGCTTGCCACTCGACCAGATGTTCCAACACACCGTCACTCCATCCTCAAAAGCGCTTGCCCTTAGCATGGCGAAAGCCAAGGAGGTTGGAAAGACCCGCTTGCGCGCCGGGTGGGCCGACGCCATGATCCCATTTTCCAGTCCAGGGAGCAGCCCATGACCCGCGACGTCACCTTGATCATCGGCACCAAGCGCTTTTCCTCGTGGTCGTTGCGCCCGTGGCTGGCCGCGCATGTGGCCGGGTTGAACGTGGCGGAGGTGGATATCGTCCTGCGCCAGCCCGAGACCAAGGCCAATATCCTGAAGCACTCGCCCTCGGGCAAGGTGCCGTGTCTGATCCATGACGGGCTGGTGGTGTGGGATTCCCTGGCCATCTGCGAATATCTGGCCGAAACCTTCCCCGAAGCCGGCCTGTGGCCCGATGACCGTGCCGCCCGTGCCATCGCCCGCGCGGTGTCGGCGGAAATGCATTCCGGCTTTCCCGCCTTGCGCAACGCTTGCTCCATGGATATGTGCGCCCATACGCCCATGCGGGAAATCCCCGACGACGTCGCGGTCGAGATCAGGCGCATCAGCGCATTGTGGGATGATTGCCGCGCTCGTTTCGGTGCCGGGGGGCCATTCCTGTTCGGGCGCTTTTCCGTCGCTGACGCCATGTACGCACCGGTGGTCAGCCGCTTCACCACCTATGACTTGCCGCTCAATGAAAATGGCCGCGCCTATTGCGCGGCCATCTGGGGTTTGCCGGCCATGCAGGCCTGGAAGGCCGCCTCGGTTTAATGCGAGGCGGAGACGTAGTTGCGCAAATTGTCCACCTCCATGTCCATTTCGTCCAACCGGCTTTTGACCACGTCGCCAATGGTCACCATGCCGGTCAGCCGCCCGGCGCCATCCACCACCGGCAGGTGACGGATGCGGCGGTCGGTCATGGTTTTCATCAATAGGGCGACGCTGTCGTCTTCATGGCAGGTCTGCACATTGGCGGTCATCAGATCGGCCACCTTGGCACTGGTGCAGGCGGCATCCGACTGGGCCAGACCGCGGACGATATCGCGTTCCGACAAGATTCCGGCAATGGTGTTGTTCGCGGTGACGGCGATGACGGCGCCGATGCGATGGCTGGCCAGCAGCCGAGCCGCCTCGGCGATACTGGCCTGGGGTGAAATGGTGACCACGCCCGCCCCGCGAGCCTTGGTCTTTAGGATGGTTTTGACGATCATCGATCAACCTCCCCGTTCATTGAAGCGTGCACACGAACGCTCCCTTCCATAAGGGCCTGACCGCCTTCGGCTTCAAGGGGGGCTATACCAAGGAAACGGCATCCGTGGCGGTATAGGAAAATAGTCTTTACACGCAAGCCGTGCGCGTGCGATAAGAACAAACAACGAACTTATGGGGTGTGTCATGGGTAGTATGGTTCTTATGTGCCGATGATGATGTCGCTGGCCCAGCAAGGCATGAGCGCGGCGGGGCAGGGCAGTCAAGCCAATGCCGCGCAAGAGGCGCAGGCCGAACAGATCAATCAGCAAAATCAGATGCTGTGGTTGCAGCACGAGCAAAAGGCGCGCGAGCAGCGCGATCTGCTGAAGCGCCAAACCGCTTCGGCGCGGGCGGCCTTGGCCGCCGGCGGTGCGGGGCTCGGCTCGGGCGGTTCGGCGGCGGCGCTGCTGGCCGGGTTGACCCGGCAGACCGAACAGGCCATCGCCGACGATCACGGCTATCTGTCGCTGCGCCAGCAATACAGCCAGCCCAAGGCGGCCAAGCAGGACCGCGCCGCCAGCCTTTTGCAGATGGGCAGTCAGATGATGAGCGTCATGCGGCCCAATTCATACTGACGGCTTTTCCAGCACGGCGGCGAAGAAGCCGTCGGTGCCGTGGCCATAGGGGGATAGCCGCAGATACGGCCCCGGCACCGGACAGGCGGTGCCGACCAGATCGCCCCACAGGCCGGGCACCGGCAGCACCCGGAAGTCCGGGTGAGCGGCCAGGAACTTTTCCACCTGCTCCTCGTTTTCCTCGGGCAGGATCGAGCAGGTGGCATAGATCATCCGTCCGCCCGGTTTCACCAGCCGGGCGGCGCTGGTCAGGATGGCCTGTTGGCGGCTCACCAGTTCCAGCACGGTTTCCTCGGTCAGTTGCCACTTGGCGTCGGGATTGCGGCGCCAGGTGCCGGTGCCGGTGCACGGGGCGTCCACCAGCACGCGATCGAACGAACCGGCGGAACGCTTGATCCACTTGTCCGATTCGCCGTCGATGACCCGGCGGGTGACGTTATGGACGCCGGCCCGGCGCAACCGCGCCTGGGCCTTGTCGACCCGCCATTCGGCCACGTCGCAGGCCACCAGCCTTCCCTTGTTCTGCATGGCGGCGGCCAGAGCCAGGGTCTTGCCGCCGGCCCCGGCGCAGTAATCGGCCACGGCCATGCCCGGCTGGGCGTCGGTCAGCAGTGCCACCAGTTGCGAGCCTTCGTCCTGCACCTCGATCAGGCCGTCGCGCCACGCCTGCACCTGCACCAGCGCCACCCGGTTGGCCAGACGCAGGCCGATGGGGGAAATGTCGGTGGGCGTGCTGGGAATACGTTCCTTCTTCAGGGCGATATGGGCTTCGTCGCGGGTCGCCTTCAGGGTGTTGACGCGCAGATCAAGCGGCGCCTCGTCGCGCATGGCGGCCACTTCCTGGGCCAGGCGCTCGCCCCACAAGGCGGTCAGACGTGGGGTCAGCCATTCGGGGAACTCGCCCTTGACCCAGGCCGGCATGGCGTGATGGAACGGCGACTTGCCGCGCAACGCCTCCATCAAACGGCGCTCTTCCTGGCTGGGCGGGCGGGCGGAATGGGCGCCCTGGAACAGGTCCGGCTCGGGCGTGATGCCCTGGAAGATCATGTCGACCAGCACGCGGGCGCGGGCATCGGCGGGGAAATCCAGGGCTTCCAGCCACCAGTCGATGCGCGCCTTGGTGCGCAGCACCCGCCACACGGTCTCGGCCACGGCGCGGCGATCCTTGGACCCGATATAGCGGCGGCTCTTGAAATAGAGCGACGAAATCTGGTCGGCGGGCTTGGGGCTGGCCTGGATTTCGTCCAGCAATTCCATGGCGGCGGCAATACGGGCGGCGGGAGTCATGGGCGGAAATCCAATGGCGGCGGCGAAGCCAGGGTTGTAGGGGCATTCCCCTTTCGGCGCAAGGGTGGGGCGTCTTGCCCGTGCGACGCTGGCATTATAAGGTCAAATCACCGTCTCGCCATCGCCAAGGACCGGTCATGGACAATGAACGCCTTATCACCTTGCTGGTCGGCTTCGCCATCGGCTGGGTGGGGATCAAGCTGTGGCGGCATTTCCGTCGCCGGCGGTGAAGGCCGGCGGCTGGCCCAGGCCTTTCAGTGCCGTCACCACCTCGGCGTCCTCGGCAGCCATGCGGCGCAACCGGTCAAGCTGATCCTCACCGCAGATCCAGTTGCCTTGACGCGCGAGCCAGGCCTGATCGGGGCAAGGCGGAGCAACCACGCGCCCGCCATGGCGGTCGACGGCAACCGGCCAGCCGCGCTGGCGCAGCAGGTTTTGCAGGCCGTTGATCTGGCGCTGTTCCCACTGGATGACCGAGACAAAGGGGCGAACCGGGCCGAAGCGGTCGATGACCGCCGCCGAGGTGGCGCGGGCCAGATAGGCGGCTTCCAGCGCCTCTTGCAGCGCTTGATGGACTGGGGATGAGGCGGTCATCTCTGCCTGCTCCGGTTATGATGGCGGCCACCAGGGTGGCCTTGGACCGGGGCAGGCAGCTATGACAATTCTCAGGCTCGGCCATGCCGAAATGATGGCGGAGCCATGCGCGAGACCTACTCGCTTTTGTAGTTCGGCGCTTCCTTGGTGATGGAAATGTCGTGGACATGGCTTTCGCGCAGGCCCGAACTGGTGATGCGGCGGAAGACGCAGCGGGTCTGCATGTCGCCGATGTTGGCGTTGCCGGTATAGCCCATGCCGGCGCGCAAACCGCCGACCAATTGGTGGATGACCGTGCCCACCGGACCCTTGTACGGGACCCGGCCCTCGACACCCTCGGGCACCAGCTTGAGCGAATCGTTGACGTCGGCCTGGAAGTAACGGTCGGCCGAGCCGCGCGCCATGGCCCCGATCGAGCCCATGCCACGATAGGATTTGTACGAGCGGCCCTGGAACAGGAACACCTCGCCCGGGCTTTCCTCGGTGCCGGCGAACAGCGAGCCGATCATCACGCAATCGGCGCCGGCGGCGATGGCCTTGGCGATATCGCCCGAGAACTTGATGCCGCCATCGGCGATCAGGCAGATGCCGGCGGCCCGGGTGACCTCGGCCACTTCCATGATGGCGGAAAGCTGCGGCACGCCGACGCCGGCGACCATGCGGGTGGTGCAGATGGTGCCGGGGCCGATACCCACCTTGACCGCGTCGGCACCGGCATCGGCCAGGGCGCGGGCGGCTTCGGGAGTGGCGATGTTGCCGCCGATGACCTGGGCCTTGGACGACATCTGCTTGATCTGCCGCACGGTCTCGATCACGCCCTTGGAATGGCCATGGGCGGTATCGACGATGATGACGTCGACTTCGGCTTCCAGCAGCGCTTCCGCCCGCTTGATGCCGTCGGGGCCGACGCCGGTGGCGGCGGCGGCGCGCAGGCGGCCCTGTTCATCCTTGCAGGCGTTGGGGTGGGCCTTGGCCTTCTCGATGTCCTTCACCGTGACCAGACCGGTGCAGCGGTATTCACCGTCGACCACCAGCAGCTTTTCGATGCGGTGTTGGTGCAGCAGGCGCTTGGCCTCTTCCTTGTCGACGCCTTCACGCACGGTGACCAGCTTGTCCTTGGTCATCAGTTCAGCCACCGGCTGGTGCACGTCGGAAGCGAAGCGGACATCGCGGTTGGTGATGATGCCCACCAGCTTGCGGGTGCCGCGTTCCACCACCGGAATACCGGAAATCTTGAAATCGGCCATCAGCCGCAGCGCCTCGGCCAGCGGCTGGTCGGGGTGGATGGTGACCGGATTGACCACCATGCCCGATTCGAACTTCTTGACCATGCGGACTTCCGCCGCCTGGGCCAGGATGTCGAGATTTTTGTGGATGACGCCGATGCCGCCGGCCTGGGCCAGGGCGATGGCCAAACGCGATTCGGTGACGGTGTCCATGGCCGCCGATATCAGCGGGATGCCCAATTCGATGGAACGGGTGATGCGGGTGCGGGTGTCGACGCCGTTGGGCATGACGTCAGACGCTGCCGGCACCAGCAGAACATCGTCGAATGTGAGGGCTTCCTTGATTTGCATGCCAACTCCGAGGGGCGGGTACGGGGATTGGCGCGCCATCATACACAGAAAAGTTCAAGTCTCAAGTATGCCATGGCGGCATTAACCTTTGCTTCATGCTATGATCGATTTCGCCGGGGAATCCCTGCCGACCACCCCGGTGGGAGGAGAAGGAGAAAGCCATGCGTTCATCCCATACCTGGGTCTGCGTGGCCGATGGCGCCCGCGCCCGTATCTATCGCTGCGACGGTCCGCAACGCGACCTGGAGCCGGTTCTGGGCATGGGGGTTCCCGCCATGGGACCGGCCTGCACGGGCCGTGTCGCCGGGCAATTGGACCGCGCCGCCACCGAACGCCGTTTCGATCATCTGGTGCTGGTGGGGCCGCGCGCCGTGCTGGCCGAACTGGAAAGCACCATGACCGCCCACACCCGCACCATGGTGGTGGGCGAACTGGACCGCGACCTCAGTCGCGCGTCCCCGCGCGAACTGACCGCCCATCTGTGCGAGTTGTTGCCGCATTAGGGTGGGTTTGGCCGAAGGCCAGCGCTGTTTGTTTTGGCCGAAGGCCAGCCCGTGGACGGGCTCGCTCAGGCGCCGCGCGGGCTTTGGGGCGCGTTCCTATTCCTCGTCCTGCCGGCCCTTGAAGCCGGTGGCGATGACGTATGTCTCCGCCGATTCCTTGCGGCTGGCCGGCGGCTTGGCGTGACGGACGGTGGTGAAGTTCTTCTTCAGCAGGTCCAGCAGGCTTTTTTCTGTCCCACCCTGGAACACCTTGGCAATGAAGGTGCCGCCGGGGGCCAGAACTTCCAAGGCGAAGTGCAGCGCCACCTCGACCAGCCCGATGATGCGCAAATGGTCGGTGGGCGGATGGCCGGTGGTCGGTGCTGCCATGTCGGACACCACCAGATCGGCCAGTCCGTCCAAAGCCTCTTTCAACCGGTCGGGCGAATCATCGGCGAGGAAGTCACCCAGCATGCAGATGGCGCCGGGGACCGGGTCATATTCCAGGATATCCATGCCGACGACCTTGCCGCGGGCGCCGACGCGCTGCACCGCCACCTGGGTCCAGCCGCCGGGGGCGGCGCCCAGATCGACCACGCGCAGGCCCGGCTTCAGCAGATGGAAGCGGTCGTCCAGCTCGATCAGCTTGAAAGCGGCGCGCGAGCGGTAGCCCAGCTTGCGCGCTTCCTGCACGTAAGGATCATTAAGCTGGCGTTGCAGCCAGCGGGTGGAGGACGGCTTGCGCCCGCGGGCGGTCTTCACCCGCTCCACCAGCATACGGCTGCCCGATCCCTTGCTGGCGCCGCCGCCGGCGCTTTTCCCCTTGGTGCTCATGACGTTACCTTACTCCGCGCGGGCCCAGACGCCGTCCTGGCGCATCATGGACAGCAAAATCCCCTCGCGCACGCCGCGATCGGCGACACGCAGGCTCGACAATGGCCACAAACGGCACATGGCTTCAAGAATGGCGCAGCCGGCGATGACCAGATCGGCGCGCTCGGTGCCGATGCACGGATGGGCGACGCGTTCCGACGCGCTCATGCCCAGCAGCGAGGTGGTGACGGCGGCGATATCGGCCAGACGCAAATCCAGACCATCCACCAGCGAACGGTCATAGCGTTCCAAATTCAGATGCAGGGCGGCCAAGGTGGTGACGGTGCCCGAGGTGCCCAGCATCTGCACCTCGCCCATCAATAGGCGGGCGGTGATGGCGTGCTCGGCCTCGAACGCCGCCAGCCGGGTGGCGATCTGGGCAACGGTGACAGCATACCCGGCGGGATTGTGCAGGGCTTCTCCCACTTGCTCGGCCAGGGTGACGACACCCAAGGGCAGGGACACCACACCCCTGACCTGGGGGGCATCGGCATTGTTCCTGACCCAGATCAGCTCGGTCGAGCCGCCGCCAATGTCGAATACCAGGGCCCACGGATAATCGGGGCGCATCAGCGACGAACAGCCGCCCAGGGCCAGCCCGGCTTCGTCCTTGGCGGAAATGATTTCCAGCTCCAGCCCGGTCTCGACCTTCACCCTTTGGGCGAAGCTGTCGCAATTGGCGGCACGACGGCAGGCTTCGGTGGCGACCAGACGGGCACGGGTGACCCGGTTGCGGGCCATCTTGTCGGCGCAGGCGCGCAAGGCGGTGACCGTACGGTCCATGGCGGCGTCCGACAACATGCCGCTGGCCGCCAAGCCTTCGCCGAGACGGGTGATGCGGGAAAAGGCATCGACGACGCGGAACCCGTCATGGGTGGGGCGCGCCACCAGCATGCGGCAATTATTGGTGCCCAAGTCCAAGGCCGCATAAACGGGGTCGGACGGGGCGATGGAAACAGACGGCAACGCGGGAACTCGCAAGCAACAGCAACGGGGCGCCGGCAACATGGGCGGCGGCGATGTTACCCGCTTGCGCCCGCTTGACCCAAGGGAAATGTCCGGAGCGAAAAAAATCCCTTCACAAAATCCAGTGTGTTTGCTAGAAGGTGCCCCTCTCGCGGATGGCCACGGTTACCCGCAGAACCCCTGGTGGGGGATCGTCTAACGGTAGGACAGCGGACTCTGACTCCGCCAGTCTAGGTTCGAATCCTAGTCCCCCAGCCACTCTTCCTAGAAATCATGTAAAATCAATGGGTTGGCAGTGTTGAGGCCACTAAGTGGTCCAAAACACTGGTCCAGAACTCTTGTTGTGGGTCTAGGCCATGCCGGTCGCCATCTCCAATTGTCGGGTCAAAGGTTCAACCTTTTGGTTCCGTCGTGCCATCCCTGCTGATTTATCGGGCCTGTTTGGGCAGAAGGAAATTACCTGCTCGGTGCGGACAAAGTCTCGGCGTGAGGCTGGAGTCAAACTGCGTCTGATTTGGAACCAGACTGAACACGCCTTCGACCGCATGAAGGCATATAAGATTGCCCATGACATGGGGGGCATCTCCATCACCCCAAGCCAGATTGTGGATGAGGTAAAGCTGGGCATTCGGAGAATTGTCGAAGGTAAGGCGATTCTCGATTGGCAGGGCGCTGAGCCCCGCCAACAGGCAGAGAAGCGAGAACAGGCTCCCCTCCAGCCCGAACGCAACAACGCAGATGCAGACACGCGGGGCTACATCAAGCCCTCTCCCATGCTCACTGACAAACTTGAGGATTATCTTTCAGTGCGTCGCCTGCCGGGGAAGAACGGTAAACGCACCCCGGAGAAATCCATCCGTGATGTGCGAGTGGCGGTACGGCTATTCGAGGAATTGGTGGGGTGCAAACCGGTTCGGGAATACAGCAAGGAAGACGCTTTTCGCTTCCAAATGACCTTGATGAAGCTCCCCAAGGTTCACGGGAAGGATTCCCATGCCAAGGGGGCCGTGCCCAAAACGGCTTCGGAGCTGATTGCCGAGAATGAACAGGCGCTGGTCAAAAGGCCCACTATGGAGCCCAAAACCATCAAGAAGCACTTTTCCAGCCTGTCAGGCTATTGGCGCTTCCTCAAAGGGCCAATGACGAGAATAGCGTGGTGACCGCCAGGGTGAAGGCCATCCCCTTTGCGGTGCCCTCGGGCAACAGGCCCCAGGCCAGCACCGCCCAGGCGGCGATGGTCATCTCGGCTAAAATGCCTGCCGCCCCCACCATCAGCCGCTGACGCCGATCAGTCAGCTTCCAGGCATCGTTGACGTCGGTGTAGAGCATGGGCCACAGCACCAGGAAGGCCACGCCCATGGTGGGCACCCGGCAGCCATAGGATTTGGCGACCAGCGCATGCCCCAGTTCGTGGGCCATCTTGGCGAAACCCAGCGCGATCCCGAAAGCGGCCAGCCCGCTCAGCGAGAAATGATCGACGAAGGTGGCGGCGAAGCGGTCCCATTGCCGCCCTACCATCAACAGCCCCAGCAGCAGCGCGGCCAGCGTGCACAGGCGGAAGGCGCGTGACCCCATCCAGGCCACCAGCGGAAGGGCTCGGCTCAGCCAGGCGTCGGGCCGCACCAGAGGGATGCGGAAGAACAGATAATGGTGCAAGGCCCAGGTGAGCCAACTGGTCTTGGCCGCATCGCGGAGGGCCAGCAGGCGGTCGACGTCCTTGAGCTGGGCACGCAGTTCCTGTCCCAGCGCCGGCACGCTTCCCAGCACCAAAATGATGATGGCGGGAAGGCCCGCCTTCATCGCGCCGATGCCTGGGTCAGGTCGCGGATATGGGCGATGTTGCGTTCCACATCAGCCCTGACATGCTCCTCACTTTCTTCGATGCCTAAGAAGCGCGAGACGCTGTTCAGCCAGCCTCCACCAATGGGTTGATCAGGCAAGGCCGGTTCCGGGGCCTTCCGGCTTTCTTGGGGGCTTGGTTCGGCCACCGGAACCGCCGCCGACGGCATGGGGATTGCCATCGGCTGAGAAGCCAGGATCGGGGCGTCCGGATTCGCCTTGTTCTCTGCAGTACCCCAGGTCGCCAGCCGTTCGGCGATGGCCGCAGACAGGCCGGGAAGGTCGTGGCTGGCGACGCTTTCGGGCATCAGGTCCTGCCCCAGGGACGCCTGCATCTTGGCGTAGGATTGTTCCACCTGGGCATAGGTCTGGAAGCGGCGCAGGGCAGACGCAATAGCCGAGGCGCGGCCCGCCACCCGTTCCAGCATGCCCTGGGCGTCATTGGCGGTCTTGGCTTCCGACAGTTGGAACAGCCGGGTATCGACCCGCCACAGCTTGTCGGATTGCTGGTACTGGCTGATGGAATTGCGGAACTGACGCTCTGACACATGCACCTGGGCCAGCACCGCCATGCGCAGCGCCAGGCGCTTGGCCTTGGCCACATCCTCGGTGGTTTCGGCGTATTTGATGGCATCGGGACCGCTGACCAGATTCATCAGGTTCCACGACAGCTTGGCACCCGCTTCGTACCAGTGGTTGGCCATCAGGAACGAGTTGTGGTCGTAATTGCGGCTGGCGGAAAAGGTGATGCCGGGGAACAGCCGGACAATGGCCTTCCTGGTGTCATTGGCGGAAATGCGGGCCTGATAGCCCTGTTCGCGCAGATCGGGGTTATTGACGAAGGCCACTTCCTCCATCTTTTCCAGATCCAGATCCCAGGCGGGGACAGTCATGTCCTTGGGCACATCCAGCATCAGCTTGGTGCCGGGGGGCGCATTGATCAGCGCCGCCAGTTCGATCTCGGCGGTGCTAAGCTCCTGCTGAATGGCGGTCAGCTGGCGCAGCGTCTCCAGCAGGCTTTTCTGATAGCGCAACGCCTCGGCCGGGGCCTTCAGGTTTTCCTTTTCCACAATCTCGGCGCGGTCCAGAGCCACCTTGGCTTCGGCGACGGCGGTATCTACCTCGGCTTTCAGTTCCTGGTGGGCCGCCGCCCGCCAGAAGGCGAAGCGCACTTCCTGCACCAGATTGTGGACCGCCTTGCGCTTACGCTCGGTGGCGATCAGCGCCCGGTCGGCGTTTTGCTTGGCGGTGAAATAGGAAAGGCCGAAATCCAGCACGTTCCAGGACAGGCCCAAATCGGCGGTGTAATTGTCGCGGTCGGCGGAATAGGTAGGATTCGAGGTGCTGGTGGTCTGGGTATAAAGATCACGCGATCGGGTGGCGTTGGGTTCCGACCGACTGGTGAAATTGGTATTGGCCACCAGTTTGGGCAGCATGTCCCAGCGGTCGATGTCGGTCTGACCCAGGGCCAGGGCTTCTTCCATCACCTTGGCGCGGCGATCCAGATTGTGCTTCAAGGCCCGCGCAATAGCCTCGGACACCGTCAATGGGCCGGAAAGCGGCTCGCCTGACTTGAACATGTCGGTGCGATCATCCTTCGAGCTTTGGGCAAGCTGCTCGGGGGTGAAAGGCTCGGGCGTCATGGCGCAGGCGGAAAGCAGCGCGACCAAAGACACGGATGCCAGCAGGCGCCGGGCACCAAAAGCAGAAATAACCATAACCATCCCCCTTGGACTTACGCGGCCTTACCGCCACGCTTAACGGCTTCAAACAACGCGATCTGACGGGCGACACCGCCCTTGAAACTCAATGCATGCAATTGCTCTGTCAGGCTGGGACGGCCAATCGGCTTGGCGTTTGCCTGTTTGACACCGTCCATGGGGCCGGAATCGCCGGTCTGGCCGGGGACACCCTGTGGCTGGCCCGGGCCTTCGCCGCCTTGCGGCTGTCCTTGGCCTTCACCTTGTCCCTGGCCTTGCCCTTCACCACCGCGCTGGCCGGGAGCGATGTTGCCCTGGCCGGCGGTACCGACCACGATCTTGAAGGTCTGCACCGCCTCGCGGCCATCCTGGTCGCGGGCGACGACGCGCACCACCACCTCACCCTTGAACCCGGGCGGCGGCGTCCCCTCGAAGGTGCCGGTCTGCGGGTTGAAAGCCATCCAGGCGGGCAGCGCCGCGCCCGTGTCGCGGGTGGCGGTCAGGGTCACCGTGGCATCGGCCTTGGTGTGGGCGAAGGCTTCCGAAGGCACCGTCACGGCGATGCGGGTGCCTTCGGCGATCACCGAATCCCTCACCGGTGCATTGACCACCAGGGCGTCGCCGCCACCCGCCGCCCTGACGGCCACCGCCACCTGGAAGGCTTGCGCCGACGGCGCGGTCAGGGTCGCCGGAATGGTCTGCACCGTCTGAGCACCGGTGGGCGCCAAGGTCGGCGCGGCGGGGGCTTGGGTCTGGGTCACAACCGGAGCCGCTGGGGCCTGGAAGGTCGTCGGCGCGGGCGTGTTGTCGCGCACCACCGTCACCAGTGGCGCCACCGGGCCGCTATCCTTGGGCGGTGCGGGCTTGGGGGCCTCGACCACCGGCGGCGGCGCGGGCGGCGGCGGTGGGGCGGCAGGCGGAGCCACCACGGGCGCGGGCACGCTCGACACCGTCACGCCGTTGCCGGTCAGGTCGGCGGCGGCGACGGCAGAGCCGCGGTTCCAGCTGCCAGCCGCAGCCAGGTTATAGGTGGTGCCGCCGTTCGATGCCGTGCCGTTCTTGTTCAAAAGCAGGTTTATGGCCGTCTTGTCGGCGTTGTTCAGCGTCACCGTGAAGCTGGTGCCAGAGGTCACCTCCACATCCGTGCTGGTCAGCGTATGGGTAGTGCCGGTGCCGCCGGTCAGGGTCAGCTTGGTCAGGTCGATGTCGTTGGCGGCGCCGCCGCGCTTCAGCAGACCGGTGCCGGTGACGGTCAGGGTGCCGGTGCCGTAATCGTAGGTGGCGCTGGTTACCGTGGGGGCGGCCACATTCGACACGGTGATGCCGTTGCCGGTCAAATCAGCGACGTTGACCGCCGCCTCGGCCCCCGCCGCCCAATCCTCGGCTGCCGCCAGGTTGTAGGTGCCGGTGCCGGTGGACGAGGTGCCGTCCTTGTTGAGGATCAGGTTCAACGCCGCCTTGTCTGTGGGCGACAAGGTGATGGTGAAGCTGGTGCCGTTGGTGATCTCGACGCTGGACGTGGTCAGCGTATAGGTCTCGCCGCCCTCGCCAGTGATGGTGAACTTGGATACGTCCACATCGTTGGCCGCCCCCGACTTCTTCAACAGGCCGGTGCCGGTGACCACGAAGGTGCCGGTGCCAGCGTCATAAGTGGCGCTGGTGATGGTCGGTGTGTCCGGGTTCGACACCGTCACCGCGTTGGTGGCATCCGCCGCCCCCGACACCGCGCCCGACCAATCGGCGGCGGCGGCGATGTTGAAGGTGGTGCCACCGGTGGAAGACGTGCCGGTCTTGTTCAGGATCTGGTTCACCGCCGCCTTGTCGGTGGCGTTCAAGGTCACCGTGAACTGGGTGGCCGAATCCCGCTCGACGCTGGTGGTGGTGAGCGTATAGGTGGCGCCGCCCTCGCCGGTCAGGGTCAGCTTGGACACGTCGATGTCGTTGTTGGCCCCGCCGAACGCCTGGATGTTGGTACCGGTGACCACCAGGGCGCCGGTATTGGCGTTATAGGTGGCGGACGTAATGGCCGGATTGATGGAAACGGTGATGGCGTTGCCGGTGGCATCGGCTATATCGACAGCGGCTTCAGCCGCTGTCAGCCAATTGTCGGCAGCGGCCAGGTTGTAGGTAGTACCGGTGCCCGATTGGGTGCCGAGCGCGTTCATCAGTGCCGCCACGTTGGTCAGGTCCGTGCCCGACAGGGTGGCGGTGAAGCTGGTGGCGCTGGTGATCTCGACATCCGTCGCCGTGGTCAGGGTGAAGGTGGCGTTGTTGCCGCCGGTGAACGTCAGCATCGACAGGTCGATGTCGTTGGCCGCTCCCACCTTCTTGAACAGATTGGTGCCGGTCACGGTCAACACGCCGGTATCGCTGTTGAAGGTGGCGCTGGTGATGGTCGGCGTGCCCACATTGCTGACCGTGGCACCATTGCCGGTGGCATCGGCAATGTCACTGGCCGAAGGGCTGCCCGCCATCCAGTCATCAGCCGCCGCCACGTTGTAGGTGGTGCCGCCGCCAGACGTGGTGCCGTTCTTGTTCAGCAGGCCATGGACATTCAGCTTGTCGGTGGCCGACAGCGTCAGCGTCGCCGTGGTGGCGCTGGTGATTTCCACATTGGCGGTGTCGGTAAGCGTATAGGTGCCCCCACCTTCGCCGGTCAGCGTCAGCTTGTTGGCGACGATGTCGTTGGTGGCTCCGGTGATGTTGACGAAATTGGTGCCGGTCAGCACCAATTGTCCGTTGGACCAGTCATAGGTGGCGCTGGTGATGGTGGGAATGGCCCAGTTGGACACGGTGATGCCGTTGCCGGTCAGGTCGGCCACGGTGACAGCCGCATCGGCACCCACCGCCCAATCCTCGGCCCCGGCCAGATTATAGGTGGTGCCGCCCACCGAGGAGGTGCCGTCCTTGTTCAGCAGCGCCTCGACGTTATGGATGTCGGCACCGCTCAAGGTGACGGAAAAGCTGGTATCGCTGGTGATCTCCACATTGGTGGTGGAGGCCAGGGTGTAGGTGGCCCCGCCCTGGCCGGTCAGTGTCAGCTTGGAGAGATCGATGTCGTTGGTCGCCCCCGATTTGGAGACGAAGCCGGTGCCGGTCACCACCATTGTGTTGGTGGTGTAGTCGTAGGTAGCGCTGGTGATGACGGGCGCCGCCACGTTGGACACCGTGACTGGCGTGGTGGCATCGAGCACGTTGACGGCGGCTTCGGCGCCCGCCGCCCAGTCCTCGGCCGCCGCCATGACGTAGGTGGTGCCGCTGGTGGAGGTGGTGCCCGCCTTGTTCAGTATCAAATTCACCGCGGCCTTGTCGGTGGCCGACAGGGTCAGGGTGGCGGTGGTGCCGCTGGTGATCTCCACATTGGCTGTGTCGGTCAGGGCGTAGGTGGCGTTCCCCTCGCCCCTGAATGCAAGCTTGTTGGCGACGATGTCGTTGGTGGCGCCGTCCAGCTTCAGGAAGCCGGTGCCGGTCAGAACCAAAACGCCGGTGCTGGCATCATAGGTGGTGCTGGTGATGGTCGGAGTGGTGGGGTTGGAAACGGTGATGCCGTTACCGGTCAGATCGGCCACATTGACCGCGGCGGCCGCGCCTGACGCCCAATCCTCGGCCCCGGCCAGATTATAGGTGGTGCCGCCGGTGGCGCTGGTGTCCGCCTTGTTGAGGATCTGGTTGATTCCGGCCAGATCGGTGGCATTCAGCGTAACGGTGAAGGCGGTACCAGAGGTGATTTCCACGCTGGAGGTGGTCAGCGTATAGGTCGCCCCACCTTCGCCGGTGATCGTCAGCTTGCTGACATCGATGTCGTTGGTGGCCCCCGACAGCTTCAGGAAACCGGTGCCGGTCACCACCAGGGCGCCGGTGCCTGCGTTGTAGGTGGCCGACGTGATGGTGGGCGTATCGGGATTGGACACCGTCACCCCATTGGTGGCGTCACTGGTGTCGCCCGCCGTCACATTGGTGCACCAATCATCGGCGGCGGCGATGTTGAAGGTGGTGCCACCGGTGGACGCGGTGCCGGTCTTGTTGAGGATCTGGTTCAGCGCCGCCTTGTCGGTGGCGTTGACCGTGACGGTGAACTGGGTCACCGAATCCCGCTCCACATTGCTGGTGGTCAGGGTATAGGTGCTGCCCCCCTCGCCGGTCAGGGTCAGCTTGGACAGGTCGATGTCCATGCCACCACCATTGGCCTGGATGTTGGCGCCCGTCACCACCAGGGTGCCGGCATTGGCATCATAGGTGGCGCTGGTGACGGTGGGGTTGATGCTCACCGTGATGGCGTTGGTGGCATCCGCGATGTTGGTGCCGGAATCCTGCGCCGCAACCCAGGCATCGGCCCCGGCCAGATTATAGGTGGTGCCGCCGGAAGAGGTGGTGCCGATCTGGTCGAGCAGCGCGTCCACCCCCGTCTTGTCGGCCCCGGTCAGGGTCATGGTGAAGCTGGTGGCGCTGGTGACCTCCACATCCGCCGTGCCGCCGGCAATGGTGTAGGTGCCGCCGCCCTGGCCGGTGAATGTCAGCTTCTGGACGTCGATATCGTTGGTGGCGCCAACCTTCTTGAACAGATTGGTGCCGGTCACCGTCAGCACGCCGCTGGTGGAATCGTAAGTGGCGCTGGTGATGGTCGGCGTGGCCACGTTGGACACGGTCGAGCCAGTGGTGGCATCGGCGATGTCGGTGGCCGAGGGCGACCCGGCCATCCAGTCATCGGCGGCAGCGAGGTTATAGGTCACCGCGCCGGACGATTGCGTGCCGTTCTTGTTCAAGAGGCCCCGCACGTTCAGCAGATCGGTGGCCGAGAGCGTAATGGTCGCGGCGGTGGCCGAGGTGATCTCGACGTTGCTGGAATCGGTGAGCGTGTAGGTGCCGCCCTCGCCGGTGAAGGTGAACTTGGACGCCACCACGTCGTTGGTGGCTCCCGACACGTTGACGAAATTGGTCCCGGTCAGAACCAGGGCGCCGGTGTTCCAGTCGAAGGTGGTGCTGGTGATGACCGGGGCGGCCCAGTTGGACACCGTCACGCCCGAAGTGGCGTCGCCGGTGGCGGCGTTGTCGCCGCGCAGGAAGCTGGCGGCGGCGGCGATGTTATAGGTGGTGCCGCCCGCCGACGACGTGCCGTTGGCGTTTAGCAGCGCTTCCACATTGTAAATATCCGCCCCGGTCAGGGTCACGGTGAACTGGGTACCGGAATCGACCTCGACGTCGGTGCTGGCGGCCAGGGTATAGGTGGCCCCGCCTTGCCCGGTCAGCGTCAGCTTGGTCAGATTGACGTCGTTGGCCGCCCCCGAGGACCGCACGAAGCCGGTGCCGGTCACCACCAAGGTGTTGGTGGAATAATCGTAAGCTGCGCTGGTGACGGTTGGGGTGACCAGATTGCTGACCGTCACGCCCGTGGTGGCATCCACCACGTTGACCGCCGCGTCGGCACCCGCCGCCCAATCTTCCGCCGCCGCCACGTTATAGGTGGTGCCGCCGGTCGAACTGGTGCCCGCCTTGTTCAGCATCAGGTTCACGGCGGCCTTGTCGGTGGCCGAGAGCGTCAGGGTGGCTGCCGTCCCGCTGGTGATCTCGATATTCGCCGTATCGGTCAGGGTATAGGTGGCACCGCCTTCACCGGTGAAAGTGAACTTATTGGCGACGATGTCGTTGGTGGCGCCATTCAGCTTCAGGAAGCCGGTGCCGGTCAGCACCAGGGTCCCGGCGGTGGCGTCATAAGCAGTGCTGGTGATGGTGGGCGTGGTCGGGCTGGACACGGTGATGCCGTTGCCGGTCAGATCGGCCACGGTGACGGCAGCCGCGGCGCCCGCCGCCCAATCCTCCGCCCCCGCCAAGTTGTAGGTGGTAGCGCCCGTGGACGAGGTGCCGGCCTTGTTGAGGATCTGGTTGATTCCGGCCAGATCGGTGGCGTTCAGCGTGACCGTGAAGGCTGTGCCGCTGGTGATCTCGACGCTGGAGGTGGTGAGCGTATAGGTCGCGCCGCCTTCACCGGTGAGCGTCAGCTTGCTGACATCGATATCGTTGGTGGCCCCCGACAGCTTCAAAAAGCCAGTCCCGGTCACCACCAGGGCACCGGTCCCGGCATTATAGGTAGCGCTGGTGATGGTAGGCGTGTCGGGGTTGCTGACCGTCACCGCGTTGCCGGTGGTATCGGAAATGTCGCCATTGGTGATGACCGTGTTCCAGTCATCGGCAGCGGCAACGTTATAGGTGGTGCCGCCGGTCGATGCCGTGCCGGTCTTGTTGAAGATCTGGTTCAGCGCCGCCTTGTCGTTGGCCGACAGGGTCAAGGTCGCGCTGGTGGCACTGGTGATCTCCACATTGGCGGTGTCGGTCAGGGTATAGGTCGCCCCACCTTCGCCGGTCAGCGTGATCTTGTTGGCGGTGATGTCGTTGGTGGCGCCGTCCGCCTTGACCATGTTGGTGCCGGTCAGCACCAGAGAACCGTTGCTGGCATCATAGGTGGCGCTGGAGACGGTGGGCGTCTGCACGCTGGACACCGTCACCCCGTTGCCGGTCAGATCGGCATTGCCGGTGCCGTGCCAATCCGCTGCACCCGCCAGATTAAAGGTGGTGCTGTCCACCGCCGTCGTGCCCGCCTTGTTCAGCAGCCCTTCCACATTCATGGCGTCGGTGGCGTTCAGCGTGATGGAAAAGCCGGTGGTGCTGGACGCCGTGATCGCCCCGGTCTCGGTCAGGGTATAGGTGGCCCCACCCTGGCCGGTCAGCGTCAGCTTGGTTTCGTCGATGGAGCCGCCATTGGTCAGGCCCGATCCGGTGACCGACAGCACGTTGGTCGAGGCGTCATAGGTGGCCGAGGTGATACGAGGAGCAACATTTGAGACTGTTACTGGAGTAATCAAGTCAGTAATATCGCCATTGGTAATTACCGTATTCCAGTCATCTTGCCCCTGGCCGATGTAGCCGACACCAGTTGAGTCGTCATTCCCATTCTTGTTGAGAATTGCATCCACTGCCGTCCTGTCGGTACCGTTCAAAGTCACCGAGAAAGAAGTCGCCGAAGTGATCTCGACGTCTGAAGACGTCAGTGTGTAGCTCGGCGAGCCAGCCCCAACGCGCAGTTTGCTGACGGTAATGTCGTTATTGGCACCTGACGCTTTAACCATGTTCGTACCGGTGAACGTCATCACCCCAGTGCTGGCGTCATAGGTGGCGCTGGTGATGGTCGGCGTCTGCACATTGCTGACCGTTACCGCGTTGCCGGTGGTGTCGGCATTGCCGGTGCCATGCCAATCCGCCGCCCCCGCCAGATTGTAGGTGGCGCCGCTCACCGCCGTCGTGCCCGTCTTGTTCAACAGACCTTCCACGTTCAACTGGTCGGTAGCGTTGAGCGTGATGGAAAAGCCGGTGGTGCTGGAAGCGGTGATCGCCCCGGTCTCGGTCAGGGTATAGGTCGCCCCGCCCTGGCCGGTCAGCGTCAGCTTGGTCTCGTCGATGGAGCCGCCATTGGTCAGATTGGCGCCGGTGACCGACAGCACGTTGGTCGAGGCGTCATAGGTGGCCGAGGTGATGGCGGGGCCCGATGCGGTTGCACTGAACACGATGTTGTCGACGCCCGAGCATACCTTGTGCGACCCACTGTCGCCGTTATCCACACGGGTGATGGAAATTGAGGTGATGCCCGTCCAATTGGTCGACATGGTTAGGGTGTAGGTCGTTTGTATGTCTGCGAAGGCGAAATCGACAGCGCTTCCGGTTCCGCCGGAAGGAGTGGCGCGCATGGTGACGGGGGCGGGAGTTCCGCCCACGAGGGCGTCAGGGATAAACGCTACGATGACATCAAGCGACGTGACGTTGACCGCGCCATTGAAGGTGACGACCAGCGGATTGCTGTCCAGTTCACTGACGGTGCCAGTCAGGCCACCTGTCTTGAAGGGCGCCCCGGGCAAGTCCACGGATGTGGACACGCCCAAGGCGCTGGTGCTGGTCACCGTCGCGGTCCGCGATTCGCCAGCATTGGTCTGGGCGATGGAGGTTGGGCTATTGTTGGTGATCGTCGAGAAATCGAAGGTCGCCAGGGTATGGCCATAAGATTCCGTGCCGGCCTGGGTCAGGGCGGTGGTGCTTTCCACCGATCCACTGGTGACCTCCAGTTCCCAGTCGCCCCCCAAATAAGCCGCACCGGTCACGTCGTCCGAGGCGGCCACGTCCGCACCGGTGATGTCGGCAAGGGCGACGGTGAAATCCTGGCCGGCCTGGCCCGAGGCGACATCGCAGCCATACAGCAAGATGTCGCCATCCGGCTTCAAGGCCTGGCCCAGGGTGGCCAATTCGGCACGCGTAGTAGCGTCGGCAAGGTCGGCGGCGCCGATATCGTTGCCGCTCAGGTTAAGATGCGCCGATTCACCATGGCTCAGCAGATGGATGGCGTCATAGCCCGAATGACTGGCCGCCCATTCGGTCATCACCGCCAGGGCGTCCTGGCCGGCCTCGATGGTCACCACCTCGACCCCAGCACGCAACGACGCCACCAGCGTCGGGATGTCGGCCACAGCGGAATCGATGAAGGCCACTTCCTTGCGGCCCTGGTTCTGGGCCTGATCGGCGGCCCGCACCTCGATTGCCGGGGGGGTATCGGGAAGGGTGGCCGCGACTACCATGTCCGCCACTGCGTCCTGGGTGGCATGCGCTACATCCGCCACGGCGGCGCCATCGAACATGATGCGCGGCTCCAGGGCCATGATCAGCGGACGGCGTTTCCGGGAAGCGTGCCCAGAGGCAATCGGCAGGGACGTCATGACCAAAGACTCCTGGGGCAGTAAATATTATCTGGCGGCCTGTCGGGCGCCGCGCCATCAGAAGCTAATTTATTGTTTTAATTCAGTCACCTACGGAACACCCCAGGCGGCTATTGCCTTGCGATAAAAAACACTCCGGTGTTATGCTCTGCAAATAGAGAGTAGGTTTATGCACAGGATTTGGCGATTTGTGACAATTTGTTATTTTTAACATTTTCTGTGATTTGTCTTTGCCATTCTGCGCCTTCCTTGGGAATAAGCCCCAATGTCCAATGACATGTATTTTGAAGTTGACGGCGTCTTGACTCGACTCGCCGCAAGTTCCGATGTGGCGGAACTTGAGAAACACGCTCACGAAGCCGTGGTTGAATATGGTTTCGACGGCTTCACATACCATCGATATTCACCCGCCAGCGAACGGTTGCTGTATGCGGGCGATTGGAACATGGCGTGGGTGCAGCGTTACGAGGAACGGGGCTATGTGGACATCGACCCGGTCGCCAAAAGGGTCATCAATTCCGTACTTCCCTTCTGCTGGAATGAAATATTGCTGGGTCTGCCCGTCAACGCTCCGGAACGGGCCATCTTTACCGAGGCCAAGGAATTCGGATTGGCCATGGGGGCGGACATTCCGCTGCACGAACCCGGATTCGGGGCCGGATCATTTTCGGTTTTCAGCAGCGATGAGACTGGATTCGCCAGGGCCTGGAATCGCTATCGACACCTATTGCACGTTATTGCCGTGCATTTTCATGAGTGCCACAAGGTCCTTCATCCTGATCCAGCCCCTAAGCCAAGTTTGACCAAGCGGGAAAGAGAGTGTCTGGCGTGGCTGGCTCGCGGGAAGACTGCCTGGGAAATCGGGGAAATTCTGGGTGTCACGGAGAACACCACCAGGATGTATCTGAATTCCGCCATGAAGAAACTGGGAGCGAATTCACGCCTGCAGGCGGTGGTCAAGGCCATGCTGACCCGCCAAATCCTTCCCTGAGAACCCGCAAGGGTGGCAGCATTTCTCCTTGAAGTGCAGCGCTATACCCGCAAAGGCTGCGCCCACCCCTCAGTCCAGAAGTATTACAAATTATGTCCCCATTCGGTGTGATGGCTGACCACAAGCGTCAGCAAGGAACATTGGATGGTGGGCGAGTTGGATACGATGCCGGACCTGGCTGTCCCGGCGCTTCTGCTGGAGCGCCTTCAGGGAACTGTCCGCGGTCTGGGATTTTCCGACTTCTGCTTGCGCATCCGCGCCCAGAACGGCCACTGGCACAGCCTGGGAACCTGGACAGCGGCTGTTTCCCGCCACCTGTTCCAGGAAAGCGAAGTGGCCCCGAGGTCGATCGCTCCGGCACTGATTCAAGCCTCACCCTTGCCGGCATGGTGGGGGAGTGCAGCCGCGACCTTGCCGCGACCCGATCTTGACGCCATGGATCTGATCCGGATCCAAGGGTGGAGCGATGTCATGGGTATGGTCTTTTTGGATGCGGGCGGGCCGATCATGGGCCTGCATCTCAGTTGCCCCGAGATACGTGACCATTCAAGCAACGACATCGTCGCCTTGCGCCAAGGCGCCGAGGCGATCTTGCTGCATTGCCTTGAAGCGGGCCTGATCGGACGTCCGACCGAGCGGATAGCCCCCATGTCCAACCGCGAGCATCAGGTTCTGACACTGTTGGTGCGCGGATACAGCAATACCGATATCGCCAAAACTCTGGACACCACGGTCAACACCACGGAATTCCACCTGAAGAACATCTACGCCAAGCTTGGCGTCTTCAATCGTGTCGGCGCCGCACTCAAAGCCACTAGGCTGGGGTTGATCATCCAGGAGTAGCCGCGATGCAATCCCAGAACCACGCCTCTCCCATTGATCCTTGCGCCCAATTCATCCTGGTCGTCGATGATTCCGCGCTCATCAGAAAGATGATGAAGAGCTTCATCCAGGCAAAAGGATTTGTCGTGCTGACCGCCAGCAATGGGCTGGAGGCAGTGGAACTGGCGCCCATGTTTCCCTTTGCGGCCATCATTACCGACATCGACATGCCTGGCATGGATGGGTTGGAAGCCTTGCGTCGGATCAGGGCAATGGGGGGCAATTGCTCAGAGATCCCGGCTGCGGTGGTTTCCGGTCATTGTCCTGGCCCAGATCGGAAAACGTGCGGCGACCTTGGCATCCACCTCTTTTCCCTGAAGGGAGAGGGGCTGGGACCGTTGGCTGGCTTTCTTGGGCGCCTCCCCACCCCAAGTTCCCGGGAGTTGGCTCCATGCGAGTGATCTGCGCCGCTGATGCCCATGTCCCGCATGATGTTCTGGCGTTGCTGTCCCTGCTTGGCATTCCGGTCGAGAGATCATATTTCGCCGCAACCTCGGACGGGCTTGGCGATATCGGGCGCGGCGACATCATGCTTCTTGACCTGCGCCGTCACCCCCGTCAGGCCATCGACACGATCAAATCCATCCGGCGGCGACAGGGCTTTGGCCCTGGCATCATCGTCATGACTAGGCGCGGCGATGTGGTCATCACCCTTGAGGCCCTGGAAGCCGGGGCCGATTCCCTGACCCATTGCCCTGGAACCGACGCGACCCTGGTCGCCGCCTCGATCATCGGCCTGGGCCGCCTGATGGGCGTGCTGCCCCAAGGTGTGCGCGTTCATCGAGGCGTCTGCCAGACGGGTTCGGGCTGCGGCGCAATTCCATGAGCGACCATATCCCGCTTTCCCCCCTGGCCTTCGCCAGGGCGGACGAATACGTCTTCACCAAGATCCTGGCACCTGCGGAGCCGTTCGTGCGTTCGCTGGGCACCCTGGTCATGGTGACCGATTCATCGGCCGTTCGGGCCCATACCGGCAAGTGTCGCTGGATGGGCGATATCGATTTGCTGGTTCTGCATGATTCCCCATCGGCTGTTCTGGAAATGATGCGCGGGTATTTCTCGAACATCATCATCGGCAGCCGTGGGGGATTCTTCCGGGCCGTGTTCGACTTGCCCATTGATGCCACCGGGATCGCCGACGGCATGCGCTTTCTGATCGACGTTCACGTCAATGCCATTTTCCACCAGAACCAGCCGACCAGTGTGGTGGCCAGGGAGGATTTCGCGCTGGTCGAGTGGAAGCCGGTCAGTTGCTCCGGCGGCCATTCCTGCTGTCGCCTGCCGGTTCCCGCCTTGCGGACCATTCTGGGGCTGAAGGCCAGCAAGGATACCGCTGCGCCGACCGCAAGCTGCTGGTGGTCGAGGATGAAGCCGCTACCGTGCGGATGATTTTCGAGCGGTTCATCCGCATCGGCTCCGCCACATTGCTGGTAAAGGAACTGGCCGAGGAGGGCATCACCCGTCGGGGCAAGAAACTGGATAAGGGCGGCCTCTATAAGCTGCTGGCCAATCCGCTTTATATCGGCAAGGCAGTCCACAAGGGCGTGGCCCATGACGGCGAACACGAGGCGATCATCGACCAGGCCCTGTGGGACAAGGTCCGCGCCGTGATGGAGGTCAGCCCGCGTACTCGCGCGAGCCGCACCAGGGCACAGACCCCGGCGCTGCTAAAAGGGCTGATCTTCGCCCCTGGCGGTCGGGCGATGACGCCCGCCCATACCCGCAAGGGCGGGAAGCTGTACCGCTATTACGTCACCATGAATGTGATCAAGGAAGGCCCGGATGCCTGCCCGGTCGGGCGCGTGCCCGCCGCCCAGGTCGAGAACGCGGTGATCGATCAGTTGCGGTCGCTTCTGCGTACTCCCGAGGTGGTGGCCCGTACCTGGAAAAGCATCCGCGCCAAGGGTAAGGACATGACCGAACGCGAGGTCGCCACCACCCTGGGCCAGCTTGATCCCCTTTGGGACGAACTTTTCCCCGCCGAGCAGGCCCGCATCGTCCAGCTTCTGGTCGAACGGGTCGATCTCTCGCCCCAGGGCATCAATATCAGCCTGCGCACCGATGGGCTGGCTCAGCTTGCCGGGGAACTGAAACCGGCCAAGGGGCGGAGGGCGGCGGCATGACCACCGTGTTCGTCCCCATGATTTTCCGCCGCATCGGTGGGCGCAAGCGCATCGTCCTGCCAGACGGCAGCCTCTATAACCCGGAAACGCGGGTGCCGGTGGACAGCCCCATCGTCCGCTCCCTGGCTCGCGCCTTCCGCTGGCGGCGGATGCTGGAATCAGGGCAACACGCTTCCATCAACGAACTGGCCAAGGCCGAGCGAGTAGACCGCGCCTTTGCCAGCCGCATCCTCCGCCTGACCCTGCTGGCCCCCGACATCGTCGAGGCCATTCTCGCTGGACGTCAGCCTGAGAAGCTGACCGTGCGGGGACTGCTGGGGCCGTTTCCGGTAGAGTGGGCGGAGCAGAGGCGGGAATTGGTTAATGGCGGGTGACTGCTCGCCCACCGAGAATCATGGACAGGGAAACGTTTGCCTCAGACCGCCGATAAGCCTGCGGATCATCTCGAAGGGAACTGCATTTCCAATCTGTTCTGCGATCTGCGAGCGATTTCCTGCAAATCGGTATTGGTCCGGAAAAGTTTGCAGGCGGGCCGCTTCACGCAATGTAATGGCTCGGTTGTCGCGCGGGTGGGCGTATCGGCCCCGGGTTACATCCGTGCAGCCCGTGGTTAATGTCGGAGCGACATCGTCCCAGCGCATCCGACCGTAGACATCGCAAAAATCACCAGCATCGCGGTTCTTATGGCATGCCAGCTGTAACTCGGGGGGTAAGCTGTCCCTACCGCCCCCGTTCTGCGGGATGACAGCAAGGCGCTTCAACGTTATCTCGTGATGCGTCCGGCTGACATGAAGGGCGTCTGCGGGGTCACGTTCGCCGGAGGATAGCGGGCGCAAGTCGCCTAGAACATCGCGCACTGTCACGCGCTTTGCTCCACGCGCCGACCGGGTAAAATCTCGCATGCGCGCAGGGACACGCAAAGCGGCCTGCACTAATGTCAGCGCTTGCTCGGCCTCTCTTCGGAGCCGCCTGACTTCGCTTAGAGACTCACTTTTCTCACGCTCCAGAGCGTCCATGGCGCGTTTTTGCCGTTCGACGCCCAGGCCCCGCTCGACTTTATAGTCGCTGATAGCATGTGTAATAGCCGCGCGAACCGGCTCAAACACGGTTGCACGGATGTTCCCTGCAGCCTGTTCGTAGGCCTTCCATGCGGCCTCCACCGGCGGCGATGGGGCGAGGCCACGCGGTCGCGTCAGCGTACTTTGTCCCTCAATGGCCTCTAGGCGACTGACAAACTCACGCTCAATCTCCAACAGACGGGAGGCCGCATCCTCATCGTCGGCGCTATCAAGGTTGCTCAATCTTTCAAATAACTCGCCTTTCAATCCGTGAGCCTTCTCCGCGGGCTCACCACGCTCAATGAGATCGAGCACACGATTAAGATCGCTGGAGAATTTGCGCTTCCGCTCACGGGTCGAAGCCTCGCGCCGTTTCAGACGCTCGGCATCTTCTACCTTGAGGGCCATCCCCTGCCTCAATTGGCGCGGCAACAGCAGATCGATGCAGGCCTCCACGCTATCGATAAGGCTTTTAACTTCTTCGGCCCCAGGGAGGGTGCCACCGGGAAGCGAAATTATTGGAATGTCAATCGCGGACAGCTCAACTCCAGGGGTTTCGAACAGGCCCCAATGCACGAGAGCGACTGTAAGCTTATCTTCCTTGACGACGTCCGGATCACACCTCGTCATCACGAGAACGACTGGCCCAATGGCTGCGATGGCGAGTCGGCCGATCCCCTTTTCACCCAAGATTTTGCGCAGTTTCAGCCCACGAGGGCCTTCCTTCTGCGCGGCATCATCCTTGCGATTTGCATCAACTTTGCTTTCGGTTCCAAGAGTCAGCCATTTCCCTTCGAAATCCACCAAGCTCATGCCATCGCCATTGTCGCGCAGCATCAGTTCTCGATCGGCCCTAAAATAGTCGACCTCAACGCGGCGCGCATAGGCGTCGTGCGCATTCTTGAACAGTTCGTGGAAGGCGGTGGGAATGCCGGCGATTTGCTGACGCCCCAGCATATCAACAGCACGCGCCCTAACGGAGAAGTTAGCCATTCAGATGCAAGTCCAGCCCCTAACATTCCCGATTTATAGCACGCATTATGGACAACGGAAGCGTTGCCTGTCGGTTGCATAATATGCCTGATCCACTGCCGAGCGAAAAGCACTTCGCGCTAACCCTATCTATTCATGAGCCGCGAGGTGATGATGTAGGGATCTGGTTCGGATGGGATTTTTGACGGGCGCCGCTAATACTGGAGTGTTGGCAACGCAGCAAACAAGACCTGGAGGATCAAAGACCAAGCCAGCGTCCGCCGGAACCGTGAATGAAAGGGGCTAATGGTATTCCGTCTCCAGACTCCATCCATCCCCCATCGATCCGCCCAAGCTACACGCCGCAACTATTTTTCTTGCATCGCTACAAATACAACGACTTACCGACCTGTTGATACAAAGCGGCGTGTCAACAGGTCTGGAGAACAAACGGCAGCAGAGAGAGAATTCGGCCCATTTTGGGCGGGAGCGTGTCAGCGGACAGACATGCGAACACCGCGCAGAAGCTTGGGATACCCAAAGCCGCGTCGGTCCTGTAGAGCCAGTTTTGTTTAAGAGAATGGCGTAGGAAAGGCTACTCACACGTAACCACCTCTCAGTAGCGAGCAGAGTGCGGTCGAATGCTCGTTCGTGCAATGACGTATACATGGGGAAAATGCAGAAGGACGGTCAGTTCCAGCGGTACCGACCGTCGCGTTGCCATGCGGATGCGGGCGATCGCCGCCGCGCTCGATGGGATCGGAGTTGGCTGGCATGCCTGACGACGAGTGATCGGGCGGCCAAATAAGCGGCGCGGTCCGGTGGGACGGGTAAGTCGCAAGGATATTTGTCTTAATGAAAGCTTGAGTGTACGTTATACGCTATAACGCACTCTCAAGATGGCATTAAAGATCATGGCAACGCCGCACACTCCGACCCTGGCTGCGAAACGGGCGATCCGCAAGATCGGCGATGGCTTGCGCAAGGCTCGCCTGCGTCGGCGGCTGCCCATGGAGGTTGTGGCGTCCAGGGCCTTCATCTCGCGGGGGACGCTGGCCCGGGTCGAACAGGGTGATCCCGCCGTGTCATTTGGCATCTACGCATCCGTGATGCAGGCCTTGGGGTTGAGTGGTCCGCTGGGCGATCTGGTGGCCGATGATCCGGTCGGGGCGGATATGGAGAGCGAGCAGCTGCCCAAGCGGATTCGGACAAAAAAGGCTGTCAAACCATGAGCGACAACGAGATCGAAGTCCATGCCGACCTGGGCGGGGTGACCCATCTGGTGGGGACGTTGCGGGTGATGGTCCGCAGCGGACGGAACAGCGCGACCTTCACCTATGACGATGGCTGGGAAAAGGTCGACGGCCATTTCTCGCTGGAGCCCGCCATGATGGTCGGTGAAGGTGTGTTCGCACTCGACAAAGGCCGGGAGATGTTCGCGTCCATCGGGGATTCGGCGCCGGATACCTGGGGGCGACGACTGATGCAACGGATGGAGCGGCGTAACGCCAAGAAGGAAGGCCGCGCCGTCAGGACCCTGACCGAAGCCGATTACCTGCTGGGCGTGGCTGACATCGCCCGCTTGGGAGCTATGCGCTTCCGCCGAGGCGGCCAGGACGTGTTCCAGTCCCCGCTTCGGCGTGGTTGCGGTGTCCCGCCGTTTATTGAGTTGCCGCGCCTGCTGTTGGTTACAGAGCGGGTATTGCGTGACGAAGAGACGGACGACGACCTGCTGCTTCTGTTCGCGCCGGGGTCGTCGTTGGGCGGCGCCCGTCCCAAGGCGTCGGTTGCCGACAAGGACGGGCATCTCGCCATTGCCAAATTCCCCAAGGACGATGACGATTATAGCATTGAGACTTGGGAAGAAGTGGCCTTGCGGCTGGCCGATATGGCGCGCATCCGCACAGCTGGCCATCGCCTGGAGCAGGTTGCCGGGAAGGCTGTCATACTGTCCCGGCGTTTTGACCGGGATGACGCGGGGCGGCGCATTCCGTTCCTATCGGCGATGTCCATGATGAATGCTGTCGATGGCGAGCGTGGAAGCTATCCCGAGTTGGTGGAAGCCCTGCGGACCTATGGCTCCGACACTGACGCCGATGCCGCCGAACTGTTCCGGCGGATGGTGTTCAACATCCTGGTGTCGAATGTCGATGACCATCTGCGTAATCACGGTTTTTTGTGGGCGGGCGAGAATGGCTGGCGGCTGTCACCGGCCTACGACCTGAATCCGGTTCCAGCCGACGTGAAGGCGCACATCCTGTCGACCAATATCAGCCTGGACGAAGGCACCTGCTCGATTGAGCTGGCGCGGGAGAGTGCCGGGTATTTCGGTTTGGCCCAGACCGACGCCGATGCCATCATCCGGGAAGTTGCCGCCGCGACAGCGCAGTGGAAAACGGTGGCGGCCTCCATGCACGTCAAGCCGTCGGAGATCGAGCGTATGGAGACGGCATTTGATCACGACGAACTGCGGCTGGCGCTGACTGTCGGCAGTGTTCGGCCAGCACCGTGATAGCGTGAGCTGGCCCGCCAGGAGATCCTGGTATCGGCATTTTCATTCACCAGCGGATCAATCACCCTGGCGCTGATCCAGGCGCGGCAGCGTAGGGTCTATGGCGGCAAGCCCCGTGTGGCGCCTTCTGCGCCCGGATCGATAATCCGTAGTTATCTTCCAGTTTGGACCAAAATGGATTGTACCAGCCTCGTGTCGTAGAGGAAGGAGGGTGAATCTGGGATTGGCGCTATGAACGGATCAAAGGGGCTTCCCGATTGACGGTACTGCTGCTGTCAATCCCCCGGCAGCTTTCCATCCCTCTGCTTCATGGTGGCCGCGTCCATTTCCATCCGGGCCACGGCTGCGTCGATCTGTGACCGCAAAGCGGGTTTGTCCTTGGCAGGGGCTTGCTTGAAGCGGCGCAGCAGGTCCTCGGCCTCAATCAGTGTGGCCGTCGCACCTGGGGATGGATTGGTTCCCAGGCGCAGGCGCATCACCTCCAGATCGACGGCGCGGTTGGATGCATAGACCGCATCCGGATTCGCTTCGGGCTTGTCCGCGGAAATGGCGTTCAGCGGTGACAGCAGGGTCAGGATGACCAGGGCCAAGGGCAGTTTTCTCATGACGATCTCCTCAATTCAGAAGCCCCATTCGCGGATCAGCACGGCGGCGGCGGATCGCAGGGCGCTGCCCATCAGGCGCCAGCGGGGTACCAGATCATCACCCACCTCCAGGCGGATGGTCAGGACGGGCTCGAGGCCCCGACCAGGCTCGTCCTCGAGCTTCCCCTCGGCACTCCAGCCACGCAGGTAGCCCACGTAGGCATCGAGGTCGAGGAGGTCGTCGTCCAACGCCCCGACAGTGACGTCGATCAGGATGGGTTTCGTCAGGTCAAGCTTGTGAAAGTCAGCTTCACTCACGGCGGCAAATCGGCGCGGCATCAGGCACAGGTCGATTGCGTCGAGAATGGTCGACTTGCCAGAATCGCCCGGACCGATGAGGCAATTCAGCCCCCGCGCCGGGCTCCAAGCGAGCTCAGAGATGCCCCTGAAATTCCGGATGTGAGTGTGACGAACAGCTGCCATGGGTCCCCGCGGACTAAAAGAGCGGCGCCACCTTCGATTGGTGGTGTTGCATCTTGGCCTCAACCGCCATAATCGTCCAGCGGGGCCTCTTGGTGTGGGGTAGCCCGTCCCCGCCGTCCTTTGCCGAAAACTGCCGGTCCGATGACGACCCAGATCAGACATTCCGCGTGACTGCGCACCCATGCCGCCGGTACAGCGCAATGCTGTTGAGGCGGCGAACGTCGTCCGCTACCAGACACCTTCCCCCCCCCCATCAGTCCACCCGAACTACACGCTATGACTTTTTACTTGCATCGCGGCAAATACAACGACTTACCGACCTGTTGATACAAATCGGTGTGTCAACAGGTCTGGAGAATAAACCGTATCAGAGAGAGAATTTGCCCCATTTAGGGCTGGCCCGAGTCAGCAGGCAGACATGCGAACACCGCGCAGAACCTTGGGATACCCAAAGCCGCGTCGGTCCTATAGAGCCGGTTTTCTTTAAGAGAATGGCGTCCCCAGCGGGATTCGAACCCGCGTCGCCGCCGTGAAAGGGCGGTGTCCTAGGCCTCTAGACGATGGGGACGTCGCGAGGTGAGGGCGACCTTTTAGCGGGGTAAGCCCACTTGGTCAAGCGGCTTTTTTCAAAAAAATCATCGAGCGGCGGCGGCGTCATCGATGATCAACTGCACCGAGTTGTTGCCCTGCCAGCTATCCACCCGCAACGTGCCGGCCAGGTGGAAGGTGCGACCCTGGCCGCCCAGCAGGGTCAGGCCCATTTCGCTGTCGGCGGCGCGGAAGGCGATGGCCTTCAGCCGTTGGCCGCCGGCGCTTTGCGCGATGATGCGGATATGGCCGCTGCCGACCACGTCGGCCTTGACCACGCGGGCGCCGGTGACGGCGAAGCGGGGTTCCGGGTTGCCGGCGCCGAAGGGGCCAAGCTGTTTCAGGGTTTCCACCAAATCCACCGTGGCCCCCGCCGCGTCGATGGCACCGTCCAGGTCCAGCACCGGCACCAGCTCGCCCGTCAACTGGGCTTGCAGGCGATCGGCCAGGAAAGCGCGGAAGTCGCCCAAGCGGTCGCGCATCACCGTAAAGCCGGCGGCCATGGCATGACCGCCGCCAGCCTTCAACAGGCCCTGCTGGCGGGCGGCGATGATGGCGCAGCCCAGGTCAAGGCCGGTGACCGAGCGGCCCGAGCCCTTGCCCTCGTCGCCGTCCAAGGCGATGACGCAGGCTGGTCGGCCATAGCGTTCCTTCAGCCGACCGGCGACGATGCCGATGACGCCGGGGTGCCAATTCTCGCCCGCCGCCACCACCAGGGGCAGGCCGTCGTCGTCGCGCCCTTCCACCTGTTCGATGGCTTCCAGCAGCACGGCGGCTTCGATTTCCTGGCGTTCCTTGTTGTAGCCGTCCAATTGGCGGGCGATGTCGGCGGCCAGAAGCGGGTCGTGGGTGGACAACAGGCGCGAGCCCAGCGCCGACTGGCCGACCCGCCCACCGGCATTGACGCGAGGCCCCAGCACATAACCCAGGTGATAGGAATCCGGACGTTCCTTGATGCCGGCCACGTCGGACAATGCTGCCAGCCCCACATTGGCGCGCTTGGCCATCACCTTCAGCCCCTGGGTGACCAGGGCGCGGTTGACGCCCCACAGCGGCACCACGTCGCACACCGTGCCCAGGGCGACCACGTCCAGCCATTGCAGCAGGTCAGGGGCGGGACGGGCAGGACCGTACCAGCCCGCTTCCTTCAGTACCCGGTTGACCGCCACCACCACCAGGAAGGTGACGCCGACGGCGGCCAGATGGCCGTGCGGACTGTCGTCGTCCAGGCGTTTGGGGTTGATGATGGCGAAGGCCCGGGGCAGGTGTGGTTCGGCTTCATGATGGTCGACGACGATGACGTCGATGCCGGCCTCGGCGGCGCCCTCCAGCGGGTCGAAGGCGGTGGTGCCGCAATCCACCGTCACCACCACTTTGGCCCCTTGCGCCGCCAGTTTCAGCAATGCCGGCAGGTTGGGGCCATAGCCTTCGCTCATGCGGTCGGGGATATGCACCAGGGCGGTGGCGCCGATGGCGGTCAGAAAGGTGTTGAGCAGCGCCGACGAGGTGGCGCCGTCGACGTCGTAATCACCGAAGATGCCGATGGGTTCCCCCGTCATCACCGCGCTGGCGATACGGGCGGCGGCCTTGTCCATGTCCTTCAGGTGGCTGGGATCGGGCAGCAGGGCACGCAGGGTGGGGGAGAGGAAGGTTTCCGCCTCGTCCAGGCCGATGCCGCGTGCCGCCAGCACCCGGCCGATGATTTCCGGCAGGGCCAGGCGTTGCGACAAGGTGGCGGCCAAGCGTTCGTCGCCGCCGCTGGATTGCCAGCGCCGCCCGGTCAGCGAACGCTCGACCCCCAGGAAGGCAGCGTCGGCATGCATGGCCTTAATCCTGATGCAATTGGGCGTGGCGGGTGAAATCGTGCTGGGACGTGATGGTCCGCAGCGTGCCGGTGGCCGAGCGCATGACCAGGGAATGGCTGGTCGCCCCGCCCGAGCGCAGGCGAATGCCGGCCAGGATGTTGCCGTCGGTGATGCCGGTGGCGGCGAACATCACCTCGCCCTTGACCATGTCGTCGATGGTCCATTGGGCGCGCGGGTCGGTAATGCCGGCAGCCCGCGCCTTGGCCCGGTCGTCGTCGCTGCGCAGCAGCAGGCGGCATTGCATCTGCCCGCCCAGGCATTTCAGTCCGGCGGCAGCCAGCACGCCCTCGGCGGCGCCGCCCGATCCCATGTACAGGTCGATGCCGGTCTGGGGCAAGCCGACGGCGATGGCGCCCGAGACGTCGCCGTCGTCGATCAGCACCACGCGGGCGCCGGCCTCGTAGATGCGGCCCAGCAGATCGGCGTGGCGCGGGCGGTCCAGCATGCAGACGGTGAGGTCGGCGACCGCCACGCCCTTGGCGGCGGCGACGTTGAGCAGATTGTCCTCGGGGGTCACGCTCAGGTCGATGACGCCCTGGGGCAGGCCCGGTCCCACCGCCAGCTTTTCCATATAGGCATCGGCGGGAACGTGCAGAAAAGACCCTTCTTGGGTGGCGGCGACCACCGAGATGGCGTTGTGGCTGCCCTTGGCGCAGATGGTCGCGCCTTCGATCGGCGTGAGGACGATATCCACCTTGGGGCCGGTGCCGGTGCCGACCTTGTCGCCGTTGGATAGCGTGATGGCGCCGCTGCCGTTGACCAGGCGGCCATCCATGGACAGGCTGTTGAGCGCTTGGCGCATGGCCTCGGTGGCGGCTTCATCGGCGGCTTTTTCATCGCCGCGACCGATCCAGCGCGAGGCGGCCAAGGCGCTGGCCTCGGTGACGCGGACCACTTCCAGGGCCAAGTTGCGGTCCAAGGCATGCGGCGGCGGAACGAAGACGCGGTTGGGCATGGCGCTCACATATGTTCGATGCGGATCAGGCGCGGCGGCTCGACCACCGCGTCAAGCGCGGCGATGCGGGCGACGGCGCGGTTCATGTCGGCTTCCACCGTATCATGCAGGGTCATGACCATGGGCACGGTTTCGCCCGGTGCCCGGCCCGGCTGGATCATCTGCTCCACCGACACGCCCTCGGCCCGCAAGGCCTGGGCGACGTCGGCCAACACGCCGGGGCGGTCCAGCACCATCAGGCGCATGTAATAGGCGCCCTGACGGCGTTCCATGGCGGCGATGCCCTTGGCCGCCAGCGCGCCCACCGGCACGCCGAAGACCGGCGAGCGATTGCCGCGCGCGATGTCGATGATGTCGGCGGCGACGGCCGAGGCGGTGGGGCCAGCGCCGGCACCGCGGCCTTCATAGATGGAACGGCCGACGAAATCGCCCTCGGCGACCACGGCGTTGAAGACGCCGTCGACGGTGGCGATGGGGGTGGTGACCGGCACCATGCACGGATGGACGCGCTGCTCGATGCCGTGATCGGTGGCTTGGGCGATGCCCAACAGCTTGATGCGATAGCCCAGCTTGTCGGCGAAATCGATATCCACCGCCGAGACGTGGCGGATACCTTCCACGTACATGGAGGCGAAGTCCACCGGGGTGGCGAAGGCCAGACTGGTCAGGATCGACAGCTTGTGGGCGGCATCGACGCCGTCGATATCGAAGCTGGGATCGGCCTCGGCATAGCCCAGGGCCTGGGCCTCGGCCAGCACGTCGGCGAAGTCACGCCCGGTTTCGCGCATGGTGGTCAGGATATAATTGCAGGTGCCGTTCAAGATGCCGGTGACCCGCGACAGGCTGTTGCCGGCCAGACCTTCCTTCAGCGCCTTGATGATGGGGATGCCGCCGGCAACGGCGGCCTCGAAGCCGAGGGCCACACCCTTGGCCTCGGCGGCACCGGCCAGGGCGACGCCGTGATGGGCCAGCAACGCCTTGTTGGCGGTGACCACGTGCAGGCCGCGGGTGATGGCGGTTTCCACCACTTGGCGGGCGATGCCCTCGGACCCGCCGATGACTTCGACGATGACGTCGGCGTCGGCCTTGGCGGCCATCTGGGCCGCGTCATCGTACCACGCAACATCCGCCCCGATGACGATGCCGCGATCACGATTGCGGTCGCGGGCGGAAATTGCGGTGACCACGATGGGGCGACCGGCACGGGCGGCGATGATGCCCGCATTGTCGGACAACAGTTTGACCAGTCCGGCGCCCACGGTGCCCAGACCGGCAACAGCGATTTTCAAGGGTTTCATATCAGCCAACCACCGCGCGTTGCTTTTCCGATTCTTCCAGGACCTTATCGTAATTGCCCAGGAAGGACTTGATGTTGCGCACCGCCTGACGGGTGCGCTGGATGTTTTCCACCAGCCCGATACGGACGAAATTGTCGCCGTATTCGCCGAAGCCGATGCCGGGCGCCACCGCCACCTGGGCTTCACGCATCAAGAGCTTGGAAAATTCCAAGGATCCCAGATGGGCGAAGGCCGGCGGAATGGGGGCCCAGGCGAACATGGTGGCCGGCGGGCTGGGAACGTTCCAGCCGGCGGCGTGCAAGCCTTCGATCAGGACGTCGCGGCGGCCTTTGTAGAGCTGGCGGATGTCCTCGACGCAATCCTGCGGCCCGTTCAGGGCGGCGGTGGCGGCCACCTGGATGGGGGTGAAGGCACCGTAATCCAGGTAGGATTTGATGCGGCCCAGGGCGCCGATCAGCTTTTTGTTGCCGGCGGCGAAACCGATGCGCCAGCCCGGCATGTTGTAGGTCTTGGACATGGAGGTGAATTCCACCGCGATATCCTTGGCCCCCGGCACCTGCAGGATCGACGGCGGCGGCGCCACGTCGAAATAAATCTCGGAATAGGCCAGATCCGACAGGATCCAGATGCCGTGATGACGGCAGAAATCCACCACCTGTCCATAAAAGTCCAGATCGGCCAGCAGGGCGGTGGGGTTGCTGGGATAGTTCAGCACCAGGGCGATGGGCTTGGGCACCGAGTGACGGACGGCGCGGTCAAGGGCGCGCAGGAACTCGGCATCGGGGGTCACCGGCACATAGCGGCACGAGCCGCCGGCGATGATGAAGCCGTAAGGGTGGATGGGATAGCTGGGATTGGGCACCAAAACCACGTCGCCGGGGCTGGTGATGGCGTTGGCCAGATTGGCCAAGCCTTCCTTCGAGCCCAAGGTGACGATGCATTCGCTTTCCTGGTCCAGCTCGACGTCGAAGCGGCGCTGGTAATAGGCGCACAGCGCTTTTCGCAGGCCGGGGATGCCGCGGCTCATGGAATAGCGGTGGGCGCGCGGGTTGCGGGCGGCTTCCACCAGCTTTTCAACGATGTGGGGGGGCGTCGGCTGATCGGGGTTGCCCATGCCGAAATCGATGATGTCGTCGCCGGCGGCGCGGGCGCGCGCCTTCATGGCGTTGACTTCGGCGAAGACATAGGGGGGCAGCCGCTTGATGCGATGGAATTCCTGCTCGGTGCTCATGACGCCAGTCGCTTTCCCATTGGGGACGGAACGGAAGAGACCATATCTAGCGCGGGCAGGGCCAAGATGCGACAGCTTTTTGGCAAAATCGGGCATGCGCGGACGGTGGGGCTGCCGCCCGCGCATGGGCCCGCTCAGGCGGCTTTGACGTCGGTGAGGAAACGGTCGACGATGGATTTCAGCTCGACCGATTCCCGGCTCAGCGATTGGGCGGCGGCCAGCACCTCTTCCGCCGATATGCCGGTTTCCGACGCCGCCTGACTGACCGAGCCGATATTGGACGACACCTCCTGGGTGCCGCTGGCGGCCTGCTGGATATTGCGGGCGATCTCGGCGGTGGCGGCGGATTGTTCCTCGACCGCTGCGGCGATGGCGCCGGCGATCTGGTTGATCTCGGTGATGCGTCCGACGATGCCTTCGATGGCGCGCACCGTCTGTACCGTGGCCGATTGCACCGAGGTGATCTGGGTGGTGATTTCCTCGGTCGCCTTGGCGGTTTGGTTGGCCAGCGACTTCACCTCGTTGGCGACCACGGCGAAACCCTTGCCGGCATCGCCGGCGCGGGCCGCCTCGATGGTGGCGTTCAAGGCCAGCAGATTGGTCTGACTGGCGATATTGGTGATCAGCCCGACTACCTCGCCGATGCGGGCCGAGGTCTCGGCCAGCGCCTTGACCGTGCTGTTGGTCTGCGCCGCGTCTTCGGCGGCGGCTTGCGATGCGGTGCTGGAGCGCTCCACCTGACGACCGATCTCGGCGATGGAGGCGGACAATTCCTCGGCGGCGGTGGCCACCGTCTGCACGCTGGCCGAGGCCTGCTCGGTGGCGGCGGCGACCACGGTGGCTTGGCGGTTGGTTTGCTGGGCGTTGCCCGACATGGACTGGGCGGTGGCCTCCATCTCGGTGGCGGCGCCGGAAACGATGTTGAGCACGGCGGCGACCTGGGCATCGAATCGACCGGTCAGCCCGGTTACCGTTTCGGCCCGGCGCAATTGCTCGGCCCGGCTCGCCTCTTGCTCGGCGGCCATCTGTTCGGCCCGGATCATGTTGTCCTTGAAGATCTGGACGGCGGCGGCCATGTCGCCCACTTCGTCGCCCCGGCCTTGGGCCGGGATGAGGACGGATTTGTCGCCGGCGGCCAGTTTGGTCATGGCGTCGGTCATGGCGACGATGGGGGTGCCGATGGCCGAACGCAACACCATGGCGGATACGGCCAGCAGCGCGACGATGACGATGCCGACCACAATCAAGGCCAGGCGCACGCTGTCGCCGGTGGCTTCAAGAGATTTCTTCGAGGCTTCGGCCCCCTGCTTGTTGATGCCCAGCAGGTTTTCCACTTCGTGGAGAGCTTCACGGAATTTGGGGCGGCTTTCCTGGGTCATGACATTTTGTGCCGCTTCGTTTTCATTTTTCCGCGACAGATCCAGCATCTTGGAGCTGACGCTCAGATAGGCGTCGATGTGTCCGCTCAGACGCTTGAAGGTTTGCCGTTCCTCGTCGGACGAGATCAGCTTTTCGTAAACAGCGCGGGCATGGGCGATTTGCGTCCCAAGTTCGACCACTTCGGTATCGACCTTGCGCATTTCGGCATCGTCGGTGGTCAGGATGTGTTGATATTCCACCCGCCGCAACGACAGCAGATCGGCTTTCAGGTCGTCGATGGCGGCGACGCTGGGCAGCCAATTGTCGGACAGGTCGTGGCCGGCCTTGTCCAGTTCGTTGATGCCCTTCAGGCTGAAGCCCATGGATACCAGCAGCAGTACCAGGATGGCGCCGAAAACTACCGCCAGTTTGGCGCCGATACGCAAATTGTTGATGAAAGTCATCGCTGTCGCCCCCAAAACGATACCGCCTCAGTTTGGGGATTATACGCCTGCAATCAGCGTGCGTCTGCGCTGTTTTCTTTTGATTTGTTATGTATATCAGTCTCTTAGGTCTAGGATGCGTCCGACCAAAGTCGGAGCGGCCCCCCACTCACGCAAGGTCACCACCATCGCTTCGGCGCAGAAATGGCGGGCGGCGTCACGGTCATAGCCGTCGGCCAGCAATTGGTCGTATTCGCTGTAGCGATGGCGCACGTGGCTGGTCAGGGCCAGCCAGGCGGCGGCCTGGGGCGAGCCGCTGCGCAGGCCGGGAGAATCCTCGGCCAGGTCAAGCACGGCTTCACGGTCAAAGGCGGGAATGGCCGGCGCCAGCACCGCCAAGGCCTCGGCGATGGCGGCGCGGCGTTGGTTCAAATCACATCACGTCAAGATAGACTTGGGCGCCGTCCTGGCCATATTCGGCCATGGCGGCAACCATGATCTTGGACGCGGGAATGCCGCGGCGGTTCAGTTCGCGGGCCACCGCGTCGGCACGGTCCTGCGACGCATCCAGGCCGCCGATCAACTGATAGCCACCCTGGCGCGGAGACGGGGCGAAACCGACGACGCGGACCACGCCCTTGGTCTGCTTGTACAGGCGGACCACCTCGCCGATGGCGGCCTTGTCGGCGCGCGACAGGGCAGCACCGGATTCGAACTGCACCGAGGCCACCTGGAATGATGCCGCCGGCTCATGGGTGGGCAGCGGCGCGGCAAAGCCCTTGCCGCCGCCGACGCTGGCTTTGGTGGCCTTTTTGGCCGAACCCGGCGGAACCAGATGGATGGGGGCATCGTCGCCATAAGCGACGTGGCTGGCATGGGGCATCTCGACCATGCCGGGGCGCACCACTTGCTGGGCCGATTCGGCCAGACGCATTTCGTATTGCTGCTGCAACCGCTTGGGCCGGCCCGGAATGGCCACGGTTTCCGGGACGTCGGCGGGCGGCGGCGGCGTCATGTTCATGGCTGCGGGCGGGGCATCGGGGCTGCTATTGGCGCGGCCAGCAGCATTTTGTCCGGCAGCGGTCAAGGGTGCCGCCTGGATGGCCGAGGCCGGGGTGTTGGCGGCGGCGACCTGGGTTTGCTCTGCGGTCTGGGTGCGTCGTGCCAGCGGACGGGTGGGGGCGACCTCGCGCCGGATCGGCTCGGCGTATTGGGCATTGCCACGGTCGGCCACCAGACCCTTGGGGGTGGTCTTGCGGTTCTCGGCGGTGGGGACCGGCTTGTTGTCCGCCTTGGCAGCGGTGCTGGGCTTGGCCACCGGCGCCGGCTCATCCTTGCCGGTGACGAAGTCGCGGGTGCCCTTGTACCATTCGACCGGATTGACGGCATCGGGAACCGTCGAGCATGCGGACAGCGCGGTGAGCAGCAGAAGGCTGCGGCCCCACACACGCATAGTGTTCGGAAAACCTGCGTCTTTCCGCACGAAATTACCAGTCATGGTCTGACCACCCACCCCTGAAGACATGGAAAAATGGCTTGCTACCACTCTTTACGGCAAGTTCACGTTTAACAGGGCAGCGAAGGAAAGTATATAGGGCTATGGGGGGTGATGAGGCGTGATCCATGCCTTGCTGCCCATGACGGCAAAATCCCCCCGCCAAGGGTGGCCGCACGGTTGCGCGGACGCTGTTTTCAGTCGCTGTAACGAGGAATTCATATGGCCGAGGAAAAGGGCGCTGACGTCAAGGTGATCGACCCCGCCGAACTGTCGCAGGCTATGGCCAACATCGCCGAGCGCTCGCAGCGCATCGTCGCCGATTTCGTCGCCCGTCAGGCGGCGGAGCCCGGTCCGCAGAACTTCGACCCGCTTAACATCGGTAACGCCTTCATGGAAATGACGGCGAAGATGATGAGCGACCCGGCCAAGCTGGTGGAAGCCAACCTGACGCTGTGGAACGATTATCTGTCCCTGTGGCAGAACACCGCCCGGCGCCTGATGGGCGAACATTCCGAGCCGGTGGCCAAACCCGAACCCGCCGACCGTCGCTTCAAGGACGAGATGTGGGAGGAGAACGAGGTCTTCGACTTCATCAAGCAATCCTATCTGCTGTCGGCCCGCTATATGCACGGGCTGGTGCACGGGGTCGAGGGGCTGGACGAGCACACGGCGCAGAAGGTGGATTTCTATACCCGCCAGTTCGTCGACGCCATGGCGCCCAGCAATTTCGTCCTCACCAACCCCGAGGTCTTGCGCACCACCATCGAATCGGGCGGTGAGAATCTGGTCAAGGGCCTGAACAACCTGCTGTCCGACCTGGAGCGCGGCAAGGGCAAGCTGTCCATCAAGATGACCGATTACGATGCCTTCAAGGTGGGCGAGAACATCGCCGTCACCCCCGGCAAGGTGGTCTATCAGAACGACCTGATGCAGTTGTTGCAGTTCAACCCGACCACCGAAACCGTGGTCGACCGTCCGCTTTTGATCGTGCCGCCGTGGATCAACAAGTATTACATCCTCGACCTGCGACCCAAGAACAGCTTCATCAAATGGGCGGTGGATCAGGGCCATACGGTGTTCGTCATCTCCTGGGTCAACCCGGATGAGCATCTGGCGGCCAAGGATTTCGGCGATTACATGCACGAAGGCCCGCTTGCCGCCATCAAGGCCATCGAGCAGGCCACCGGCCACAAAGAGGTGAACGCGGTGGGCTATTGCCTGGGCGGCACGCTGACCGTGTGCACCTTGGCCTATATGGCGGCCAAGGGTTTGCCGGGCATTGCCAGCGCCACCTTGTTCACCACCATGACCGATTTCTCGGAGCCGGGCGAACTGGGCATCTTCATCGATGAAGAGCAACTGGTCAGCCTGGAAGCCAAGATGAGCGAGCATGGCTATCTGGATGGCCGCGACATGGCCATGACCTTCAACATGCTGCGCGCCAACGACCTGATCTGGTCGTTCGTGGTCAACAATTATCTGCTGGGCAAGGATCCGTTCCCGTTCGACCTGCTGTACTGGAATTCCGATTCCACCCGTATGCCGGCGGCCATGCACAGCTTCTATCTGCGCAAGATGTACCAGCAGAACCTGCTGACCCAGCCGGGCGGCATTCAACTGGATGGTGTCGACATCGATCTGGGCAAGATCAAGACCCCCATCTACATGCTGTCGGCGCGTGAGGATCACATCGCGCCGTGGAAGTCCACCTATGCCCTGACCCAGAATTCCGGTGGTCCGGTCAAGTTCGTGCTGGCGGCCTCGGGCCATATCGCCGGGGTGGTCAATCCGCCGGCGGCCAACAAGTACTGCTATTGGACCAACAACAAGAAGGTCAAGAATCCCGACACCTGGCTGAACGGCGCCACCCAGATGGAAGGATCGTGGTGGCCGGATTGGCACGCCTGGGCGACCAAGGGCACCAAGCCGGTGCCGGCGCGAACCCCCGGCGACGGCAAGCTTGCCATCGTCGAGGACGGTCCCGGCGCCTATGTCAAGGAACGGGCGGTATAATCCTTAGGGGGGAAAGTCCGCCGAGTGAGACGACGGACTTTTTCACCGGTAAATAAAAAAGGCCCCGGAGAAATCCGGGGCCTTTGCTTTTGCCGGTTGGTTTAGGTCCGCATGATCGGCTTGTACTTGATGCGGTGCGGCTGGTCGGCGTCGACGCCCAGGCGGCGTTTGCGGTCGGCTTCGTAATCCTGGTAATTGCCCTCGAACCACACCACCTGGCTGTCGCCCTCGAAAGCCAGGATATGGGTGGCGATACGATCCAAGAAGAAGCGATCGTGGCTGATGACCACGGCGCAGCCGGGGAACTCGGCCAGGGCGTCTTCCAGCGCCGACAGGGTTTCCACGTCCAGGTCGTTGGTCGGTTCGTCCAGCAAGATGACGTTGGCGGGGCGGCTCAGCATCTTGGCCAGATGGACGCGGTTGCGTTCACCGCCGGACAGCACGCCCACCTTCTTCTGCTGGTCGGCGCCCTTGAAGTTGAACAGGCCGGCATAGGCGCGGGAATTGATCTTACGCCGCCCCAGGTCGATTTCCTCCTGGCCGTCGCTGATTTCCTGGAACACGGTCTTGTCCGGGTCCAGGCTGTCGCGGCTTTGGTCGACATAGCCCAGGACCACGGTTTCACCCACGGTGAAGGTGCCGGTGGTCGGCTGTTCCTGGCCGGTGATCATGCGGAACAGGGTGGTCTTGCCGGCGCCATTGGGGCCGATGATGCCGACGATGCCGCCCGGCGGCAGGCGGAACGACAGGTTTTCATAAAGCAGGTTGTCGCCGAAGGCTTTCGAGACGTTGTCGGCCTCGATCACCTTGCCGCCCAGGCGCGGACCGGGCGGGACGGAGATGACGGCGGGGCCGGTGGCCTTTTCCTGCGACTTGGCGACCAGATCCTCGAAGGCGTTGATACGGGCCTTGGACTTGGTCTGGCGCGCCTTGGGGCTGGCGCGCACCCATTCCAACTCGTCGCGGATGGCACGCTGGCGGGCGGTTTCCTCGCGCTCTTCCTGTTGCAGGCGCTTTTCCTTCTGTTCCAGCCAGTTGGTGTAATTGCCTTCGTAGGGGATGCCGTGGCCGCGTTCCAGTTCCAGGATCCAGCCGGTGACGTTGTCGAGGAAGTAGCGATCGTGGGTGATCATCACCACGGTGCCGTTGTAATCGCGCAGGAAACGTTCCAGCCACGACACCGATTCGGCGTCCAGGTGGTTGGTCGGTTCGTCCAAGAGCAGCATGTCGGGGTGGGACAGCAGCAGGCGGCACAGGGCGACGCGGCGCTTTTCACCGCCCGACAGCTTGTCCACCGACCAATCCGGCGGCGGGCAGCGCAGGGCGTCCATGGCGATTTCGACCTTGCGTTCCAGATCCCAGGCGTCGAGATGGTCGATCTTTTCCTGCAATTCGGCCTGTTCGGCGATCAGGTCGTTCATCTCGTCGTCGGACATTTCCTCGCCGAACTTGGCCGAAACCTCGTTGAAGCGATCCAGCAGCGCCTTGGTCTCGCCGACGCCTTCCATGACGTTGTCCAGCACGTTCTTGGCCGGGTCCAGGTGCGGTTCCTGCGCCAGATAGCCGATCTTCACGCCTTCGGCCGCCCAGGCCTCACCGCCATATTCCTTGTCGATGCCGGCCATGATCTTGAGCAAGGTCGATTTGCCGGCGCCGTTGACGCCCAACACGCCGATCTTGGCCCCGGGCAGGAAGGAAAGGGTCAAGCCCTTCATGATTTCCTTGCCGCCCGGATAGGCCTTGGTCAGGTTCTTCATCACAAAGACGTATTGATAGCTGGCCATGGAACCTCCGGCACGCGCGAATCGAATTGGGTTGCATGGGGTTTAGACGCCTTGGGGGCAGCCCGTCAAGAACGACCCGCGCGAAGCACGAGACCGACCCGCGCCGGGCGAAAGGCTGGGCTGCCGCCAAAGCCCCTTGCCAGCCTTTTGCGCAAGGAGGACCATGTTCGCCGATAAGAGAGAGAAATTGCTTGGGAGGGCCTGACAATGACTGGCAAGACAGTTTCGCTTCCGCGTGCCGCCGCCCTGGTGGGGCCGTTTTCCAGCGGCAAGACCAGCCTGCTGGAGGCGCTGTTGTTCCGCGCGGAAGCCATCCCCCGTCAAGGTCGCATCAAGGATGGCAACACCGTCGGTGATGCAAGCGTGGAAGCCCGCGCCCGGCTGATGAGCGTCGAGCCCAATCTGGCCGGGGTCGAGTATCTGGGCGAACGCTGGACCTTCATCGACTGCCCCGGCTCGGTGGAGTTTCAGCAAGACACGTATAATGTGCTGATGGCGGTGGACGCCGCCATCGTGGTGTGCGAACCCGATCCCGCCCGCGCGGTAATGGTGGCGCCACTGTTGAAGTTTCTGGATGAACACGGTGTGCCGCATCTCCTGTTCATCAACAAGATCGACAGCAACGGCACCCGGCTGCGTGAGACGCTGGAGGCGCTGCAAGGCGTGTCCGACCGCCCGCTGGTGCTGCGCGAGGTTCCCATCCGCGAGGGCGAGCAGGTCACCGGCTTCATCGATCTGGTCAGCGAGCGGGCCTATAAGTACCGCCCCGGCCAGAAATCCGACCTGATCAAGATTCCCGATGCCATCAAGGAGGAGGAACAATTGGCCCGCCAGGAAATGCTGGAGCATCTGGCCGATTTCGACGACCACCTGATGGAAGAATTGCTCGAAGACATCACCCCACCGCAGCAAGAGCTTTACGACGACCTGGCCCGCGATCTGGCCGATGATTTGATCGTGCCGGTGTTCTTCGGCTCGGCCGAAAACGATGGTGGCATCACCCGGCTGTGGAAGGCGTTGCGCCATGACGTGCCGGCCCCCACCGCCACCGCCGCCCGTTTGGGTTTCACCAATGGCGGAGCCGCCACCGCCCAGGTGTTCAAGACCGTCCATGCCGCCCATACCGGCAAGCTGTCCTGGGCTCGCGTGTTGCGCGGCGAGTTCGCCGATGCCCAGGCCTTGGCCGGCGGCAAGGTGTCGGGGCTGTATCTGCCCGCTGTGGGCACCGCCGCCAAGATGACCAAGGCGGGCCTGGGCGACGTGGTCGGTTTCGGTCGTCTGGACAATGCCCAGACCGGTGATGTGCTGGGCGGTGACGACCAGGGCGGCACCCTTTGGCCCAAGCCGCTGGAGCCCCTGTTCGCCCTGGCGCTGGAAGCCGAGAAAAAGGGCGACGACGTCAAGCTTTCGGGGGCGCTGACCAAACTGGCCGAGGAAGACCCGTCCTATCGGCTGGAACAGAACGCCGAATTCGGCGAAACCGTGCTGTGGGGCCAAGGCGAAATCCACCTGCTGGTGGCGTTGGAACGGCTGAAAAGCCGGTTCGGCCTGGGTGTCGTCACCCACAAGCCGACGGTGCCCTATAAGGAAACCATCAAGAAGCCGGTCAGCGTCCATGGCCGCCACAAGAAGCAATCGGGTGGGCATGGCCAGTTCGGCGACGTCCACGTGGACATTCGCCCGCAGCCGCGCGGCGCCGGTTTCGTCTTCGAGGACAAGATCGTCGGCGGCGCGGTACCGCGTCAGTATATTCCGGCGGTGGAAGACGGTGTGGTCGATTTCCTCAAGCAGGGCGCCCTTGGCTTCCCGGTGGTGGACATCGCCGTCACCTTGACCGACGGCAGCTATCACGCGGTGGACAGTTCCGACATGGCCTTCAAGACGGCGGCGCGCATCGCCATGGCCGAAGGCATGCCGCAATGCGACCCGGTGCTGCTGGAACCCATCCTGGCGGTGGAAATCTCGGTTCCCACCGATTTCACCTCGAAAGCCCAGCGTATCATCACCGGACGGCGCGGCCAGATCCTGGGCTTCGACGCCAAGGAAGGCTGGGCTGGCTGGGATCAGGTGTCAGCCTATCTGCCGCAGGCGGAAATGGGGGACCTGATCGTTGAACTGCGGTCCCTGACCATGGGGGTCGGCACGTTCGGCTGGCGTTTCGACCATTTGCAGGAACTGTCGGGGCGGGCCGCCACCCAGGTGGTGGATGCGCGCAAGGAATCCCTGGCGAAAAAGGGGTGAGATAAGGGAAAAGGCCGGGGCGCTATCCCCGGCCTTTATTTTCCGAACCCGGCGCGCACCAGCAGTACGTGGAAATCGCGCAGGGCCTTTTGTGCCTTGGCCGGGTCGGCGATGCCGTCAACGAAATGGGCGTCGAAATTGGGCTGGCGCAACAAGGTCAGAATGCGTTCCCGCGCCCGGGTCATGGCCTTGCCTTCCGGCAGCACGCCGGCGGCGCAGAACTGCACCAGACGGACGGCGCGGTCGCGCAGATGGCTGTCATGGTGATCCAGCTTCTCGATGATCTGTTCTTCGATCAGGTAGCGTTCCAAGATGGCGTCGATGTGGGCGCACACCTTGTCTTTCATGGCCGCGGGGAAGGGTGAGCGCTGCATGGACCGGTGGGCGGCGGTGGCGCGGCCCATCTTGTCGCGCGGCGTCAACCCACGCTGGCACAGGCGCAGGATGGAGACGCAACTCAAGACCCGCTGGAAATGCCCCATGATGTCGGCGCTGTGTTCCGGTCCGATGGGACTGGCGGCCAAGTCGCACAGATACATGATGCCATAGGCCATGTCGGGCATGACGTTGAAGCAATTGGCGATGGCGATGGTCACGCCCTTGGCCCCGCCTTCGTCCAGCATGCGGGTATAGCGGGTGGTCAGGGCCTCGGCGGTGTCGGCGCCGAACAAAGGCCCGTCGGGGCCGAGCATGCGACCGACGACCTGGATGAAGGCGTCGCGTTCCTTGCCCGGATCGTTGCGATAAAGCGGATTGGGCGAGCGCAACTGACGGTGCGCCCGGTCGATCAGGATGTTGCGGCTTTCCGGCAGCTTCTGTTGCTTGAACAGGTCGTTGAGCAAGGCCGCAGATTCACCCAACTCGCTTTTGTCGGAAACGAAGGTGCCTTCGGCCAGGTCCAGCATGGCGCAGATGGCCGCCGCCAGACTGGGCTGGAAGCCCAGGATTTCCTGAACCACGTTCGAGCCCAGCACGTCGGCGATGACGCCGTCCAACAAGGCCAGCGAATGGGTGTCACCCTCCGCCGCCGCCAGGGCGCACAGCCGTTCCAGTTTGCCGGCCCAGGAGCGGACATCGACCAGATCGCGCGACAGCACCACCATGGCGAGGAAGTCGGCCTCGGTCGGTTCGGCGGCCAGGCCGGCGACATGGTCGTACATGTCCTTGAAGGCGCCGTTGAGCTTGGGCAGCTTCATGCCGTCGGCGCGGCGCGCCTTGGCCGACATCTCGTCCAGTGACTTGAAGATTTCCTCGCGCCGGGTTTTGGAATCGCCCTCGCCATCCTTGGTCTGCAACATGGCGACCCGGTCCACCGCCGACGGCAGCAGCGTGTCCTTGTCCTGGAGGCGCTTCAGTTCCTTGTAATTGTGCATCAGCTCGGTGGGGGTGACGTAAGCCTTTTCCATGTAATTGCGGAACAGGCGGTTGGTCACCGCGCGGCTTTGCGCGCCGTAATAATCGGTGGGCGCTTCGCATTTTGGCGGCGCCTCGTCGATCTTGACGATATGCACGGGGCCGTCGTCACGCACGGCCTGGGTCTGGCTGAAAATCTCTTTTTCATCGAAGGTGCCGTCGCCGCGCGCCCAATTGCGCAGGACGCGCGCGCCCTCACATTTCTTGTCGGTCAGCAGCTTTTTGGCGGCGGTAACCGCAGCCGCCTCTTCGGCGACCAGTGACTGTTGAATCCAACGGCCATCTTTCATGACCTGGATTTCAAAGTTGGCGCGTTCAGACGCCATCGCCCGCTCTCCTTTTCCCGATCCCATTCTGACGACCGGTATCCATGCTTAAGGAATACCTGTGCGGTAAGTTCGTTGTCACGGGAAAGTTGGGGGATTATTCGTTATTTTTCTTGGGTCAGGACGCCATTCACCTAAAGGTAGATTGTTCTTGTGCCTGGAAAGTCGCAAAATTAGGCACAGAGTCGAGTGAAGGGGGCCATCATGTCCGGGAATATTCGATTTACGTGGCTGCGCCCGGGGGGCTGGACTCGCTTGGGGGTAGTGGTGGCGGTGGCCATCATGTTCTCGACCCCCATGCTGTGGTCGCTGGGGGCCTTTGGCGACGGTGATGAAGCGTTGCGCCGCGCCCTGATCTTCCTGTTCTCGGGCCTGTGGTTCGGCATCGGCATCGGTTACGCCGCCAGTTGGGCGTTGCGTGGCTTCGTCCTGCGGGCGAAGGACCATGACGACGACGATGACGAACCGGCCCATGCCCGTCCCGCCGTCCGTCCACCGGCGCCGGCGCATCCGCCGGCGCGACCGGGGCACTGACCTTCAGCGTTTGAGGATGGCCCCCAACACGCCGCGCACGATCTGGCGGCCCAGGGCCGAGCCCAGACTGCTGGCCAAGCCGCGAGCCACCGATTTCACCGCCGCTTCGGCGATGGTGTCGGTGGCGGGACGGCGGCGCGGGCTGGGGGGCGGGGCGCCCTCCACCCGTCCCCAGGCGCCTCGGTGTTGCGGCGTCGGGGCGCTGTCCTGGACTGGGCTGGCGCGGGCGGTCAGGCGTTCATAGGCCGAGTCGCGGTCGATGGCGGCTTCGTATTCACCCTTGACCGGACTTTCTTCCATGACCTGTCGGCGCTGGTCGTCCGCCAGGACGCTGAGCGAAGTGGCCGGCGGGGCGATCAATGCCCGTTGCACCATTCCGGGAATGCCGTCGCCGTCCAGCAGCGATACCAAGGCTTCCCCCTTGCCCAATTCCTGAATGGCCTGGGCGGTGTCCAGGCGCGGATTGGGGCGGAAGGTTTCCGCCGCCGCCCGCACCGCCTTCTGGTCGCGCGGTGTGAAGGCGCGCAAGGCGTGTTGGATGCGGTGACCAAGCTGACCCAAGACGGTTTCCGGGATATCCAGGGGGGATTGGGTGACGAAATAGACGCCCACGCCCTTGGAACGGATCAGGCGCACCACCTGCTCGACCTGGGTGACCAGGGCGGTGGGGGCGTCGTTGAACAGCAGGTGGGCTTCGTCGAAAAAGAACACCAGCTTGGGCTTGGCCACGTCGCCCACTTCCGGCAGGCTCTCAAACAGTTCCGACAGCATCCACAGCAAGAAGGTGGCGTAAAGGGCCGGGCTTTTCATCAGTTCGTCGGCGGCCAGCACGTTGACTGCGCCACGGCCATCGGGCGCGACCATCATCAGATCGGCGAAATCCAGGGCCGGTTCGCCGAAAAAGCTGTCGGCGCCCTGGTTTTCCAGCGCCAATAAGGCACGCTGGATGGCGCCGACCGAAGATGAGGCCACCGCCCCGTAACGGCTGTTCAATTGGTTGGCGTTTTCCCCCACATAGCTGATCAGGGCGCGCAAATCCTTGAGATCAAGCAGCAAAAGGCCTTCATCGTCGGCATAACGGAAGGCGACGTTGAGTACGCCTTCCTGCACATCGGTCAGGCCCAGCATGCGCGCCAGCAGGATCGGGCCGATATCGGAAACCGTTGCCCGCACCGGATGGCCCTGGCGACCGAACAGATCCCAGAACACCACCGGCAGCCCGGCTCCCTGCCAGTCAAGCTTGAGCTTTGCCGCCCGTTCGGCGATGCGTGGCGACGTTTCCCCCGGCTTGGCCAAACCACCCAGGTCGCCCTTGACGTCGGCCATGAATACCGGCACCCCGGCGGCGGAAAATCCCTCGGCCAGCACCCGTAGCGATACCGTCTTGCCGGTACCGGTGGCGCCGGCGATCAGGCCATGACGGTTGGCAACGGACAGGTCGAGCCACAGCGGGCTTTCGCCGCCACCGATAAAAATTTTCTCCGCCATGACATTCCCTCAAGATTAAGCGTGATCAGCGACAGGTGGATGGTAGCAAAAAACTACTCATCCTCATCCTCATCCTCGTCATCGTCGGATTCGTCGTCCTCATCCTCATCATCGTCGGATTCGTCGTCCTCATCCTCATCATCGTCGGATTCGTCGTCCTCATCCTCATCATCGTCGGATTCGTCGTCCTCATCCTCATCATCGTCGGATTCGTCGTCCTCATCCTCATCATCGTCGGATTCGTCGTCCTCATCCTCATCATCGTCGGATTCGTCGTCCTCATCCTCGTCATCGTCGGATTCGTCGTCTTCATCCTCGTCGTCGTCGGATTCGTCGTCTTCATCCTCGTCGTCGTCGGATTCTTCGTCTTCATCCTCGTCGTCGTCGGATTCGTCGTCTTCATCCTCGTCATCGTCGGATTCGTCGTCTTCATCCTCGTCATCATCGGATTCGTCGTCTTCATCCTCGTCGTCATCGGACTCGTCATCAACAAGGATGACGTCGTCGATGTCGACGTTTTCCAATTCGTCAAAGCGGCCATCAACGACCACCTCGGAATATTGACTATACTGGTCAGGCAACTCGTCCTTGGCGTCGACGGTGACCAATTTGAACAGGTTGGTGGCAACGAGAGACAGCAATTCGGTGGTGACTTGCTGGATGACGAAATCCACACCGGCGCCGCCATTGG